>JALEWQ010000112.1 GCA_022783305.1 Trueperella sp. | reverse complement strand
GGCCTGATTATCGCGGAGTGCAAGCTCGAGTTTGGGGCATCCTACGACTCGGGCGATAGTGAGTTCGTGTTGGGCGATCAGGCGTTTACGCCGGATTCGGCGACGTACTGGCTGGAGTCGGAGGCAAAGGAAGGTTTGCCGCGGGCCTTCGGCAAGGAGTACGTGCGTAACGCGGTTCGTAAGAGGGCTGCCGAGTGGATCAAGGGCCACGGGCCGGCGCCGATCCTGGCGGCCGACGTGGTGGAGGAGATGGGTTCGCGTTACCGCCTGGTGGAGAAGATGCTCCTGGGCGAGGATCCCACGGAAGAGGAAGAGGGTTAGCGCCTCTTCCCGGTCTGGGCGTTTGGGTTGGAGTCCTCCGGCGCCCCACCGCCGGCCCTCACACCGCGGCACCCACACCCTCGGCGCGCGCCCCACCACTCCAATACATCCCCAGCTGGGAAGAGCCGGAAGCCTTGACGAGCGCAGACCCGCCAGCCCGGCTCGGCTGCAGCAAGGTAAGCCCTAGGGAGGGCGGCTTCTCTTGGCTGGCTGTCATAGGGTAAAACTGAGGTCGAAAACACTGGCCAATTTATGAGAATCTCTATGCCATCTTTTTGAGGTCAATTATTCTGGCAAACGTCCGGGGTCTGAAGGATCCCGCTGATCAATGTGAGGAGTTGGAATGGATGCACAGCTAGAGCGTGTCTATGAAGAGGCACTGAAGCGTAATCCCACTCAGCCTGAGTTTCAGCAGGCAGTTCGTGAAGTGATCGAGAGCCTCGAGCCTCTCCTGCTGGAGCGGAAGGACTACCAGGAGGCGGCGATCCTCGAGCGCATTATCGAGCCTGAGCGTCAGATCATGTTCCGCGTGGCGTGGCAGGACGATAACAACAAGGTGCGCGTCAACCGCGGTTACCGTATCCAGTTCAACTCGACGCTGGGCCCGTACAAGGGTGGGTTGCGTTTCCACCCGTCGGTGACGCTGTCGATTATTAAGTTCCTCGGCTTCGAGCAGATTTTTAAGAATGCGCTGACGGGCCAGGGGATCGGCGGCGGTAAGGGCGGGTCGGATTTTGACCCGCACGGCAAGTCCGACAACGAGGTCATGCGCTTTTGCCAGGCGTTCATGAATGAACTGTCCTCGCACATCGGTGCGGATATCGACGTTCCGGCGGGCGATATCGGTGTGGGTGCGCGCGAGATCGGCTACATGTTCGGCCAGTACAAGCGCCTCGCTCGTCGTAATGAGGCGGGCGTGCTGACAGGCAAGGGCATTGGCTGGGGCGGCTCGCGGGGCCGCACGGAGGCCACAGGCTACGGCCTCGTGATGTTCGTTGACGAGATGCTGGGCGAGGTTGGCGAGAACCTGGAGGGCAAGACGGCGATCGTGTCCGGATCTGGAAACGTGGCCATCTATGCGATCGAAAGGTTGCAGGCGGTGGGCGCGAAGGCCGTGTCGATCTCGGACTCGTCGGGCGCGGTGTTTGACCCGGATGGGATCGATGTGCCGCTGCTGAAGGAGATCAAGGAGGTGCGCCGCGGGCGCGTCTCGGAGTATGCGGAGGCCCGCCCGAATGCGATTTACCACGCGGGCGGCAAGGTGTGGGGTATCGACGCCGACATCGCCCTGCCGTGTGCTACGCAGAACGAGGTTGACGCCCAGGATGTCCGGGCGATGGAGATGGGCGGAATCCGACTCATCGCCGAGGGCGCGAACATGCCGCTGACTCCGGGTGCGATCGAGGTTGCGCAGGAGGCGGGCATCATTTATGCGCCGGGCAAGGCGGCCAACGCTGGTGGCGTGGCTACCTCGGCGCTGGAGATGCAGCAGAACGCGGAGCTGCAGTCGTGGTCCTTCGACGACGTCATGGCGCGGCTTGCGGCGATCATGCACGATATCCACCACACCTCGCTGGAGACGGCGGCGGAGCTGGGTAAGCCCGGCAACTACATGGTGGGGGCCAACGCTGCGGGCTTCATGAAGGTGGCCGACGCGATGCTCGAGCAGGGCGTGATCTAGTCCGGTTCGTCTGGCTATCCATGAGTGGCGGTGTGGGCCGCATCTTCGTACATGCGAGGATGCGGCCCACACCGCCCCTTTCGGTTGGTTGACCTCGTGATCTGGCGCGCGTTATCGATCCGTTAACGTGCTGGATAAGGGTAGTGGGAAAAATTGTCGGAGGCTGATGCCTAGAATGGATCTTGTTGATGGACAGAAGAAGGGATGTTTTCCATGTCGAAAACGAACAGATCGTCGCTGCGCTCGGTGAGCTTGGCGACAGCGATCATGCTGGGGACGGCGGCGCTCGCCGTCCCGGCAGCGGCGGTCCCGGAGGATACCTCCTCCTCGAGTGTCGTTGACGTTGCCGAGTCCGAAGCCCCCGCGGGGTCGGAGGGGAGCGCTGCGGCTGGCGAATCTGAGGCGGCCGGATCCGAAGCCGCACCGGCTGCTAGCGAGTCCGCGGATACCGATGGGGGAACCGAGGGCTCGGGCGCGGCGCCGGACGGTGCCCAAGGCACCGCGACGGAAGCCGCCGGTGCTGCTGACGGCGCCGTGGTCATCGACTTCGGTGTCATCTCCGATTTCCACGGGGCGATTAAGACCGCGCCGGCAATGGCGAAGATGCTCGATGATCGCCGTGCCAACGCCGCGAGTTTTGACTTCCTCGCCGTGGGTGACTCGGTCGGTGGTTCGACGTTCGAGTCGGCCATCGCCAAGGACGTTCCCACGCTTGAGGTGCTCAACGCGATGGGGCTGACGACCTCGTCGGTGGGCAACCATGAGTTCGATCAGGGCTATTCCGATCTGCGTGATCGTATCCTGGGTCTGGCGAAGTTCACCTACCTCGGTGCGAACGTGGAGGGCGCGAAGGAGATCGCGGATCCGGGCTACGTGGTGCGCACGTATGGCGGCGTGAAGGTTGCCTTTATCGGCACGGTCACGGCTGAGACCCCGTCGCTGACCTCGGCGTCGGCGATCGAGGGCCTGACCTTCAAGGATCCGGTGCAGGTGACGAACGAGATCGCGAAGAAGATCAAGGCTGATGGCACGGCCGACGCGGTCGTGGCGCTCATGCACGACGGTATCTCCAAGGTCGAGACCCTGGGCCCGGATGTGGACCTGGCCTTCGGCGGCCACACGCATGTGGCGGGGGAGGCGAAGACCGCCTCGGGTGCAGCCGTGTGCCAGCCTGGCGCCTCCGGGAGCACTGTCTCTTTCGCGACTCTGAGCGTTT
The DNA here is from genome assembly GCA_022783305.1 of Trueperella sp. Taxonomy (GTDB): domain Bacteria; phylum Actinomycetota; class Actinomycetes; order Actinomycetales; family Actinomycetaceae; genus Trueperella; species Trueperella abortisuis. Next base: position 5,050 of record JALEWQ010000112.1, on the reverse strand, counting down.
CGCCCGACGGCGTGTCTAGCTCCTGTGCGAACGAAGCTGTCCCCGTTCAAAGCAGCAAAGAGGGTGCCCCGCAGGTCCCCGTCAATGCTGAGATCAAGGCGCTGGTGGATAAGAAGCTCGCGGAGTCCGACAAGCTCGGCGCCGAGGAGCTCTTCCGGATCGACGGTGTCGCCAACCGGGGTACCGACAAGCGCAGTGGGGATGAGGGCGCCAACCGTGGCACCGAGTCCTCCGCAGGAAACCTCATCGCCCAGGCCTTCTACGAGTACAGCCGAACCCTGGCCAAGCCGGCGGACTTCGGCGTCATGAACTCGGGCGGCATCCGCGCCGACTACGACCCGAATGGGGACGGGGTCGTGACGTTCAAGGAGTCCTTCAGCGTCCAACCATTTGGCAACTCCTACGGCACGCGCGTCATTCACGCGTCGGACCTCTACGAGCTGCTTGAGCAGCAGTGGAAGCCCGGTAGCTCGCGCCCGATCCTGCGCCTGGGCCTGTCGGACAACGTCAAGTACGTCTACGATCCTGCCGCGGATTACGGCTCGCACATCCTCGCGGTTTACCTCGATGGCAAGCTGTTGGCTAAGGATGACAGGGAACTGACGGTTGCCTCTTCGTCCTTCCTGCTCGACGCGGGTGACGACTTCACCGCCTTCGCCAACGCCGGCAATCCGGTGGTGGACACGGGAATCATCGACCACGCCGCGTTCAACGAAGTCGCTAAGGTGTGGGCCGCGGACGGCGCGGTCAAGCCTGACTACACGCAGCGTTCCTTCGGTTACACTGGCCCGCGGACCTTCGCCCCGGGTGAGACGGTCACGGCGGAACTGTCCTCGCTCGCGATGACGTCAACGGAACCGTTGCCGACCAAGGTTGAGGTCGCGCTCAACGGCACTGAGGTTGCCACCGCTACGATCGATACGACCGTTGTCCCGCAGCGCGACGAGACCGGCAAGGCGTCCGTGTCCTTTGTGGTGCCGGCGGATGCCGCGGCTGGCGACGGCGTGCTGATGATCTCCACCGACGACAGCTCCACGGTTGACCTGCCGATCTCTGTCAGGGCCGCCGGCTCGACCGTCCCGAGCGTGTCGACCCCCGCGTCTAACATCTACGGCGAGGCCACCGGCGACAAGCTGGCGGACATCTGGGGCTTGAACGGCGCGGGTGAACTGTACTTCTACCAGGGTGGCCAGACGCTGAAGACGATGGGCCTGCTCGCGTCCGGCTTCGAAGCGACGAACATCGTCAAGGTCAACGACCTCAACGGTGACAAGCGTTCTGACTTCCTCGTGACCACCGCCGATGGCGCCATGTTCGTCTACACCTCGACGGGCAACGGCCACCTCAAGCAGGGTGCGCGGGTTGGCCACGGCTGGAACGGAATGGATCTGGTCTCCTACGCCGGCAAGGTTGGCGGGGCGGATTCGATCGTCGCGCGCCAGAGCGCGACGGGGGAGCTCTACCGCTACACGGTCACCTCGGCGGGCCTGGCGAGCGCCGGTAAGGTCGGCCACGGTTGGGCCGCGATCACCAATATCGTCTCGGTGGGCAACACTGCGGGTAGTGCGGACTGGGACATCCTGGCTACCACCGCTGACGGCAAGCTCATCTCCTACGAGACGATGGCCTCGGGAGTGCTGCGCACTGTCGGCCCCAAGGGTCACGGTTGGGCTGACTTTACGCAGGTATTCGTCCCGGGTGACCTGACCGGCGACGGCGCTCACGATCTGGTGGGCGTGCGTGACGGGGTCATGTACCTCTACGAGAATACCGGCAACGGCTGGTTCGCGAAGCCGAGCCAGATTGGTCATGGCTGGCACGCCATGACAATCGTTCGCTAGGTGGGATGGGGGTCAGGGGAGCAGCAACGCTGCTCCCCTGGCCCGCCCCGATGGGTAGGATCATTTCATGAGACGGCGGATTGACGAGTCGCAGGGCATGGAGCTGGTGCGGGCCTATGCCTCGGGCGCGGAGCTGAGCCGTGCGCAGCTGGCAACGGCAGTGCGTTTCGCCCTGGAGGAATTCGCCACGCGTCACCCCGGTCGTAGCGTGGAGATTCGAGTCCCGTGGGTGGGGGCCGTGCAGGCGATAGCCGGACCGGTTCACACGAGGGGTACCCCGCCGAACGTTGTGGAGTTGGATGGTGGCACGTGGCTGGATGCTACCCTTGGTCGGCCGGTGGATGAGTCCAAGATTTCCCATTCTGGCACGCGGGCTGACCTAGGCCGCTATTTCCCGCTGTTCGGCCGGGCACAGCTGGCCGCTCCGGCGCAGCTGGCCGCTCCGGCACAGCCGGCCTCGCCGGGACGGAAGGACGACCGGGACGAGGGCCCCGGGAAGGCAGGCCTTGGACAGACAAGCCCCGGGCGGGCAGAGCCCGAGAAGGTAGAGCCTGGGCAGGCAAGCCCCGGACCGGCAGACCCCGGACCGGCAGAGCCTGGGCGCACGCGCCCGGGCGTGCGACGATGAGGTGAGCTGTGCGGCAACGGTTCATCAATCCGAACGTGGTTCCAGCTCGGCAGATTTCTTCCACGATTACGAAGCTGGTCGAGGCGGAGGCCCCGGCCGCGTTCTCCTCCGAGGCGTTGGCGGAGGCGGCGTCGGCCAGGCGGGACTTTCCAGAACTGCCGGACCGCACCGACCTGCCGTTCGTCACGATTGACCCGGAGGGCTCGCGCGACCTCGACCAGGCGATCTTCATCGACGGTGACGTCCTTTACTACGCGATCGCCGCGGTGGGCCTGTTCGTCCGGCCGGGCGGGGCGCTCGACGCCGTGGCCCGCGAGCGGGCCACCACCATCTTCCTGCCGGATCGCTCGATCCCGCTCCATCCAGAAGCACTATCAAACGACGCCGCCTCGCTCCTCGCTGGTCAGGTTCGACCTGCGTACGTGTGGCGCTTCGAGCTCGACGCCGGAGAGGTGTCTCGCACCCGCCTCGAGCTGGCCCAGGTGCGCTCGCGCGCCCAGCTCACCTACCAACAGGTCCAGGCCGCCTACGACGGGGCGGGCCAGCTTCCGATCAACGTGCCGCCCGGCCTGGCGGAGGATCTGGCGCGCGTGGGGCGCCAGCGCCAACGCTTGGAGGCGGAGCGCGGCGGCATCTCGCTGAACCTGCCCGAGCAGCGGGTGGAGCACGACGCGGGCGGATACCTGCTCAAGCTGCGCGAGGTGACGGGCGCGGAGGAGTGGAACTCCCAGATCTCGCTCATGACGGGCATGGAGGCGGCCAAGATCATGATCGGGGCGAACCTCGGCATCCTGCGCACGCTCCCCGCCGCGCGCGAGGAGGATCTGGAGCGGCTCCGCCGGGTGGCCCGAAGCCTCGGACACGACTGGCCGCCCAGCGAGGACTACGCATCCTTCGTGCGCGGCCTCGACCCATCCCGCCCGGCGGCGCTTGCCTTCCTGTACGAGGCAGCGAGGCTCTTTCGCGGCGCGGGCTACCTCGCGCTGCCGGTCACGCGCCCCGACGACGTCGACCTGCGCCACCACGCCATCGCGGCGCCCTACGCCCACGTCACCGCGCCGCTGCGCCGGCTCGTGGACCGATTCGGCCTGGAGCTGTGCCGATGCGTGCTCGCGGGCGATGAGGTGCCATCCTGGGTGACCGAGGCGCTGCCGGAGCTACCCTCCCTCATGGGTGCGGGCACCCGACGAGCCAACGCCCTGCAGGGCCGCGCGCTCGACGCGCTCGAAGGGCTGACCCTGCGCGGGCGTGTGGGGGAGGAGTTCACGGCCGTCGTCGTCGAAGAAAGGCAGGCTGACGGAAAGCTCAAGCGCGGGCGGATATCCATCGCAGAGCCGGCCATGGAGGGCGTGGCGACCGGCGATCGCATGCCGGTGGGGGAACAAGTGCGCGTGCGGCTGACCGGGCTGTCGGAGGAGCTCAAGCCCACCTTCGTCATCGTCTAGCCCGCCTCGTGGGTGCTCGGCAACCGCGGGCGGAGGTCTGCGATCTACACGCGTACCGACGACGGCAACGTGGGTGCGCGGTAACCGCGGGCGGAGGTCTGCGGGAGGAATCCCACCGCGCCGCCGACACACAGGCCTTGCCGCCGACGTGCAGGTAGCTCCCACTCTCCGATAGTTTCGGCCGTGGTCCAACCCATGTCGCCCGAATGCAGGCACACTGAAAAGCCAGCCGTGAAGCTGGCTCCCCGGGAGGATAGCTAGAGGCTCAGCGCCTCATGTCGAAGACTGGCGCCTCAATCGTCGGTTGCCGGAGGAATCTCGTAGGATTCGGGATCGTACTCGTCCCAGGAATCGTAGTCGTCCGGCTCGTCCTTCGGTTCGGAGCGACCTGCGAGTTCCCTTTCAAGGGCCTCATAATCGGTCTCCGGGCTGAAGTACTTCAGGTTCCGTGCGACTTTTCGCTGCTTGGCTCTTTGACGGCCGCGCCCCATATTGGCTCGACCCCCCTCAACTCGTCTTGGAGCAGGCACTGTGTGCGGCTCCGCTTTATCTCAATAATGGTTCGTGGCACATACTTTACCCCGAAAGGGGTAGGAATCTCTACGTGAAGCGACATGTGTGCGGCGGTGTACGCCCTTAGTGGAAACCGTTCCGGTGGCCGGCGCCGGGTCGATATCGTCTCTCGAAGGTGCAAGTCGCTTCGCAGCGAGCGCGCTGACCTGCAATAGCTAGTGCGCTGACCTGCAATTTTGGGGTGTAGAAATTATGTTTAGGCTTGTGAGACGGACGCCAACGGTCATAAGATGGACATTGGTTTTCGATACTTGCGGGCTCGTCAAACCGGAGCGGGAGAGATGAGAAAAGAACCTGAGAATCGCTGGTCACCCCCACACACGAGGAATAAGATGGATTTAGAAACAGACTTGATGACCCCAGCTGAGGTCGCGGCGCTATTCCGGGTTGATCCCAAGACAGTGGCGCGATGGGCGGACAGCGGCAAGTTGCCCTCGATTCGCACGCTCGGAGGCCACCGACGCTTTCCTCGTAAGGAAGTCCTAGAGAAAATTCAGCTACCGCAGCACGAAGAAGAATAACCGTGGTGCAGGTAGACGTGGCGGGGGGGGGGGGGGGTGGCC
>JALEWQ010000090.1 GCA_022783305.1 Trueperella sp. | reverse complement strand
GTGTGTCATCCCCTTCGCCTTGTCCGGGTGTTCGACGGGCGCGGAACTGAAAGCACCCACGCTTGAAGCTTCCCCGGCTGTCGTGGACATTGCCATCGTGACAACCTTGAAGGAGATCAGGGTGGCTGACGAGCAGTTGTGTCCTGTCAACGAGCGCGGCGCTCTCCTCCTCTTCTCAGGATCGGTAACTGGACCAGCGGATGGCTCTTATCTCGAGGTCAACGGCACGAAGATCGAGGTTGGGGATGTCTTCGAAACGGGCCAGCAGTCCGATATCGAGGGCGGATCTGAATGCGGCGGCGAGCATTATGACAAGGCAAGCCACGTGCTTGTCGAGAAGATTACCAAGACCAGCTAGATCGGCTTCGCGCGGGCAGTTCAAGCAACGTGGGCGATGTTGGGGCCATCTCCTTGTGGAGAAGCCCCCCCGACATCGCCCAGTGAGCATTAGTTCATTCGGACTGAGCGGCCAGCGGCGGCAGGTGCGCCCGCCAGAGCCGGTGCCACCTCCGCCCACATGCAACACTTATCCGCTAACTGCGACGTTAATTCCCCGCATTTTACCGTTGCATATTGTGCATTAGTGTTGCATCTGCGGTTTTGGCTCGGCTTGCACCAGCGCACTAGCCCGCCGAGCCAGCCCGCCGCCCCGCTGCACCAACCCGCCGTACCAGCGCACGGCCCTGCTTGGCCACCACCAGCGCGCGATAGATCGGGCCGAGGACGGGAAGATCCCACGCGCCGTCGACCTCGACGTCGCCAGCGGCGTAGCGGCGCTTGTTGATGCCGAGCTCGTAGAGGTTGGGGCAGCGCATCGAGTCAACGCCCATGAGGTCGAGCCCGGCCACGCCCTCCTCGCCCATGACCTTGGCGCTCCAAAAATCCAGGAATTGAGAGGCGAGGACCTCGCGCGCCGCGTGGGAGTGCGCGCCGTAGTACTGGCAGGCCTGGCCGTCGTTGACGAGCACCAGCACCCATGCCACGATCGCGCCATCGTGTTCGACGCCGAAGAGGCGCGCGTGGTCGGGCCCGAGCGCGTCGAGCATGTTCCAGTACACCTCCATCGGGTGGATGGAGAAGCCGTTGCGCTGCGCCGTCTCGCGCAGAACCTCGTAGACGGGGGGCGAAGTCGGCAAGAGCGATCCCCGTCAGGTCCACGGCCTTAGCGCCGGCCTTCTCCATGCGGCTCATCTCGCGGCGCACGGCTCGTCGGCCGTCGTTCGGCATGGCGGGGAGGATCTTCTCCGGGTCCCCGCCGCAGGTGTCGATGACGACGGTGCGGTCGTAGGTGAGGGTGGTGAGGAGGTCGTGCAGGTCGGGGGCGGAGTACTTGGCGTGCAGGCGGATTAAGGTGACCTTGGGGTCGAGCTTGTGGATCTCGGCCTTGAGGGCCGCGCGCAGAGCCGCTTCGTTGTCCGCGGACTGAGAGCGTAGCCAGAGCGGGCCCGTCTTCGCCCACAGGAACTTGACCCCGCGGATCTCGTGTTCGACCAAGGAGATGAGGGCGAGCCTCTTGCCGCCTTTGGAGAAGGCGAATCGGCCGAAGGTCGACCGGCCGCAGCGTTCTTCGAAGGCGTCCCACGCGGCGGATTGCTCAATGGGCAGTGGCTTGACGCCTGCCGCGGCCGTGCGCATTTCCTAGGCGGTGATGGGCGCGAGTTCATATGGCATGACGATTCTCCCCTATCGGTTGGCTTGACTTCCAAGTTTACCGATCGCCGACGCCGCACCATCGGCCCCGCTCGTGTCCCGACGACGACGCCGCCTGCCGCGGACGGGGTGGAATGCGCCACTAGGACACGCCAAGTTCCCCAAAGTACATGCATGTGATTCGAAAGCGGCTACTATATGTAGTGCTTGCGTTTTTTCGAGACGGCACATCTTGTGTTTTCTGGAAGACACCCAGAAAGCGCAGCCGACCGGCTAAACGCGGCCCAACAGCAAGAACACTGCACGCATTGGCCTAGGCTGGGCGCGCTCAAAGAGGGGGAAGAGATCATGTCAATCATCGACGTCACCACCGTCAGCGTCCTCAAGCGAGACGGCCGCTCGGTCCGCTTCGATCCGTCGAAGATCTACCGGGCCATCGAGGCGGCGATGAATGACCGCGGGCTCGAGGATCACGCCTTCTGCTCGCAGGCGACCGAGGCGGTGGTCGCCTCCCTGCCCACCGAGAACCTCGATATCCCCACGATCCAGTCCGCGGTGGAGGACTACCTCATGGCCTCCCGTTACCCGGAGGTGGCCCGCGCCTACATTGAGTACCGCCACGATCGCGACGTGGAGCGCAACCAGACGATGGACATCCAGCACTCGGTGGGCAAGCTGCTCAGCCGGGATAAGACGGTGGTCAACGAGAACGCGAACAAGGACGCCACGGTCTTCAATACTCAGCGCGACCTCACGGCCGGCTCGGTGGCCAAGGCTTACGCCCTCAAGCACATGCTGCCCAAGCCGGTGGCCAACGCTCACATCAAGGGCGACATCCACTTCCACGATCTTGACTACAACCCGTTCCAGCCGATGACGAATTGCTGCCTCATCGACATTCCGGGCATGCTCACGAACGGCTTCCAGATCGGTAACGCCCGCGTCGAGTCGCCTAAGTCGATCAACACGGCCACCGCCCAGATCGCCCAGATCATCGCGAACGTTGCCTCCTCCCAGTACGGCGGCACGTCCGTGGATCGCATCGACGAGGTCCTCGCTCCCTATGCGCAGCTCAACTACGACAAGCACATGCGCGACGCCGAGGAGTGGGTGGCGCCCGAGCGTCGTACGGACTACGCCCTGGCGAAGACGAAGAAGGACATCTACGACGCGATGCAGTCGTTGGAGTATGAGATCAACACGCTTTACACCTCCAACGGCCAGACACCGTTCGTCACCCTCGGCTTTGGCCTGGGTACGGGCCTGTTCGAGCGCGAGATTCAGAAGGCGATCTTGCGGGTCCGTATCGGTGGGATCGGCAAGGACCGGCACACGGCGATCTTCCCGAAGCTGGTCATGGGCCTGCGCCGTGGCGTCAACCTCAACCCCGGCGACCCGAACTACGACATCAAGCAGCTCGCGCTCGAGTGTTCCACCAAGCGCATGTACCCGGACGTGCTCTCCTACGACAAGCTGGTGGAGATCGAGGGCGATTACAAGGCGCCGATGGGCTGCCGCTCGTTCCTGCCCAAGTGGGTGGATCCAGAAACGGGTGAGGCGGTCAACGCGGGGCGCAACAACCTCGGCGTCGTGACCCTCAACATTCCGCGCATCGCGATTGAGGCCCGTGGCAGCAAGGACGCGTTCTGGGAAATTTTTGAGGAGCGCATGCAGATCGTCAAGGAGGCTTTGCTCTACCGCATTAAGCGTTGTGAGGATGCCACCCCGGCTAACGCCCCGATCCTGTACCGTTACGGCGCCTTCGGCCTTCGCGCGCAGGAGGGTGAGACGGGTGTGTCGAAGTTCTTCCGCGCCCACCGCGCCACGGTGTCGATGGGCTACCTTGGCCTGTATGAGGCGGCTACTCTCTTCTACGGTCCGGATTGGGAGGGGAACTCGGAGGCGAAGGAATTCACCTTGGAGATCTTGCGGGCGATGAACCGTTACGCGGAGGCGTGGCGTGAGCAGTACCCCTACTGGTTTTCCATCTACTCCACGCCGTCGGAGTCGCTGACGGATCGCTTCTGCCGGCTGGACCGGGAGAAGTTCGGCGTCATCGAGAATGTCACGGACAAGGAGTACTACACGAACTCGTTCCATTACGACGTGCGCAAGAAGATCACGCCGTTCGAGAAGATCGACTTCGAGGCGGAGTATGCTCCGCTGACGAAGGGCGGATTCATCCACTACTGCGAGTACCCCAAGCTCACGCACAACACGAAGGCGCTGGAGGCGGTGTGGGACTACGCCTATGACCGTGTGGCCTACCTCGGCACGAACACGCCGATTGACAAGTGCTACGAGTGCGGCTTCGAGGGTGAGTTCAGCCCGACGCCGGAGGGGTTTGCCTGCCCCGAGTGCGGTAACGACGATCCGGACACGTGCGACGTTGTCAAGCGTACCTGCGGCTATCTCGGTAACCCGGTCAAGCGACCGATGGTTCACGGCCGGCACATGGAGATCTCCGCGCGCGTGAAGCACATGGATGCTCTCGAATGATCGACGACGACGGCGTGACCGTCCCGGCCCCCTGCCAGTGGGATGGGCGGGCGCTGTTCGCGGGTAACTACGCCGACTACAAGCCGTTCAATTTCGTGGACGGGGAGGGTGTGCGTTGCTCGCTGTACGTGTCGGGTTGTCCGTTTCGGTGCCCGAACTGCTACAACAGGGCGACGCAGTCCTTCCGGTATGGTCAGCCCTACACGGACGAGCTGGAGGAGCGGATCCTGACCGACATCGCGAAGCCGTATGTGGCCGGGCTGTCGCTGTTGGGCGGGGAGCCGATGCTCGCCACGCCGATCCTGATCCCGCTGGTGCGCCGCTTTCGGGAGCGCTTCGGCTCGGGGGAGGAGGCCACGCGCGACGTGTGGCTGTGGTCGGGCTACACCTATGAGCAGCTCTTGGTTGACACCCCCGACAAGCGCGAGCTCCTAGATCTGGTTGATGTGCTCGTGGACGGGCCGTTCATTCAGCGCCTCTATCATCATGACCTGGCCTTCCGCGGCTCGGCCAATCAGCGCATCATCGACCTGCGCGCCTCGCGCAA
>JALEWQ010000088.1 GCA_022783305.1 Trueperella sp. | reverse complement strand
GCCCGTGAGACCGTGATCCCCGCAGCGCGCGAGGCGTATTCGCCCACGGATTGCAGCATCTGAGAAGAGATCGAGGTGAGCCGAGCCCGGTCCTCGCCGAGCACGGAGATGCGGGCAAGGGAGTCGATGAGTGCCGCCATCATGGCGTCCCCGGCGCCGACCGTGTCCACCACCTCAACCTGCGCGGCCGGGATGTGGACCGAGGTGGCGGGGGTGAAGAAGTGGGAGCCGTTCGGCCCGTCGGTGATGGACACGAACTTGACCCCGCGCTCGAAGAGGTGCTTGACGAACGCCAACGGGTCGGCGCTTGGGCCGTAGAGCATGTGGAGGTCGTCGGTGGAGGCCTTGACGATGTCGATGTAGGGCAACATCGCTTCCATGTCCGCCACGATCGAATCTGCAGAGCCGAGGATCGACAGGCGCACGTTCGGGTCGTAGGAGACGGTGGAATGCGGACTAAGAAGCTCGATCCACCGCCGCACGGTGTCAGATCCTGGGCGCAGGTGGGCTCCGATCGATCCGATGTGGACGTGCAGCGGTGGGTGGGTGATCAGGGCGGCTCGCTTCTCCCCGGCGGCGGGCGGGTCGACGTAAGCGGAGTGCACATCGAATCGGTAGGTGGCGTGCCCGTGTTCGTCGAGGGAGGCCATCGCGATCGACGTAGCGTCCGTGTCCACCGCCCCCGGCATGAGGGTCACGCCGGCGCCTTCCACGTAGTCGCGGATTGTGTCGCCGTCGAAGTCGTCCCCGAAACGGGTGAGCAGTTTCACTCGGCGGCCGAGGCGCGCCAGACCCACGGCCACGTTCATCGGCGAGCCGCCGGGATGACGGGTGGTCTGGTTGGGTCCGCGCTTGACGACGTCGATGAGGGACTCGCCGATCACGAGGCAACTCATCATGCCTCCTCTTCCGGGGCATCCGACCGATTGGCGGGGGCGGTGGCCGCGCCGGCCTGCCCGCTCGCGGCGGTCTGGGCGGCGCGTAGCCGCTCGCGGGCGCCGTCGAGCCATGATTCGCAACGGCGGGCGAGGGCTTCGCCAAGCTCCCACATGGTGAGGGCGTCTTCGAGGGGGATGTTGCCCTGCTCGAGGCGAGTGACGATCTCGACGAGGCGCGAGCGGGCATCTTCGTAGCTGAGTTCGGCTACCTTCTCATCGAGCTCTTGCGGGCTCAGGGCCTTGGCCATGGTCATCCCTTCGTGACGCGGTTGATCGTCATGTCGAGGGTGCCGTCATGGAGCGTTGCGCGCGCCTTGGCGCCTGTGGTGACGCCGTCCACGCTACCCACGAGTCCATCCTCGGTTCTAATGACAGCGTAGCCCCTCTTGAGCGTCGACAGTGGGGATAAGGTCCGCAGTCTGCCAAGCTCGGTATCGAGCGCGGAGCGGTGCGAATCGAGGATACGGCGGATGTGGGTATTCGACCATTCTCGCAGGTCGGCGAGGTCTTCGGCCCGGTTGTCGACCATCGCTTCGGGCTGGGCGAGCGCGGGCCGGGCGCGTAGTGTGGCCAGTTCGCCCATGGCCAAGTCGAGCAGGTGATCGACCGCGATCCGGCCGCGGCGCACCGTCGTCGTGAGTCCCACGCGCTCCTCGCCGACGTCGGGCACGATATTCTTCGCCGCGTCGGTGGGAGTGGAGGCCCGGAAGTCGGCCACAAAGTCGAGGACGGGGGAGTCCGGCTCATGGCCGATCGCGGAGACGATCGGGGTGGTCGCGGCGAACGCGGCACGCACGAGTCGCTCGTCAGAGAAGGGGAAGAGATCCTCGACGGAACCGCCGCCGCGGGCGAGGACGATGACGTCGACGTCGTCGATCGCGTCGAGCTCTTGGAGCGCGGGGATCATCGCCTCCACGGCTCCGGCGCCTTGGACCTGCACCTCGCGGATCTCGAATTGGGCCGCGGCCCAGCGGCGTTGGACGTTTTCGACGACGTCGTGCATCGCCTGGGTGTTGCGCCCGCAGATGAGGCCGATCTTGCGCGGAAGGAAGGGGAGGGGCTTCTTTTTTGCCGGGTCGAAGAGGCCCTCGGCGCCGAGCCTGGCCTTGAGCTGTTCGATGCGGGCGAGGAGGTCACCCACACCGACCATGCGGATCTCGTCGGTCTGCAGCGAGAGGGAGCCGTTACCCGTCCAGAAATCAGGCTTGGCGGCGATGATGACGCGCGAGCCCTCGCTGATCGTGGACGGAAGATTATGTGACCAGATCTTGCACGTGATCGTCATCTTCTCTTCGAGGTCGGCGAGCGTGAAGAACTGGACGCGGGCGTTGGCGCGGCGTTTGAGCGCGATGACTTCGCCCTCCACCCACAGGCGTGACATCTTCGCGACGTATTCGCCGATCTTCGCTGACAGCAGGCGTAGCGGCCACGGGTGCTCGGGGCTGGTCAGGTGGGCCAGTGGGGGTAGATCGTCGGGGACTTTGATGCTCACGGGTCCAGCCTACCGGTTGGGCGGTCGGGCGGGCCGGGATTGGACGCGCCGTGGCCGGGATTGTACGTGCCGGCGTCGTGTGGTGAGCGAGGTCTTGCGCAATGCTGGCGTGGCCGGAGATGAGCGCGCCGGCTGCAATGCCGATAGGATTTGGGCGTGAATGAGATTAAGCAGCTCCCCGTCACCCTGGCCGGCGCCTCGGCCTTCCCGCAGGACATCCCCTCCGAGCCGAGCCCGGAGGGCAAGCGCATCCTCGTGGCGAGTCCGCGCGGGTACTGTGCGGGGGTTGACCGTGCGGTGGACGCAGTGGAGAAGGCGCTGGAGCTGTACGGCGCGCCGGTGTACGTGCGCAAGGAGATCGTCCACAACAAGTTTGTGGTGGAGACACTGAGTGCCCGTGGCGCGATCTTCGTGGAGGAAACCGACGAGGTGCCCGAGGGTGCGCGCGTGGTCTTCTCCGCACACGGAGTCTCGCCCGAGGTCCACAGGCAGGCCGAGCGCCGCCAGCTGCAGACCATCGACGCGACCTGCCCGCTGGTAACCAAGGTTCACAAGCAGGCCATCCGCTTTGCCGACGACGACTACGATATCCTCCTCATCGGTCACACCGGACATGAGGAGGTGGAGGGCACGTACGGCGAGGCACCCTCCCACATCCACATCGTCAACGGGAT
>JALEWQ010000086.1 GCA_022783305.1 Trueperella sp. | reverse complement strand
ACGGAGCCCCAGCCGGCGTAGCCGGTTAGCCGCGGCAGCCACCCGCGTTCGCGCAGGCGCACGGTGTTGCGCCTGTTGGCGGCGTCTTCGAAGTTGCGAGCCACATCTGCCAGATCCATGCTCTTAGCCTACAAGGGTGGGTGCCGGCCGTGCGAGGGCAAGAAGCCCGACAGAAATCGTGAATATGCCGGCTGACGATCGCTATACGGGCTAGACCGCGTCAATGAAAATGATCGCTGGCCCTCAGCACCTCGTAGCGGCACAAAGTCGCGAGCAACAGCTACTTAGTCGGATCCGTTACTTTGACAATTCCGTGCGCACCACGTTCGGCTTCGGACATGATGTGGTTGACCACCGAGTAGTGCCCTGCCTCCGGGAAGGTCAGCTCAACGAAACCACCCTCGGCCGGGAGCAGGGAAAGTACTTGGGCACCGCCGTCGTCGGATCCCCAAGCACTGGCGCCCTGCTTGATGTGGTAGGCGCCCTCGGTCCATAACGTGTCGAATTGTCCGCCGACGATATGGAAGCTCAGCGGCACGTTCGGGCCAGCATCGAGCACCCAGAAGCGCACACGCTCGTCGGTGACGACCTCGAACATTTCCTGGTCGTATTGGTTCGCGATGCCGTTAAAGACCACTCGATCCGGGGTGCCAGTTGCGATTTTGTCCGCATCAAGCTCCTCGGCCTCGGCGGCCGAATGTGCCGCGCTGGCAAGGTAGACCTCAGACTGGACGAGCACGAATTGTTTATCCACCGGTTCTAAACCTTCGGGTTCAATCACCACGGCACCGTGCATACCCGCGGCAATGTGCGTGGACATCGGAGCGGTGGAACAGTGATACATCCAGATTCCCGCGCGGGTGGCGGTAAAGGTGTAGACGAGTTTCTCGCCGGGTGCGATCGTTCGCATCGGCTCGTCGGGGGCGAGTGCACCGGCGTGAAAATCGATGGAGTGGCCAATCGTTCCGTCGTTGATGAGCGTTACGTTGAACGTATCCCCCACGCGCCCATGAAGGGTAGGCCCTACCCCGTTGCCGTTGAACGTCCAACGGGTTTGATACAGGCCGGGTGCTACCTCGAGGGGAACCTCGGTGACGGTCAGGGTGACCTCGTGAGTCATTGGCCCTTCGCCAGCCTCAAGCGCGGGAAGTTCCGCCGATATTGGCTCGTTGATCTCGCCATCGCCGTCGGGAATCGCTACATTACCGGTGTGCTCGGCGTGGGGAGCTGAGCCGGGTCCGCCGTCGGACGTACCCGCAGCCGGCTCGATAACCACAATGTCGATTGTCATGCCCATTTGCTTGTGACCCGCAACGGAGCAGTAGCCCTGGATCGACTCCGTGATTACCCCGGCATCGAGCACCGCGGTTTCGCCCGGCTGAACGCGCCCCGTCTTATACTCACCGATCACGAGGTCATGCCCATTGAGCGCATCGCGGTTCTCCAACGTGACAACGAGCCTATTGCCCGCTGGCACCTCGATGCGGTTGGGCGTGAAGGACATATCGTGGTTCGCAACGATCATCACTTCCGTTGTTTCGCCGGTGGGTTCGACGACGCCGGTCTGGCTTGGCTGCACACCGCCCAAGTCGCGTGCGGGGAGATTCGCGGCCGATGGATTCCATATAACACCAATGGTGACGGCAAGGAGAATCGCACACAGGGCTGCGACGATGCTGATGCCCGACCATATCGATGGCGGTTTAACCTCGTTCATGAGACTTCTCCTTGGCTGCGAGAGCGGCTCGAATCGCTGCTATTAATGCGGGGATGAAAGACGCGAAGGTAATGAGTGCAAGGGCGATCATGGCATGCCTGACCATGTCCGGGACGGGCAGCAACCACACGAGCAACGCCACGTTTGGGACGATGATGCGGAATGCGGCCCCTGCGTTCAGGGGCCCTTGGGCAGCTCGCGTCATGGCGGGCCCGCGGCCAACGAGCATCGGGATCAGATAGCTGAGCGCTCCTAGTAACAGTTGCAGGCTAAAGCCCACCACGAACACTGCGGCGACGGTTGGGAGCTTGTCAGTCACCTCGGGCCAGCTTGCCGACGTCGCCAAGAGATAGCCCACCCACACCAGGCCAACCGCAGACCACAGCATTGACGCGCCAACCGACGTCGGCGCAAATTCGACCAAACCTTTTTGCTTGAGCGGCGCTACCAGCGACCTGCCCCACCACACTAGTCCCACGGCATAGACCGCGAGGCCTGCGAGCGACAGTTCTTGAATCCCGCTCAGTGCACCCGCCGACATGATTGCAATGCCGAGCAGGAAAAGCGGGTAGGTCTGGCGCGCGTACTTTTCAGCATGGGGATCCATGCGTGCGCGGATCATCGTGGGCCAGAAGGTGAGAAGCGTGCCGATCACCGTCAGCCCGATCCACCCGAGCAGGTTAAAGACCATGTGGGTGATCATGAGGCGACCGCGCCACTCGTCGTTCACGCCGAATGCCAGTACGACACCAAAAGTAGCGCCGATCGGGAGCAGGCAGGCGGCCGTCACGTAATAGCGGACGACGATACGGAACCTGCCCGGAAGTGCAGCGCGGAACTTTGTGAGGAGGTGTGCAATGTGCCAGGTCATCGCTGCGGCTACGAACAGTGCGCCCGCAAGGACGATCAACCATTGGTCGGCCGGGAAGCCGATGAGCACGAGAAGGGCACCCACGCCGAGCACGCCGATGCGCTGGTCTTGGGCACGTTCTTCGTGCGGGGTCGCGCGAGTTTTGAGCAGGGTGTGGGCGAAGTACTCTGACCACACCATCGCCGAATGTGTGAGCGCACCGAGGAGGATGAGGTGGATGAGTAGCCAGTCCGAGGCCGGGATGAGGTGATTTAGTGGCACCACGATAATGGCCGTGAGCAGCCAGACGAGAGCCACGAAGTCACGCAATCGTCGCACGCGTTTGGGGGAAGGCGCGGGTGTGCTTTGCGGGCTAAGACCGGGGCGAGGGTTGCGACTCGACCAGGTTTCGCGATGTGGACCTCCGCTGTGGCTGCCGTGTGGGTCACCGTTGGGTCGCGGTCCGATGTTCATCGTGTTCCCTTTTCTGCGGCGACGACGGCGGCCCGGCCGCGTGTCACTTTCCGATTCTTGCGGGAAGGTTTGCGGTTTCCCGTCACCACGGCTGCGATGACGGACAGCAGGAACAACAAAACGGCCACGATGTTAAGGATTCCGCCGTGCTGCCAGATCGTTCCTTGGCCATCGAAGATTTCTCCGAAAACTCTCATTGCAAGGCCAAGGTTAAGCAGCACGAGAGGCACCCACATAAAGCTCCGATAGGGCACGGGAACGCCCATGACGGCTGGGAAGATGACTGGAGCGTGCGCCATGATCATGGCGATGGCGAAGCCGACGAAAACCGTATGGATAACGACGTCGTAGTAGACGGTACCCACCTGGCCGCCCGTGACAATCCACGTCAGCGCTCCCACAATCAGCCAGAGGTAACCGAACAGCAGCGCGAAAGCTGTGAAGCGATGAAGGCCGGTGGATCGGATGAGCCGGCGAGGGACGTCGTCTTTGAGAAGCCAGAACGCGATGGTGAGCTGGGCGACGCCAAATGCTCGTGACGCTGGAATCGGCCAGAGCAGCGAAGCCGTAGCAAATGTGAGGAGTGCGCTCGACGTTGCAAGCAGGGTGGGGACGGCTCGCGGTCCCATGCTCAGCTGCGCGAGCTCAGCACGTTCTGCGGCGATAGTGATGATAAGGAATGCCGAGAGAAGTGGGATTAGCGCCGAATTCTCAAAAAGCAGTGACAGGAGCGCGGCAGAAAGTGCTGCGACCGCACTGAGGATTTGTGTTGCGACCAGAGTGAGGGGTGCGCGTTTCCACAGGTAGACGTAAACAAGGACAAAAGCGATGGCGCCCTCCACCATGAGGAGCTGGCCGATCATGCCAACCGTCGTGTCTGGGCCGCCAACCGCATGGACGAGCCCTCCGAGACCTAAGAGCCCCGGAGCGAGGTAGGCCCAGCGCTTGCTCGGATCCCTATGAGCAAGCGCTTGGGCTCTTTCTAACGAAATCAGCGCACCAAGAAAGCCCAGGGTCATGACGAGACCGTGAGCGTCGTCGTCGGCGGAAGAGATTGGTGCCCACGTTCCCAACTGAAGGAACGCGGCGTTTAGTCCCGCCAGAAGACATATCCCGCCAAGGATGAGGAAGACGATGCGGCTGGATGGCATGTGGCGTTACGCCGTGCGGGTGAACTTAACAGTCCACGGGTCTTCGGATACGTAGCTGATTGCGATGGCGTCACCGTTCGCTGCTGTTACTTGGTCGAGGAGTGGGACGGGGTTGTGCGGAGCGATGAGGTTCATCGAGCCACCTGGCTTGAGCTGGGAAATCGCACCGAGGATTGCCCCGTGACGGATAGCCGGAGCGAGTTCGCGGGCGTCGAGCACCGGGATGTCGGTGTGGGTGTGTCCGCAGCCGCAGGAATGGGATTCTTGAATAGGTAGTTCGTTCATGTATTTATTACATCTATAACTGTGGAAAAAAGATAGTGGGGAGACTGCGAGAGTTGCCACTGACTAGGCACTAGGCTGCTAGAAACCTTCATCACTAACACACGCCAAGCTCGACCAGAACCCAACCCCAAACCCAACTCCGACCAGCCAACCGAGATCGACACCCACATCGACCACGAACACCCCTGGGAAGACGGACTCCACATCCGAAAAGGCTGGATCCAAAACTAATGACACGCCCCCTTTTGTCTATTAACCCGACGGAGCCCGAGCCGGCGTAGCCGGTCGTCTTAGCCCTGGGCGAAGACCGTGGACTCGTACCTGTAAAGGTCGGCGCGGTAGATGTGGAAGCCCCATTCGATGATCGCGCCGCGGGGGTCGAAGGCGGTGCGGTCGATGGTGAGGACGGGGTCGCGTAGGGAGATGGCGAGCAGCTTGGCTTCGCGCCGGTCGGGCCGCTCGGCGCCGACGGACTGCGTGGTCGAGGCCAGCTCCACCCCGGCCTCTCGCAGTAGCTCGTACAGCCCGTGGTTTTCGAGCTTGTCGCGCGGTGGGGTGATCGCGGCGGGTAGCCAGTTGTAGAGGATGGCTACGGGTGCGCCGTCGCGCTTGCGTAGCCGCTCCAGCTCCACGACGGGCGAGTCGATCGGCACTGCGAGCTGTGCGGCGATGGCGTCGGTGGCGCGGCGATGGTTGTAGTTGAGGATCTCGGTGGTGGATTCGTGCCCGGCGGCGATGATCTCCTCGTGCAGGGAGGGCAGGCGCATGAGCTGCCGTACCGGTTGTGGGGCGACGACGGTTCCGACTCCGCGGCGGCGCAGCAGGAAGCCTCCTTCGACGAGCGACTGGAGCGCCTGGCGCGTGGTCGGCCGGGAGACGTTGAGCCGGCGCGACATCGAGACTTCGTTCTCGATCCGGGTGCCGGGCAGCAGGTGTCCCTCGAGGATGGCGCGCTTGATGGGTGCCGAGATCTGGGCGTGGAGCGGCTGGCTCGAGCTGCGGTCGAGCTCGACGGCGGGCTCGTACCTGGCGGGGGAGCCGCGTTCGCCGGAGCGTCGCCCGGCGCGCGGAAGCCTGGAGGCTCCTGCCGCGGAGGTCCGCGGCCGACGGTCCTGGGCGTCCATGTTTCCTCCTCGTGTTCCGTCCTCTTTCGTCCACGCGCGGCGCGTGGAGGCCACCTACCCATTCTAGCCACGCGGCGAGACGGCGCTGGTAAAGCCATTTGTCATGACATATAGTGGTGCATGTTCACGAATGAGCCGCGCCCCGGCACGCCGTAATCCGCGCGATTTCAACGAATCTCGCTTCAGGGCACGTCCGTTTCACGGCTCAGCTAAGTTGGGATGTGTCATATGCTTCTCGAAGCGCGCTCGATCTGCAAGCGCTATCCGGGCGTGCAGGCTCTGGACGGCGTCGATTTCAAACTCCGCGCCGGCCAGATCCACGCACTCGTAGGTGAAAACGGCGCGGGCAAGTCCACGCTGATGAAGATCCTCGGCGGCGTTGAACGCGCCGACACCGGCCAGGTGCTCCTCGACGGCGAACCCGTCACCCTCACCGGCCCGCTCGACGCCCAGCGCCGCGGCATCGCCCTCATTCACCAAGAGCTCAACCTCATGGCCGACCTCAGCGTCGCCCAGAACATCTACTTCGGCCGCGAGCCACGCCGGGGGCCCTTCATCGACGACGCCGCCATGGCCGCCGGCGCCCGCGACATCCTGAAGAAGGTCGGCCTGAACATCGACCCCACGATTCGGCTCGGCACCCTGACGGTGGCCGGCCAGCAGATGGTGGAGATCGCCAAGGCGCTCTCGATGGACGCCCGCATCCTCATCATGGACGAGCCGACAGCCGCGCTCTCGGAGCACGAGGTCGTCCAGCTGTACGGAATCGTTCGCGAATTCATCGCCGGCGGCGAGCGCGCCGTCATCTACATCTCTCACCGCCTGGAGGAGATCCAGGAGCTGTGCACGCAGGTCACGGTGTTGCGCGACGGCGTCATCGTCGCCTCACACCCCACCCCGGAGCTGACCCGCGAGGACATGATCGCGCTCATGGTCGGCCGCGTCATCGACACCTCCCACCGCCCCGAACCCTACCCCGGCGGCGAACCGAAGCTGGAAGTGCGCCACCTCAGCGCCGGCATCGTCCGCGACGTGTCCTTCACGGTCCACGCCGGGGAGATCTTCGGGCTGGCCGGCCTGGTCGGCGCGGGCCGGACGGAGACCGCGCGGGCGATCGTCGGGGCGGACGAGAAGGAGGCGGGCGACGTCGTCGTCTCCGGCAAGGCCCTGCTCGCCGCGTCCGTGGAGGACGCCGTGCGCGGGGGGATCGGCTACCTGTCGGAGGACCGCAAGCACTATGGGCTCCTGCTGGAACAGTCGCTGACGCAGAACGTGGCACTACCGTCGTTGGCTAGGTGGTCGCGCCGCGGCGTCGTGGACGATTCGCACGCCGGGCAGGTGGCCGAGCGGTCCGTGGGGGAGCTCGCGATCGCCACCCCCTCGGTGGAACAGAAGGTCAAGACGCTCTCGGGCGGTAACCAGCAGAAGGTGGTCATCGCGAAGTGGGTGGCCCGCGACTGCGACGTCCTCATCTTCGACGAGCCCACGCGCGGGGTGGATGTGGGCGCCAAGGACGACATCTATTCACTCATGGAGTCGCTGGCGGCGCAGGGGAAGGCCATCGTGGTCATTTCCTCGGAGATCGCCGAGCTGCAGCGAGTCGCCCACCGCATCGGCGTCATGTGCCAGGGCCGGCTCACCGGGATCCTGGACAACGCCGAGGCGACGCAGGAGAACATCATGGATTTGGCAACGCGATTTGTTGCGGCAGAAGGAGAAGCATGAACGGCAACGTCGAATCGAGCGTGAGGCCGGACGCCGAAGGCGTCGGCATCAAGGTGCGCGAACGAAAGAAGGGCGGCGGCCCGCTTCGCAGGCTGTACGCCAAGCACCCGGCGCAGGTGCTGATCGTGGCCTCGGAGCTTGTGCTCGTGGCCGTGTTCGCGATGGCCAGCCCCTACTTCCTCGACCTGGGCAACATCTCGGCGCTACTGCTGGACGCCTCGGTCTAC
This sequence comes from Trueperella sp., assembly GCA_022783305.1. Classification (GTDB taxonomy): domain Bacteria; phylum Actinomycetota; class Actinomycetes; order Actinomycetales; family Actinomycetaceae; genus Trueperella; species Trueperella abortisuis. The sequence continues at coordinate 27,379 of JALEWQ010000086.1, read as the reverse complement.
ATCCTGTTGGCCCTCGGGCTGACGTTCGTCATCGCAACCGGCGGCATCGACCTCACCCCCGGATTCGGCATGGCGTTCACGGGCGTGATCGCGGCCCTCACGATGACGAAGGTGGGCGGGCCGATATGGCTGGCCATCGCGGCCGGCGTCCTCGCGGGAATCCTGGCTGGGCTGGTGCTCGGCGTCGTGAACGGATTTCTCGTGGCGAAGCTGAACATGCAACCCATGGTGGCGACCCTGGCGATGATGCTGGTGGCGTGGGGTGCGGCGCTGTCGATCACGGGGACGTCCTCGATCCCGCTCAACGATTTCGTGCCCTTCCTCGCCCTCGGCAACGGCAAGACCTTCGGGCTGACCAACGCGATCTACCTGTGCATCCTGGCTGCGATCCTCGCGCACTTCCTGCTCAAGCACACGCTGATCGGGCGTTACGCGCTCGCGATGGGCTCGAACGAGGAGGCCACCGAGCTTTCCGGCGTTAACGTGCAACGCTGGAAGTGGCGGGTCTACGCGCTCGCCGGCACGTTCACCGGCCTGGCCGGCGTGCTCATGGCGTCGCGGCTGGCCTCGGGCAAACCGGACGTGGGTCAGTCCTATGAGATGTACGCCATCGCGGCAGCCGTGCTCGGCGGGGCCTCGCTGCGCGGCGGTAACGCCTCCGTGTTCGGCTCGGTGGTGGGTGCCATCCTCATCGCCACGATCCGCAACGGCGCCGTCCACCTCGGCATGTCCGACCAGAACCAGAAGATCGTGCTCGGCATCATCGTGCTCATCGCGGTGTTTGTAGACGTGCGGCGCAAGCCGAAGGCGTCGGCATAATGTTGGGACGCGGGCAGACAAGGCAGGGGCACATGACGCGCCGGCGGGAAACGCGCGGGCAGACAACGCGCCGGCGGAAGGCCGCCACCGCGCTCGCGGCCCTCACCACGGCCGTCGCGCTCGCCCTCGGCCTGAGTGGCTGTGCGGGCTTGGGCGAGCGGGTCTCGGAGGCCAATGGGCGGATGGATATCGCAGTCGTCGCGAAGGGGTACGCGAGCCCGTTCTGGGCCGCCGTCAAGGCCGGCGCGATGGACGCCGGGCAGGATCTTGGGGTGAACGTGAGGTTTTCGGGGCCGGATACGGAGTCTGACGTCGTGCGGCAGGTGGATCAGATCAACCTCGCCCACGTCCAGCACCCGGACGCGTTCGTGTTCGCCGCCCTCGATTCCTCCGCCTCCGTCATCGCGTTGCAGCAGTTCGTGGACTCACACATCCCCGTCATCGCCTTCGATTCGGGCGTGCCGGGATCGGACATCCCGCTGTCGACAGTCGCCACCGACAACCGTGCCGCCGCCGCCGAGGCCGCCGCGCACATGGCTGAGTTGCTCGGCGGGACGGGGAAGGTGGCGGTGCTTGCGCAGTCCTCCACGTCGGTGACCGGCATCGACCGCCGCGACGGTTTCATCGACTGGCTTGCCGAGAACGCCCCCGGCGTGGAGGTGGTGGACGTCCAGTACAACGATTCCGACCAGGCCAAGGCTGAGCAGCAGGCTGCCGCGATCCTACAGGCGCACCCCGACCTTGGTGGCATGTTCGCCACCGACGATGACGGCGCGGTCGCCGCCGCGCAGACCGTGCGCCGTACCGGGCGTGACGTCAAGGTGATCGGCTTCGATTCGGGCGCCGTGCAGATCGGTCTGATCCGCGAGGGCGCGATGGCCGGGGCGGTTACGCAGAACCCGTATCAGATGGGTTACATCGCGGTGGAGAAGGCGGTGGCCGCCGCGAAGGGGGAGGCGATCGAGCATGAGATCGACTCCGGTTTCTACTGGTACGACGCCAGCAATCTTGATGACCCCGACATTCAGAAGGCGGTCTACGACTAGCGGGCGCTAGCCGGCGTAGGCGGCCACTATGGCCGCGGGGTCTGGGATTGTCGGCCAGTCAGCCGGGCCTGCACCGGAGCCGGCACCCGGGCGGGCGGACTTTCGCGGGACGATTTCGGCCTCATCTACGTATATACGCAGATACGGCCCAAATCGTCCCGCGAATGTCGCTTCACCCCCGGCACCCGGCTGTTCTGACCCAGCTGAATCGGCGGGGAGTGCCCAGCACAGCTGGCCCGACTCCGCCCAATCCCGCAGGTCAGCACAGGTGGGCGCCGCTGAGCCACCCAGTCGCTGCACCGTCCATGCCGCCACCACCTGGCCGAGCACGACTGCCTCGGATAGTTTGGCTCCGCGGGCGAGTGCGCGCACGAGCCCGGCGGTGAACGAGTCGCCGGCGCCGGTGGTGTCTTTGGCCTCCACGTCGATCGCCGGCAGCTCGATGACCAGCGCGCCCAGCGGACCCGCGCCGGCATGTGCGGAGCCAGCTAGCGCGTCAGCCCCTGCCAGCCCGCCGGCCTCACCCAGCCCGTCATCCCTAGTCAGCACGCACGTGGGCCGGCTGGCGACCACCGCCCCGTCCCCGCCGCAGGTCACGACCACGGTGGGCACCAGCTCCAACAACCGCTTGGCGGCTTCCCGCACGCTCCCCGCCCGCGTGTAGGCGAGGGCTTCGGCGGCGTTGGGGACGAAGATGTCGGCTTGGGCCAGCGGGTCGAGGTCGGCGCGATCCCAGCGCCCGGTGGGGTCCCAAGCCGTGTCTGCCACGACCACGGTCCCCGCGCCCCGCAGCCGCTTCAGGCGGTCGAAGTTGCGCGCGAGGTAGTCGATGGAGGCCACGAGGAAGCCCGGCGGCTGCGCGAGCACGGTGCCCGGCAGGTCCGGGCACGCGCCGTCACCGTATGTGGTGAACGCGCGGTCTCCGCCCAGTACCTGCGCTACCGTCACCGACTGATTGCCCTCACGCGTGGATCCTTCCAGCCCCACGTTTTCCTCCGCGAGCATCTCGGCCACCCAGCGCCCGGCCCTATCCGCGCCGACATTTGTCACTACTTCCACGTTCAGGCCGAGCCGTGCGCACGCGATCGCCTGGTTCGCCACGCCGCCGGCCATGACGGCGCCGCCTGCTACCCACTGCTCCTCGCCGGGCCGCGGCGCGTGTTCGAGCCCGTACTGGATGACGTCAAGAAAGATCGGACCCGCCGCAATAACCTCTGCGTTCTCACTCATACCCCCAGCCTATCCAGGCCCTCCGACAATCGCCGCGTACTGCCAAATGCGGGTCAAATGTAGGCTTGTGGTAGGCAAGAACAAGACCATTGCTCTCTTTTGAAAACCTTGCGGCGGCGAAACCTCCGGTGCTACGCTACAAGCACTAAGCCATTGGTATCAGCGCAACGGTGCGTTGGGATTTAGTCGAGCTCATTTGCAGCTCCCGCTACGGTTCAGCCGTCATGTCGATATTTGTTCATGGGTGTCGACCACTTATCAAGGTCGGACAACTACCAAAAGGAGTGTCAGATGAGCGCAGCAGCTCTATCGTCCGCAGGTTCAATCGTGCTTTCCATAGTGATAGCACTTATCGTCATCGCGTTCGGAATACGAGCGTGGAAGTACATGGGCAGAGAGAAGCACCACGGAGACTCAACGCCGAAAACCAGTAGAGGTCAGATGAGTCACCAAGTTGATGGTTGAAAGCCGTTGAAGAGCTGATAGTCGGCCTGTCTCTCCATACGGGTAGCCCCGTACCCCCGAGGTAACAAAGCGACGTGCCAGGCGCATTCCACTAAGGTGGGAAGCGCCTGGCACGCGCTTGTGGTTCGGGACTTCTTATGTCCGGGCGGTGACGCTGTCCTCGGGGCCGAGAGCGAGGCCTCCTCTTTCTCCTCAGCACCTGCCTGTTGTGGAGGATTCGAACGAAGGGACGCGCCGGCCCCCGCGCCCACAGCTGTTGGTTGCGCCTCCCCGCTGGCAGCGCTCTTCTGGCCCGCAAATAGTCCTCGGGATCGCGTCCGGGGCGGTTACCTCGGGCCGCCCAGCGCGCCTTTGCCCTAGTAGCTCGCTAGGCTTGGATCCGAAAGGAAGGCACGATGAAACTGACCTTGATCGGCGGGGGCGGTTTTCGCGTCCCGCACGTGGCATCCGTGTTCGCCGACTCCCCGGTGCGCCTGGAGGAGCTATGCCTGTACGACATCGACCCCGCCCGCCTTGCCATTATGCGCAACGTCCTGGTCCAGCTGGGACTGACGGAGGCGATCGGGTCCGTGACCACGACGACGTCGCTATCGGATGCCGTCCGCGGCGCGGACTACGTCTTTTCCGCGATGCGCGTCTCGGGGGCATGCGGGCGTGTGATCGATGAGCGGGAGGCGCTGCGGCGCGGCGTACTCGGCCAGGAGACGGTGGGCGTCGCCGGCTACGCCTACGCGTTCCGTCAGATCCCGGAGGCCCTCCGCCTCGCCCGCGCGGTCGCCGAGCTCGCGCCGAGCGCCTGGGTCCTGAACTTCACGAACCCGGCGGGTATCATCACGCAGGCGATGCGGACGCTTTACCCGCGTGTCGTCGGCATCTGTGACACCCCGATCGGGCTGGTGCGCCGGGCGATTCACGTGCTTGGCCTGGAGGAATCCACGACGACGTACGACTACGTCGGCCTCAACCACCTCGGCTGGCTGCGCTCGATGACGTCGAACGGCGTTGACCACCTGCCGCGCCTCCTGGCAGACGATTCGCTTCTGGCCCGGATGGAGGAAACCCAGGTGATTGGCGCGGACTGGATTCGTGCGCTCGGACACATACCCAACGAGTACCTGTACTACTACTACAAGAATCGGGAAATCGTGCAGCGCTTGCGCCACGGTCAGACTCGTGGTGAGTTCCTCGTCAAGCAGCAGGGGCGCTTCTACGAGTCGGCGGAGGCGAATCCGAGCCGGGCGGGCGAGGTGTGGCGTGCCGCCGACGCCGAGCGCGACGCTACGTACATGGCCGAGGCTCGCGAGGAGGGCGAGGGGCGTCCCGAGGAGGGGATCGACATCGGCGGCTATCCGCGCGTCGCTCTTGAGTTGATGAACGCGCTGAGCAACGGCGCGACCTCCCAGTTCCAGATGATCCTCGGCGTGGGTAATTCCGACGACGAGTCCGGCCGGGGCTTGCTCGTGCCCGAGCTTCGGGCCGACGCCGTGGTGGAGGTTCCGTGCGTCGTGGATGCGAACGGCATTCACCCCCGGCGCCCGGCGCCGGTGACGGGGCCCGAACTTGGGTTGATGACGTCGGTGAAGGCGTGCGAGGAATTGGTTATCGAGGCGGCGCTCAAGGGGGATCGGGAGATCGCGTGGAAGGCGTTGGCCAGTCACCCGCTCGTTGACTCGATCGATGTGGCCCGCGAGGTCCTGGATGCCTACATCGAGTGCAACCCCGATGTGGCCCGCGTGTTCGCCCGAGGGTGACGCACACGCAAAGCACGAAATGCATGTTGCATGTGCTGGATTAGTGTCGCATGTGCAGGAGGGCGCCGGCCGGCCCCCGCGGGGGCCGGCCGGCTAGGCATCTATCCGATCAGCGCGATCGAGTTCCACCCATGGCCCGCCTCCTTCGCTGGGCCCCAACCGTTACCGGTGTTGTGGTAGGTGAAGAGCTTGCCATCGTTTCGGATGCCGACGAGGTCCAGGCGCCCATCACCGTCCGTGTCGCCGGGAACGGTCACGTGGGTGAAGGCATCCCACCCGTGACCGATGCGATCCGCGAGGCTGATGTAGCCATCGGAGGAGCCGGCGTAGAGGTAGAGGCGGCCGTCGCGTCCTGTCGAGATGACATCCGAGACGCCGTCGCCGGTGAGATCTCCGGCTGACATGATAGCGCTCATGCCTCCCCACGAGTGGCCGATCTTCGTCCCCGAGTGCATGCCCGAGGGGGTGAGCACGTAGCGGTACAGATCCCCGCTGGGAACGTGGCGTGCCACGACGAACTCGCTTCGCGACGAACCGATCCTGCCGACGTAGGTGAGGTTGTCCAGGTTCGACCAGCCGTGGCCTGCCTGCTGCCCGCGGGTGAGGAAGCCATCGCCTTGCGAGTTGTAGAAGAAGGCGCGCCCGTCGTTGAGAGTTACGAGCATGTCCGCGCGCCCGTCGCCGTTCATATCCGGGATCGGAGTCATGGAGGCGAAGTCCTGAGCGTCGCAGGATACGACACCCTTGCCGGCGAACTCGCCGTTTCCGAGGCTCGGGTAGAACCGGAGATGACCGTCGGCGTCGATCGCCCACAGGTCCGCGAAGCGATCTCCGCTTGCTTCGCCGAGTCGATCGGTGGCCTTCGCCGGGGTTGACGGCCTGTCGATCGCCTCGCACACCGGCTCGTCGGGCTCGTCCGGGACGACGACCTTGTCGGGGAATTGGTGGGTCCACGTGGTCTGCGCCTGGGGATCGAGTGTGATGCCGTCCGCGAGTCCGTCCTTGAGCTGCGCGCTCACCTGCGCGACGTAGCCCGGCTCGACAGACTGAGCTCCGGGGGAGAGGACCGTCGATCCAAGCAGGTATTCGACGTACTCCGACTCGGGAACCGTGAAGGTCAAGTTCTCATCGTCCCAGGTCGGCGCGTCCGGGACGACCACCGTTTCGAAGGTGTGAACCCACGGGATGAACCTGCCGTCGTTGTCGTAGAAGGAGTCGGCGAAGTAGTAGCCGTCAGCGGGCTCGGCGGTCACGACGAGCGTCGAACCGGCTTGTCCTTCGTGGCTGCCCGGCGTCACGGGCGCGCCGTCGACGAGGTAGGTGACCCCCTCGGTGGCGGGGATGGTGTAGCTCAGGCCGTCGTAGGTCGGCTCCGCGGGCTCAACGAGGGTCTTCGGTGCGCCCGTGCCCCGAATGACTTCAAGCTCGCCGGCAGACATGACGGTTGCGTCTGTGGTGCTCGGCTGAGCGTTGAGGCCTTGGAACCGGAGGTACTTGGCCCGGACGCCGTCAAGCGGGACCGTTTGGCGCTCGGCGGAGTCCTCGAAGGATCCCCTTGCGACCGGTTCGCCCCAACCTGCCGGGTCGGAGGGCAGCTCGTTGGCCGCGTAGATCTCGTAGTCCTTGACGCGACCGTTGACCTGACCCTGCCTCGGCGTGTAGACGAAGCCGCACAGGTCTACCGCTTCCTCGCCAACCTGCAGGTCGATGTAGTGGGGGTAATCGGGCTGCGAGTTCTGCCACGCGGTGTGCCAGAAGGTGGCGGGGTTGCCGTCAACGGCTGCTTCCTTCGGCCCGTTGGGGGCTGCCTCGCCCCTCAGTTCCTCCGAGGATGCGGCCACCGCCGTCGGAGATGACGGCAATCCGCAGACGGCCGGGATGGTGGCGCGGACGTCCGTGCTTTGCTCGCCGGCGGTGACGTTGAAGACGAACTCCGCTTCGCCTCGATACCAGTCAGGCTTGACCTTGAAGGTCACTTCCTTCGCTTCGCCGCCGCCGATGGTGTCGATGGTCTGAGCGCCGGGGGTGATGAGCCAGCCGTTTTTCACGGGAGGCTTCACGACGACGTTGGCGAGGCTGGCGTCCGTGCGGTTGGTGACCGTCACGGTCACGGTGGCCGCCCCGGCGTCGTCGGCGGAGGGGTAGGCGGTGTGGGGGTTGGCGGCGACGGTTGCGGTGAAGGTGCGCGTTGAGGGCTCGATCTTCCACACGTCGTCCGTCATGTCGCCGGGCAGCTGGACGATTTCGCCGGCAGCGGGCTTGGTGTCCTTCTTGGTCCCGTTGAACTCGACGAAATCGATGTGCTCCTCGGCGCCGGTGGCGACTGCCAGGCGTTGGAGGGTCACGGCGTTGACGATCTCGAAGGAGCCGTCGCCGGTTGTGAGGAGCATCCACTTTTGCGGGTTGCGCTCGGCGTAGCCGGTGTTACCGGCCTGGTTGCCCGTGTAGATCTGGGACACGTCCACGCAGGGACGGGCTTCGGGGCGCGCGCCAACCTGGGTCACCGTGGAGAGGTGCTTGTACCCGGAGACAACCGAGAGGCACTGGTTGGTCGCCATGTTCTTCAACTGGTAGTAGTGGTCCGGCGTGGAGGTCAGCCTCCATTCGTCGCCGTCCCCGAGTGAAGCGTTACCCGCGAGTTGGAGGGACTTGCCGGCCGGCTGAGAGATCGTGTAGACGCCGTCCTCAAGCGGCTTGCGGTTGACGTTCTCCCACATGGGCGAACGTTCGATCTTGTCGACGCGCTTCGCCTTGAAGTCCGCGTAGGTCGGGTTATCGGAGGGGTTTCCTCCGCTCCACGTGATCTGTGCGACGTAGCGCATCGCCTCGTAGACGTCGAGTTCGACCTCGTTTTCGGTTTGTTTGACGCCGTTGTCGGGCCAGATCGAGAGCTTGGCGCCGAGGATGTTGTCGGTCTTGGACACGACGCCGTCGCGGCCCTGGAAGATGTTGACGCCGAAGTTCGGGTCGTTGTACAAGAAGGCCGGACCGTTTGCCTGAATGGGGTAGGGGTTGGCCCTGGCGAAGTAGAGTTTGAGGTTCGCGTTGACCAGCCGGTAGCCGTCGTTGGCAAGGGCGTTGGCTGAGCGTCCGGATCCGAGCCAGTGCTCAACCACGATGTCCTTGTCGAGCGTGACGGCGTGGGTGGCGACGATTCCGTCGTTCCAGATGCGCAGCGTCTTGCCTTTGGCCTTGACATAGCTGTTGATGTCGTTGATGAAATAGGTGAAGGCGTCAGCACCGGTAGCCAGACTATTGCCGGTGACCTCCCGGGCGTAGCGGGCCAGTTGCGGGTAGGTGGCGTAGCTTGCCCCCATGAGGTACTCGTCGGCGCCCATGTGCCAGTAGTTGGTGGAGAAGACGCCGTCGTACTCGTCGATGAGTGTCTTGTAGAACTGAACGGCCTGCGGGTTCGTGATATCGAGGCGATCGACGCTACCGTTGCCGGCTTGGTCCTTCAGCTGGAACTGCGGGAGGTTCTCCAGCCAGATGTTCATGTGGCCGGGGGAGTTGATCTCGGGGATCACGTCGATGCCGTAGGAGTCGGCCTTCTCAACAAACTTCTTTACGTCCTCGCGCGAGTAGTACGAGAACGTGTTGGCGGCGGGGTAGGCGTCCGACTTGAGCTTCATCTCCATGAGGATGGAGTTGAGCTTGAGGTCAGCCATCTCGTTGAGGAAGCGGTCGATCCACTCGGTGGAGAAGTTGATCTGGCAGGCGCACAGAGTGACGCCGCGCTCCTTGTAGGCGGGGGTGTCCGTCACCGATCCGGCGGGAAGGGTCAGACTCTGGCGTAGCATTTGGGATAGCGTGCGGGTGCCCCAGAATGCCCCGCGCGCTGTGGCGGCCGTGATCGTGACGCCCGCTGGTTGGATGGAGAGGGTGTAGCCCTCCTCGCCGAGGCTCTCCTTGTGGGTATCGTCGATGACGATCTCGATCCCTGTCCCGCTGGTTGCTCCCGTGACGGCGTCGCCGTCGGTGTAGGCATTGAGCTCGTCGACGAGGAGCTGGGCGCTGCTGGCGAAGGCGTCGGGACGAACGACGGTCAGGTCCTGCGTGGCAGTCCAGGTTCCCTCGGAACGCACGAACTGCCCGGCCAGGGAGGGGATGGTGGCCGGGATGGGCATGCCCTCGTAGCTGAAGTCGTAGCTGACGGACTGCTCGCCAAAGAAGGTGTAGCCATCGTGAGGGGTGGCGGTTACGGTGGTGGTGCCGTCGTTGAGGACGACGTCGCCCGTGACGATCGCGCCGTTGATCTTGTAGTCCACCCCGGCGATCGTCGGCACAGTGATGCTCGCGCCGTTCTCGCTCTGGATGGGTGGAGTTGGGGTCACGATGGTAGCGCCGGCCTCGGTGTGGCAGGAGCCGATGAGGCGAATGTCGCCGACGGACGTCAGGTTCTGGCTGTTGACGAGCGCGGAGAGCGCCTTGAGGGTGACGAACTTGCCGGTTGCGGGCGTCTCAAAGCGGACGACCTGCGCAGAATCTGAGTTCTCGAAGGTGCCGCTAGCGACCCGGGTGGTGTCGGTGAAGCCGGCGCCATCCTCGATGGGGCCATCCGAGACATGGATCTCGTAGTTGCCGACGATGCCGTTCTGTTTACCGGTGCCGCTGCTGCCCTGCCGCTGGGTGTACTCGATGCCCGTGAAAGAACAGCCGGCGATGTCCGCACCTGGGAATGTGCCCACGGAGATCCAGTGCGGGCCGGGGGTCTCGGTGTTGCCCGCCGACCAGTTGGTGTGCCAGTAGGTGGTTGCAACCCCGTCAATCGCTTTAGCGGCGGGGCCGTTGCCGTTGGGCTCCCGTGTTTCTTCCGAATCTGCATAACCGACGTACAACTGGTCGGGGCCGCCGATGAAGGTGTCGGTTGTGTCGGCGGTTGCGGCTGGGGCGTTGACGATACCGAAACCGCCTCCCGCCACGACGACGAGTGCTGCCGACACTGCGGCAATAGCTCGCCTAGGCCACGATCTGCTTGCGCTTGTCACACGTGCTCCTTTGCTCAATGTGGTTGGTTGGTGTTTGCGATGGTGGTTGGTCGTTGCTAGCGATCGGGGACCCAAGCGGATGAGCGGCGGACCGTCGTCGACAATGACGACGGTCCGCCGTGCTCGGCTACGTCTGTGCCCCTGTGCAACATCGAGGGGACACAGGGGCACAGAGGCGAGCGGCCGGCGCGATCGCCAGGCTAAACCTGATGGGATGTGCTTCGAGGCCTATCGCGCCTCGAAGCCGTGGTCGAGGAGCCAGGCCAGGGTCTGCTCCTTGTGCTTAAACACTGCCGTGTTGTCGAGGATGCGCTCGCAGATGCTGCCCAGCTCGTCGCGGATGGCGGCGTCGATTGCGGCGCGGTCGGTGGAGCCGGCCAGGGCCTCCTTCGTCTCGTCGAACAGAAGGCGGAACTGTTCGAGGTCGGCCGGGAGGTCGGCGCCGGATTCGATCGCGTCCGCGATCAGCGCCAGCTCCGAGTCGAGGCGTCCGGGCAGGATGAACAGGCCCTGGGCCTCGATGAGGCCGATGGATTCCTGCTTGACTGCGTGGAATTCGGGGTGGGCGTGGAACACACCCGCCGGGAACTCCTCGCTCGTGACGTTCGACCGCAAGATGAGGGACATTTCGTATCCGCGTTCGGTGCGAATCACCGTGGGGGAGGTGGCGGAATGAATGCCCTCATCATCGCGGGCGATTATTCCTAGCTCCGGGTTGGAGTAGGACACCCATGCGTCGTGGATCTTCTCGCAGACGGCCACCACGCTCTCCGCGTCCGGGCTGACCACCCGAACGGCGGTGTTGTGCCAGTCGAGGATCTCCACCCCGGCATCCGGATGGTCCGGGTCTTGGACTTCCTTCCACGTCTTCGCGGTGTGCATCGGCAGGAGCTCCCCGCCGCCCTGATAGTGGTCGTGGCCGAGCACCGAGCCGCCGATCCGGGGCAGTGCCGCGTTGCAGCCGATGAACAGCGAGGGGTACTGGTCGACGAAGGAGATGAGCTGGCGGAAGGCGTCGGCGTCCACGTGCATCGGGGTGTGAAGGGTGTTGACCGCGATGCCGTGCTCGTCGAGGTAGCCGTAGGGGGAGAACTGCCAGAACCAGTCCTCCGCGCCCATCTTCAGCGGCACCGTGCGGAGCGTGAACTTGGCCCGGCCCGCGAAGCCCTCGTTTTCGTGGCAGATCGAGCAGCGCGGGTAGCCGCCGGCCACCGCGTTTCCCGCAGCCGCCTTCTTCGGGTCCTTGAACTCGGGCTTGGCCTTGTTGATCGTGACGATCAGGCCGCGGGTCTCGAAGCGCGGGTTGCGGTCAAGGACCGCCCGGCGCACGTAGTTCGACCGGATCGAGTACTCGTAGAGCCAGGCCATCGCGGCGTCCCCGCCCTCGGCGTCGCGCACCTGCGCGAACCGTTCCTGCAGCTGGGAGGGGATGAGCGTCAGGTAGCCCATCGCCTGGTCGCAGACGGCGTCGGCCTGGTAGTCCTCGATGAGGCCCTCCTCGAGTAGCGCAGCCGTGAAGTCGGCGAGGAGGTCGTCGGGGCGGGTGTGGTCGGCGCCCGTGGCGCCCGTCGGCTCGTAGGAGTTGAGGGCGAACATGGCGAAGATCTGGTTGCGCGCCCAGTCTTCGTTGGCCGCGTCGAGCTCGAGGCGAGCCTTCGCGTAGTCGACGAGGGCGTCGATCGTTTCGTAGAGGCGACGTAAGCTCATCATTCTTCCTTTTCCGTGCTTTGTGGTGCTTCACTTCTGAGCGCGTGCGTGCTTTCCAGCGCGCGACGCACGATCGCGTTCATCTGTTCCATCTTGGTTTCGATGTCCGCCACGAGGGCCAACTGGGTGCGGGCCCGCACCAGGTTGTGCGTGGGACTCGCGGTGGCGAAATAGACGTCACCCTCGAGGTAGTCCGTCAGGAAACGCATGCCGCACTCGAGGGTGAGGAGCTTGACGGAGAAGGCGAGCAACTGCGCTTCCCTGTCCGTGATGGCATCCCCCATCGTGGTCAGGAACCCTTGGCAGTAGGCCTCGAAGAGCTTAAGGTTGATCCCCATGTTCGCCGGGTTCGGGTCGTCCTCGTCGGTGGTGGCGGCGCCGGTGCGCAGCGCGTCCCCGAAGTCGTAGAGCATCGAGCCGGGCATGACCGTGTCGAGGTCGATGATGGCCCGCGCCTCGTGCGTGCTCGCATCGAACAGAATGTTGTTGATCTTCGTGTCGTTGTGAGTCACGCGGTAGGGGATCTGACCGGAATCCAGCAAGTCCGTCACCACCGGGCAGTCCGACGCGCGGCTCAGGTACTCCGCGATCTCGGCACGGACGCCGGCGGCTCTGCCGACGGCGTCCGCCTCAATCGCCGCCTGGAGGTTCGCTAGCCGCCGGGGCGTGTCGTGGAAGTGCGGGATGGTCTCCGCCAGCTGCGTGGCGTCGAAATCGGCAAGATCCTTCTGGAACTGGCCGAACGCGGCGCCGGCTGCCCGCGTCAGCTCCGGGTCCTTGACCACCGAGTAGGAGACCGTGTTGTGGATGAACACGTAGAGCCGGTAGGCGCCGTCCGCCCCGGCGTCGTGAAACAACTCGCCCTCGACCGTGGGGATGACCGTCAGGGTCTCGCGGCCCTTGCTGGCCATGAAGCGCGTGACGAGGTCGATGTTGCGCATGAGGCTGGCCGGGTCAGAAAAGATCTCCGTGTTCAGCCGCTGCAGGATGAACACGCCGCGGTCAGTCTCGATCCGGTACGTGTGGTTGATGTGCCCATCGCCCCACGGCTCAGCGTGCGTCATCTCGCCGATGTCGAAGTGAGCCAGGACCCGATCCAGCACCTCCGAGTTGAATTCCTTGGCCATCAGTCCTCGTAGTCCTTCCACAGGATTCCGGAACCCTCCAGCTCCACATCCACGCTCTGCCCGTTCGGCAGCGAGACCGTGGTCGCCTGCGGCTCGCCCGTGTTGTTGACGACGGCGTAGCAGGAGGTGGCCGGGAAGTAGGCCACCTCGCAGTCGGGGTTGGAGCTCGACCAGGTGGCGTAGTGATCCTCCGCGCCCGCCACCCAGAACAGGATGCGCTCGAGCAGGCGGGCGTTCGTGGCCGAATAGGGCAGGCCGGACAGGTAGACGCCGCGGCCGGCGCCGTAGTCGTTAGCGGCGAGCTGGACCTCCCCGTTGTTCGCGCGCAACACCGCCGTCTCCTGCGAGATGGGGAAGGTGTTGGTGATCGTCTCGCCGAAGTCGAGCGGCGAGGTGAACTCGGAGGTGATGAAGTGATCCTCGGTCGGCTCCGGCCAGTACTTGTCCACGTTGAGCGAGCGGTAGATCTCCTGATCCACGCCGAGCACGTCGGCGAGCTGGAAGAAGCGACCCTGGCGGGAAAGCGCGGTTGGCTGGCCGACACCCACGAAGCCCTTGCCGCTGCGCACCCACGCGCGGATCGCGGAGACGAGGGCGGGGTTGGCCCAGGCGTCGTCACCCGAGTAGGAGGTGGCGGCGGGGCCGGCGTTGATGATGACGTCGACGTCGTCGGGCACGCCGCCCTCCAGCACGTCCGCGAACGAGATGAACCGGACGTTCACGCGCATACCCGAGATCGCCTCGAGGATGCCGTAGTAGTTGCGGTTGTATTTGTTCGGCAACGCGTGCGCGACAGTGAAGCCCTGCCAGGAGCGCTGCTCGCCCCACGCGTCAAGGAACGCGACGGTCAGCTGAGGCTGCGCGCCCACGCCGCCCGAGCGGTCGTAGATGTCGCGGAACTCGTCGGCGATGTGGGCCACGGCCTCCACGAACGTGGGGAACTTGTTCGCCAGCGACAGGTAGCCGCCGTAACCCATGCGCTCCAGCGGGGAGCGCAGGATCGCGCGGCGGGCCTTGCGCCAGTTGTCCCACGCTTCAATCGAGGGGTCTGCCCCCTCGTAGAAGCTATCCGGGAAGAAGTAGGGAAGGAAGCGGCCTTCGTGGTACCGCACGCCCTTGATGTCCGCGATCATGCGGGTGGTGGTGCCGTCGCCCACCGAACCCACGATCGCGTCCATGCCCAGGCCCGGGTATTCCTTCGAATACGGCTCGGTGCCGATCCACTGGTCGCCGAGGAACATCATGGCTTCCTTGCCAGCCGCGTGGGTCAGATCGACCATGTGCTTAATCATGTGCTGGACCGAGTGGAAGGTGAAGTCCAGCCAGTCGCGCTGCGGCTTGCCGGGGTTGACGAACGACGAGCCGTAGCTGCCGGCGTCGACGAAATCCTCCGGGCGCATCCGGTAGCCGTACTGTTTCTCGAAGTCAGCCAGCGCCTGCGCCGAAACGGTGACCTGGAATCCTGTCCAGTCCACGATCTTCTCGCGCCGAAGGTTGTTGAAGATCAACGTGAACTGGTAGAAGAACGTGGTGAAGCGGACGACGTCGACGTGCGGGTTGTCCGCCAACCACTTCTCTAGGGTCTCGTACATGAAGTCACGAACCTCCGGGTGGCGCGGATCGAAGGCGATCTCGTGCTCCTTGTCCCCCCAATCGTTCGTGATGTGGTTGTACATCTGGACCGGATCCCAGATGACGTAGGCGAGGAACGTCACGGTGTACTCGTGCATCGGGGTGGCCCCGGTGATTGTGACGCAGTCCGTGGCGGCGTCGTAGCTCCACGACGCCGCGGGCAGGGTCTCGCCGGATGTGCGGTCAATGACCTCCCAGTACTGGGCCGGGTCGTCGTCGTGGTTGACCTGGAGCTGCTCGTCAAAGTAGGTGGCCAGCAGCGGGATGGTGACGGATTCGCCCTCGGCGAGGGTGCGCTCCGAGAGCAGGTAGACCTGCGGGACGTACCTCATCCTGCCGACCATAAACTCGTTATGGCCGCGGGTGGGGAAGTAAGCCGAGTAGACGCGCTTGCCCAAGTCCAGGACGTCATGGTCGAGCTGCGTGCCGTCTGAGTTGCGGACGGCGTCAGCGCCCCAAAGTTCGGCGAGTTTCTTAGATTCTTCGAAGAAGTTTTCTTCGGTCGGCATGGTGAAGCGGCCGCGTGACATGGTTTCTCCGTGAGGTAGTAGTAGGTGGGTGGTGATCAGCCCTTGACCGCGCCGGCCGAGAGGCCGGACTGCCAGTAGCGCTGCAATGCAAGGAACAGGATGATCAGCGGGACGACGCCGAGCAGGGAGGCCATCATCATCGGACCATACTGCGGGTTGAAGTACGAGGCCATGCCGTACAGGCCGAGGGTGATGGGCTTGAGCTCCTGGGAAGAGATCATCAACTGCGGCAGGATGAAGTTATTCCATGTGGCCACGAAGATGAACAGGAAGATCGTCACCATCGCCGGGGCCAGGATGCGCAGCACCATCGTGAAGAAGATGCGCGCCTCGCCGGCGCCGTCGATGCGGGCCGCCTCGATCAGTTCGGTGGGCACCGATGACTGGACGTAGACCCTGCCGAGGAACACGCCGAAGGGCGAAACCGCGCAGGGGATGATGATCGACAGCATCGTGTTGTCCCAGCCGAGGTTCAAGAACATGATGTAGATCGGCACCGAGAGCAGGGATACCGGCATGAGCAGGCCAGCCATGATCGTGCCGAGCGCGGCGTTCTTGAACGGGAACTTGAACTTCGCGAGCGCGTAGCCGGCCATCACCGAGGTGATCGTGCCGATGAGCGCCGCAACCGTGGAGTAGATGAAGGAGTTGCCGATCCATCGCCACAGCAGGCCCTGGGTCCAGCCCATGAGCGAGTCATAGTTGGCGGAGATGGCGGCGGGCAGTGACGGGCTCGCCGTCGTGTCGTTGTGGGAGGCGAACCACAGGCCGAACGTGGTGGTCAGCTCGGAGTTCGTCTTCGTGGAGGCGACGATCATCCAGTAAATCGGGAAGATGAAGTACAGGAGGAAGATGATCATGAACAGGGCGGCGATCACCTTCGAGGTGACCTTCGGTGCGAAGGTGCGGGTGGGGACGCCCTCGATTGAAGGGGTGTAGGTTCGCCCGTCGGGGAGCGTGGCTGTCTTAGTCATTTCCATTCACCTTCCGATCCGTCAGGAAGTAGATCACGGCGAGGACACCGGCGATGATCGCCATCATGATTGCGATGGCGGACGCGGGGCCGTCACCCGAGGGCGTGATATACCCCTTGGCCGTGTTCAGCGCCATCATCAACGGCGTGTAAGCCTGGCCCATCCAGGTGTTCTTCGTGGCAAGGACGGCGGGCTCGTTGTAGAGCTGAATCGTGCCGACGATCGACAACAGGATGGCCAGCAACGCTGCTCCGCGCACCATGGGGATCTTGATGTAGCGCACGATCTGCCAAGATGATGCGCCGTCGACACGGGCTGCTTCGTACAGGTCGCGCGGGATGGCCTGCAGGGCTGCGAGGAAGATGAGCATGTTGTAGCCAGCGAACGTCCACGTGGTCATGTTCGCCATGGAGGCGAGGATGACGTTGCTGGAGAAGAAGTCGATCGGGAATTCCACGCCCATCGCGTCAAACAGTGAGTTCAGTGGCGAGACTGTCGGGGTGTAGATGTACATCCAGATGATGGCGGCCACGACGCCGGGAACGGCGTAGGGCAGGAAGTAGGACAACCGGTAGATGGTGACGTGGCGGAGGATAAACGAGTCGATGAGGAGGGCCAGGACTAGGGCCAGGCCGATCATGACCGGCACCTGGAAGAGGGTGTAGAGGATGACTCGTCCGATGCCGGCCCAGAACACGTCGGAGCCGACGACGTAGGCGAAGTTGTCAAACCCGACGAAGACCTGCTGCGAGTCGCCGCCGCCGAAGGCGCCGCCTCCGACCACGCGGGTCTGGAAGAAGGCCTTGTAGATGGAGACGATGATTGGGATTACGAAAATAAACGTGAAGAGTACAGCAAACGGGGCCATGAAGAGCCAGCCGGTGCGGGCTTCGTGTGCCTCGCGCTTTGTGCGCCGATGCTTATGTGTTGTGGCTGGAGGTTCCTTAACGGTTGTAGACATTTTTATTTTTCCGTCCGTTTTTGCATCCTGTTCTTGGTGTGGGGGCACCTTTCGGCACCCCCACACCAAGAACAAGTGTTCTTACTTCACCGTCAGGCCGGCGTTTTCGATGGCCTTCTTGGCGGTGTCGCCAGCCTGGTTGAGCACGTCAGCCACTGAGCTGGAGCCGCTGCCTGCGGCGGCGGCGTTCTCACCGAGGTTGCTCCAAACGGCCGACCAACCCGGGATGTAGAGGAAGGGCTTCATCGCGTCGTTCGCGGTGGCGAACTGGGCGAGGACGTCCTCATCCCCGTAGAAGGAGGCGTACTTGGGGTTGGCGGGCTTGTCGGTCGCGGCGACCACGAGACCCTGGGAGGCGAGGTCGTCAACCTGGGTGTTGAACCAGGCGTTGAACTCCATGGCCTGCTCGGGGTACTGGCAGGTCTTGGACACGACGACGCCGGAGCCGCCGTCGGGGCCGGTGCCGCCACCGTTGCCGAAGTCGGGCAGCTGGGCGATGGCCCACTTGCCGACGTTGTCGGAGCCGGCCATGTCGTCAGCGAGGAGCGGGGCCTCCCATGCGGCGCCGATGGTGCCGATGACGGTGCCGTCGTTGAGCTTGGACTTCCAGTCAGCGCCCCAGCGCTCGATCACGGGCGCAGCCTTCGCGTCGAGCAGCTGCTGCCAGAAGTCGGCGACGGCCGAGGTGCCCTTGCCCTTGAGGTCGATCTTCCAAGAATCACCGTCGATGGCGAACCACTGGTCGCCAGCGGCCGCGGACAGTGCCGGGAGGATCGAGCCGGCCTCGTCAGTCTGGAAGGTGGCAATGTACTTGCCCTTCTCGGCTGCCTTCTTGGCGGTGTCGATGAACTCCTGCGAGGTGGTCGGAACCTTGAGGCCGAGCTCCTCGAACGCGGCCTTGTTGTAGTAGTAGACGAGCGGGCCGGTGTCCTGCGGCAGGCCGAAGTACTTGCCGTCGAGCTGCATGGAGCCGAACGGGCCATCGCCGAACTTGTCGGCGTACTTCGTGGCGTACTGCGTGACGTCCTGGACGAGGCCGCCGACGTAGAGCTCGGCCAGATCGGCGTATCCAGCCTGGAAGAGGCAGGACGCGTTGTTGGCCGAGACGTCCGTCTGGACCTTCTTGATCAGGTCGGCCGGGGCACCGTCGAACTTCGTGGAGGTGACCTGGATGTCGGGGTGCTCCTTGTTCCAGCGTGCGACGATGTCAGCGACGGGGACCATGCCTTCGCCGTCGGGCAGACGGTGCAGGTACTCGATGGTGACGGGTGCGCCGGAGGCGGAGGTTTCCGATCCGCCGCTGGTAGGCGTGGTGGTGGACTCCGAGCCGCCTGCACCGTTTGAGCAGGCGGAGAGGATCAGAGCGCCCGAAGCAAAGAGGGCTCCGACCTTAGCGATTGACGAAAGTTTTGTCATGTTTCCTCCCCCTTGAGGATTGTTGTGTCGTGATGACGGGATTCGGGGTTCCGAATCAGTATTGGCACATCGTCTTCGGTGCGCCTCAACTGACCTCGAGTTTAACACACTTCGTCCACGCAGTGTGCAATTTGCAAAAGAATAACGAAATAGTTTCGCCAAGTTGGAAAAAGGCCCGTGGGGGGATACACTGATTCTAGAGCGGATACCACGGCTCAAGGAGGAGTTTAGGTGGCGAAGAATCCTGCGGTAAGCACTGACTTGCTAGACACCGCATACGGAATGATCAAGTCTGGCGTCGCCCGGCGCCGATCGGATTTGGTGCACTCGATGGGGATTTCGTCGTCGACGGCGTCGAACGTCGCCCGCAGCCTCATCGAGCAGGAGCTGATTAAGGAAATAGAGTCGAACAGGTCCACCGGCGGGCGTCCGGCGAAGATCCTCATCTCAATCGACACCGCAGAGGTGGTGGCCGTGGCTGAGGTCGGCGCCCACCACCTGCGCTTCGGCATCATGGACTCCATCCACCCGATGCGAGAACCGCAGGAGATCGTCTTCGATTCTCCCTCGGCGCCCGAAAAGGTGATGGCTACCCTGGTCGAACGTTGGAATCAGCTACGCGAGGAGCACTTCGCGGAGCGCAAGATCGGCGCGATCGGCCTGTCCGTGGCCAGCCCGGTGGAGGCGATCACGCGCAAGCTCGTCCTGCCCGCCCGCATGCCCGGCTGGCACGGGGCGGATTTGTGCGGAATTCTCAACGAGATGACGGGCCTGCCCGTATGGGTGGAAAACGACACGCGCGCATGCGCGGTGGGGGAGCTGCCCTACGTGTCCGCCGATTCATACATCTACGTTAAGGCGGGCACCGGCATCGGCGGGGCGGTGGTCATCAACGGGGAGCTCTACCAGGGCGCGGGCGGCTTCGCGGGGGACATCAGCCACGCGCGGGTCGATCCCAACCTCAACAACCTGTGCGCCTGCGGGCGCAGCGGGTGCCTGGAGGCGGTGGCCTCGGGTGCCGTGATCCGCGAGCGGGCGCTGAGTGCGGGCCTCGACCTCGGCGACCGCCCGATCGTCGACGCCGTCCTCAACGACATGCCAGAAATCAACCCGTACGTGCGCCAGTCGGGGGAGCTGATTGGTCGGGCTTTGGGGCCGATCGTCAACTTCATCAACCCCGGCGCGATCTACGTGGGAGGTTCGCTCGCTCAGCTGGGCGTGTTCATGAGCTCCCTGCGCGCCTCGGTGTTTGACACTGCCAGCTCCACCGCCAGCCAGGATCTCATCATTGACATCGCGCCCAACGGCGCGAACGCCCCGCTCATGGGCGTGGCGCGGGAGGCGTTCAAGCTTGTCGGATCCAACACTACCCATCTGAAGTATCGACCTAGGAGGCATGAATGATGCGCGTGGGAATCGACGTCGGCGGCACGAAGATAGCCGTCGGCCTCGTTGATGGTGGAAACATCCTGGCCAAGGAAAGGTTCGCCTCGTATCCGGGGGCGCCGCAGTCAACGATCGCCGACATGGCACGCGAGGTTGAGGCCCTCGTCAGCGCGCACGGCCTCGGCCTTGACCAGATCGAGGGCGTGGGCGTGGGCTTCGCCGGCACGGTGGACTCGGGCGCCGGCGTCGTGCGCACCTCGGCCAACCTGCGTTGGACGGACGTGGACGTCCGCACGCCGCTGTCCTCAGCGCTCGGGCTTCCCGTCCGCCTCGTCAACGACGCCGACGCCGCGGCCTGGGCCGAATACCGCTTTGGCGCGGCGCGAGGGTATGACTCGGTGGTGGCCATTACGGTGGGCACCGGGATCGGGGGCGCGCTGATCTTCGGCGATCGGGTGCTCGAGGGCAGGCACGGCCTGGCTGGCGAGCTTGGGCACTTCACCTACGAGCCGGGCGGGCTGCCGTGCGGGTGCGGGCGCGTGGGTTGTTGGGAGCAGTACTGCTCGGGTAGCCGGATGAACGCGCTCGCGGCTGAGCGCCTGCCGGCCACGAACGGGCTGGCCACGGCCCGCGACGTCGATCCGCTGGCGCACGCGGGGGACCCGGTGGCGCTGGGGATCTTTGAGAAGATCGGCACGGCGCTGGGCGCGGGCATGGCCTCGCTTGGCATGATCTTCGACCCGGACCTCTTCCTTATTGGCGGCGGCGTGTCCGAATCGGGAGAGCTGCTGCTGGAGCCGACGCGCCGGGAGTACACCCGCCAGATGGGCCTGGGCGGCTTCCCATGTGCGAAGATCGTCGCGGCCTCCCTCGGCAACGACGCGGGGATTATCGGCGCGGCCGACCTCGGCGCGGCCGCGGGGTGATCGCGCGGTGATCGCGGGTCTCCGGTCTCGGCCGGGGCCCCGCAGGCGGAGACCCGCGGGCGGAGTCCCACGGGCGGAGACCCGCGGCCGATATAACTCAGGAATCTGAGGCCGACCAGGCCCGTATAGCGATCGGCAGTCGGTATATTCAAGAGAAGTGTCGGCCGGTGGGCTGACCACCGGGTGGCCGCGGTGAGGCGGCCGGCGGGGAGACTCAAACCCGGGGCCCACGCACGCCCTGCAGCCGGCCCCGACCCGCG
This sequence comes from Trueperella sp., assembly GCA_022783305.1. Classification (GTDB taxonomy): domain Bacteria; phylum Actinomycetota; class Actinomycetes; order Actinomycetales; family Actinomycetaceae; genus Trueperella; species Trueperella abortisuis. Next base: position 6,161 of record JALEWQ010000086.1, on the reverse strand, counting down.
CCCGACCCGCGCCCGACCCGGCAACACCCGGCCCCGACCCGCGCCCGGCTCAGCCCTCACCCGGCAGCCGACGCGACCCGTGCCTGGACGCCGTCCACCAGCGGGAAGTGGCAGGCCACAAACTGGTCGCCGCCAAACTGGTCGCCGCCCTGCCCGGCGCGAAGCTTCCGAAGTGTCGGCTCCTGCGCCGCGCAGATGTCCTGGGCGAAGGGGCAGCGGGTGCGGAAGCGGCAACCGCTGGGCGGATCCATCGCGGAGGGGGTCTCGCCGTCGATCTTGAGGCGGGTGACCTCCTCGGTGAAGGCGTCCTCGATGCGGGGGACGGCGTCCACCAGCCCCTTCGTGTATGGGTGGAGTGGGCGGCGGGCGACGCTGTCGGCGTCGCCGTACTCCACGATCTTGCCCAGGTACATGACGGCGATGCGGTCGGACATGTACTGGACCACCGACAGGTCGTGGCTGATGAACACGTAGGCCAGCGAGTAGCGCTGTTGCAGGGCCCGCATCTCGTTAAGCACCTGAGCCTGAACGGAGACGTCGAGGGCGGAGACCGGCTCGTCGCACACGATCAGCCGCGGGTTAAGCGCGAGCGCGCGGGCGAGCCCGATGCGCTGGAGCTGGCCGCCGGAGAATTCGTGCGGGTAGCGGGAAAGGGCGTCGCGTGGCAGGCCGATCTGCTCCACGAGGGCGGCCACCCGGTCGTGGCGCTGGGCGCGGGTGCCCACCTTTTGGATGTTGAGCGGCTCGAGGATGATCTCGTCCACCCGCATGCGTGGATCCATCGCGGCGGCGGAGTCCTGGAACATCATCTGGACCTGGGCGTGGAACTTCTTCCGCTCCTTACCGCGCAGGCCGGAGATGCGCACGCCGCCCACCTCGATCTCGCCTTCGGAGACGTCGTCGAGCCCGGCGATGAGCCGGCCGAGCGTGGACTTGCCGCACCCGGATTCGCCGACCAGCCCGAAGACCTCGCCTTCGTAGATGGTCAGGGAGACGTCGGCGACGGCCGAGACGGTGCCGATCTTACGCCGCACGAGCGAGCCGCCGTAGGCGGGGAAGTTACGCGAGACGTGGCTGACCTGAAGGATGGGCTTGCTCTCATCGAGGGCGTCGTTGTGTGCCACGGACCGTAGCTCGTTGGTGAGCGGCTCGCCGCCGGGGAAGTGGCAGGCCACCTTGTGGCTCCCCTCCCCGAGCGTCGGTGTCACGGTGTGGCAGACGTCCTGGGCGAAGGCGCAACGCGGTGCGAACGGGCACCCGGTGACCTCCTCGGTGATCTCCGGCGGGGAGCCGGGGATCGAGTACAGCTCGGCGTCGGCGCTGTGGGCGCGCTCGGGTAGCGCGGCGAGCAGGGCGCGCGTGTACTGGTGGCGCGGGCTGGTGAATAGCTCGCGCGAGGGGGCCTGCTCCATCACGCGCCCCGAGTACATGACGGCCACCGAGTCCGCTCGCCCGGCCACCACCGCGAGGTCGTGGGTGACGAGGATGACGGAGGAGCCGAACTCGTCCTTGACGTCGTCGATGAGGTCGAGGATCTGCATCTGGGTGGTGACGTCGAGGGCGGTGGTCGGTTCGTCGGCGATGAGGAGCTTGGGCCGGCAAATGAGGGCCATGGCGATCATCGCGCGCTGGCGCATGCCGCCGGAGAGCTGGTGGGGGTAGTCGCCGACGATCTTGTCGGGGCGGGGCATCCCCACGCGCCGCATGATGTCGATGGCTGCCTCGTCGGCCTCCTTCTTCGACGCCGAGCGGTGGACGCGCAGCGGTTCGCCGATCTGGTCGCCGATGGTCATCGTGGGGTTTAGGGAGGTCATGGGATCTTGGAAGATCATGCCCACTTCGGTGCCACGCAGGCGGCGCAACTCGGCGTCGTCCATCCCCACAAGAGCCTTGCCGTCCAGGGTGATCTGCCCGGAGGAGACGTACCCGTTGGAGGGCAGGAGGCCCATGAGGGCGAGCGCCGTCATGGTTTTGCCGGAGCCGGATTCGCCGACGATGCCGAGGGTCTGCCCGCGTCCGACGGTCAGGTTGACGCCGGACAGCGGCTGGACCTCGTCCTTTCGGCGGGGGATGCGAACCGAGAGGTCCTCGATTGACAGCAGGGTATCCATGTCTACCTCTTCCTCAAGCGCACTTCGAAGGCGTCACGCAGGCCGTCGCCGACGAAGTTGAAGGCAAGTACCAGGACGATGATCGCGATACCGGGGGGAAGGATCAGCCACCAGTTGCCCGAGTAGACCTCGGACAGGCCGGAGGAGAGCATGCCGCCCCAGTTGGCTGCGGGCGGCGGAACGCCCAGTCCGAGGAAGGATAGGTAGGCGACGTACAGGACGGCGTCGGCGACCTGGAAGGTGGCGTTGACGATGACGGTGCCGATGGAGTTGCGCACGATGTGGGTGCGCACGGCCCGCCCCGAGGAGCCGCCCATGCCCTTCATGGCGAGGATGAACTCGCGCGAGCGCAACGCGATGGAGTCGCCGCGGACCATGCGCGCCGGGTTGAGCCACGCGAACGCGGAGATGACGAGCACGAGTAGCGGGACAGTGGGGGTGATGATCGTGGCGATCAGCATGAACAGGAATAGCGCGGGGATCGACATGAGGGCGTCGACGAGGCGCATCATGACGGCGTCGACCCAGCCGCCGATGAAGCCTGCCGCGGCTCCCCAGAGGGTGCCGAAGGCGGTGGCGAGCAGGCCGGCGCACAGGCCCACGATGAGGGAGGTCTGTCCGCCGAGCATGAGGCGGCCGAGCTGGTCGTAGCCGACGGAGTCGGTGCCGAGTGGGTGGCCGAGCTCGCGAGGGGCGAGGTAGGCGTGGGCGAGGTCGGTGTGGACCTGATCGGTGTGGTAGATCAGGGGGCCGACGAATGAAAAGAGAATGAGGGCGACGACGAGGCACAGGCCGAGGACGGCGAGCTTGTTTTCGAAGAAGACGGCTATGCCTTGGCGTCCGATGCCGAGTTGGCGCCGGGCGTGCGTGGCGTCGCCGACGACGACGGCGGCAGGGCCGGGTCCGCCCTCAGCGGGGCTAGGTCCGCCTCCAGCAGGGCCGGAACTGCGGCTCGAGGAACTGCGGCTTGAGGCAGGGGCGCCGGCGACGGCGTCGTTGATGGGCTCACTCATTGGTCACCTCCGGAAAGTCGGACGCGGGGATCGGCCACGGCGTAGAGGATGTCGGCGATGAGGGCGCCGATCACGGTGGCGAGGGAAACGATGAGGGTGGAGGCCAGGAGGATGGGGTAGTCGCGGGTCTGGGTGGCCTGCCAGAACATGAGACCCATGCCGGGATAGTTGAAGAGCTGTTCGACCACGAGCGCGCCGGAGAAGAGGGCGGGGATGTACATGCCCAGTAGCGTGATGACGGGGAAGAGGGAGTTACGCAGAGCGTGGCGGATGGTTACGCGGGAGGGGGAAAGGCCTTTGGCCTTGGCCGTGCGGATGTAGTTCTCGTTGAGGTTGTCGACCATCGTGGAGCGCACGTAGCGCGTGAACGCGGCGAGGGCGACGACGGCGAGGGTCACCACCGGCAGGATGAGGCCCTTCCATTGGCTGAGGATCTCGGCGACGGTGAAGCCTTGCGGGGCTTGCGGGGGAAGGATCGGCCACCACTGGGAGAAGACCACGATGAAGATGATGCCGAGGAAGAACAGCGGGGTGGCGTAGGCCAGGAGCGCGACGCCGGTGATGGCGTAGTCGACCTTGGTGTTGCGGTAGACGGCCTGGATGGCGCCGAGGGGGACGGCGATGACGACGGCGAGGGTGGTGGCGAGAAGGCTCAGCAGGATGGTCTTGGGCAGGCGCTGGAGGATGACGTCGGCTACCGGTTGGTTGAGCTGGAAGGAGTAGCCGAGGTCGCCGCTCAGGAGGCGCTGGACGTAGAGGCCGAACTGTGTGAGGAAGGGCTGGTCGTAGCCCATCTGCGCGTTGTAGGCCTCGATCTGTGCCTGCGTGGCATCCAGGCCGAGCGCAGATCGGGCGGCGCCGCCGGGAAGAAGGTGAAGAAGGAGGAAGGTCAAGAAGGTCACGATGAGCATGACCGCGAATGCCTGACCGAGCCGTTGAAGAATGTATCGCCACATAGTTGCCCCTCGCGGGCCGGCTGGCTTTCGCCAGCCGGCCCGTCAGCGTCTGTTACTTACGTGTCCAATCTTGGGGGTACATGCCGAGCATCGGATCTTGCGGATCGATGCCGGAGATATCCGACTTGTAGGCGGAGACCCGGTTGACCGGATTCGGCATCCACAGGACGGGCAGGTCTTCGGCGAGGAAGTCGTTGTAGTCCTTCATTGCCGACTCGTCGGAGGAGACGAGGGTGGCGTCGATGAGCTTATCCGCCTCCAGGTTGGAGTAGGCGCCGAGGTTAACCGGCGCGCCGGTGGCGAACAGGCGCTGGCCCGAGGCGAAGGGCGGGTAGTACCAGGAGCCTTCGGAGCCGAAGAAGGATAGATCCCATTCGCAGTTGGGGTCGTCCTTCTTGCACACCTGCGAGACGGCCACCGAGTCGGGAACCTCCTGGATTTCCAGCACGATGCCGAGCTTGCCGAACTGGGACTTCAGTTCCGCCATCATGTCGTGGGTGGCGGTGAAGCCGGACTGGGAGATGAGGGTGAAGCGCATTTCTGCGCCCGCCTCGATTCCTTCGCCGCACTGGTCGGCGCCGGTGCCGGGCTTTTCACAGGTGGTCACGCCGTCGGGGTTGATGGCCCAGCCGTGATCTTCGAGCAGCTTTCGGGCGGCGTCGGGGTTGAAGGAGTAGGCGCAGCCCTCGGTGGTGCCGGCGGCGCCGGGCTCCTGTGGGACGGGCCCGCAGGTGGGGGCCGCCATGCCCTTCCAGATGACCTTGGAGATGGTCTCCTGGTCAATGAGTTGCTGCATGGCTTGGCGCACGTACTTCTGGGCGAAGATCGGCCCGGACTTGGGGTGGTTGAAGTTGAACGGCATGTAGGTGATGGACCAGCCGTACCACGGGGAGACGGTGTAGCCCTGGCCTTCGATGTAGTCCTGCTGGGAGATGTTTCCGGCGGGGATGTAACCGTAGTCGATGCCGCCGGCGCGCAGGGTGTTGAACTCGGCGTCGTCGGAGGTGAAGGGCTTGTAGATGATGTGGCTGAAGGTGGCCGGGTCGGGCCCGTCGTAGGAGTCGTTGGCGACGAGCTCGACCGCGCCGGACGGGGTGTAGGAGGTGAGCTTCCAGGGCCCGGAGACGGTCTGCCACAGGGCGTTGCTGGCGTAGTTGGCCGGATCCTCCGCGGCGGCACGCAGGTAGGCGTAGATGTCCTTGGCGTTTTGCGGATCGGTGAAGTCGACGATCTCGCCGTCGTCGGAAGTCTTGGCCCAGGCGTGTGCGGGCATGGGCCGCACGGAGTTGAGCTGGTTGCCCACGAAGTAGCCGCCGGAGAAGGGTTCGGTGGTGGTGATGGTGAAGGTCTTGTCGTCAACGATCTTGAAGCTGGTGACGTTGTCGGGGAAGCCGCCTTCGCGGTAGGAGGCCCATTCCGACTTGTTGTTGAGGATGAGGTTGTACCAGAAGTCGATGTCCTTGGTGGTGAGCTTTTCGCCGTCGGACCAGGTGCGGTCTTTGAGGGTGATGGTGTAGGTCAGCCCGTCGTCGCTGATCTCGGGGACGTTGCCGATGGAGCGCTTTTCGTCGATGTTGAACGGGTGTTCGCCGTCGAGGGTGAAGGAGTAGAGGGAGGGGTAGAGCATCTCGATGAAGATGCCGTTCTCGCCTTGGGTCTTTCCGGGGGCGGAGATGGGGAAGATCCAGGTGGGGGTGTCCATGGCGACGGTGACGGTCGATCCGTCACCGGCGGCGGAGCCTGATGGATCGGCGGCGCCTGAGGGCGTGGATGAGCCTGCGCCGCCGCAGGCAGACAGGAGCAGGGCGACGCCTGCCACGGTGGCGAGGATGCTAGCTCGCCGTGATGAGCGGGTCATGTGTGCCTCCTTTGGCTGACGTTCTGTGCCGTGTGGCACAAAACCTAGGATTGTTTCCAAAATAGCAGGATGTGATCCAGCGTGTGGGGTTTTTGGAAAACTTCTTGCCAATTTAGAAAATCAATTGCGTTAGTTGGATCTTAGTGGTGATATAGGAAACACAACCGTCGTCGATGAAGTGAGGCATCCATGGCTAGCGAACAGGGTTTTGCTACTGTGAGCC
>JALEWQ010000082.1 GCA_022783305.1 Trueperella sp. | reverse complement strand
CGATCTGCTTGTCACATCGGGCACAACCCAGTTGCGATTAATAACAATTTGATTACAATCGATTGCGTTGATGTAAACGCGGGGCGCACATTATCCGCGCGCAAGTTGACTGGAGAAGTTTTGACAGATCATTCAACCGATCGTGGCGTGGCCTTCGATGCCTCGCTCCTCGCGACACCGCCGAGGCCCGGCTCGCGCCGCGCGCGCCGCATGGCAGAGCGGGCCGCCCAGCTCAATACGCAGCACGGCTCCGCCTTTAGTCGCACCCCTGACACCGCGGAGATCCCGGCCGTCAGCCGCGTGGTGACCTCCGGTGCTACGCCGTACGCGGAGCACATGAACTTTCGCCTGGTCACCTCCCACGCCGCACACGCCCCGGCACCCAAGCCGCGCCGTTACACGAAAGCGATGCACGTGGCGAGCGCGGCCTCCCTCGCCGTTTTTGCGGCGGGTGGCACGGTGGGCTTCCCGGTGATCCATCCCCCGCAGGTGGAGCAGGCGGTCGCCGCCGTCGTCGATTCGGCCGCGGAAGAGGCCCCGGTGGCCCCGGCCGGTGCCGTCTCCTTTGACGTCACGGTGGACGGGTCGACCACGCACGTCGTTGCCACGGAGGGAGACACGTATGCCGCCGCGCTCGCGAACGCCGGCATTTCGATCGCCGCGCGTGACGAGGTCTCCGTTTCCCTGTCCGACACCGTCACCACGTCGCCGGTTGTCATCGTGCGCGTAACCAGCTCCACGGTCGTAGAGGACTACACCATCCCGTTCGAGACCGAGCGCGTGGAAACCGCCGAGCTTGCCAAGGGTGAGGAGAAGGTCGCCACCGCCGGAGTTGAAGGCACGGGCACGCGCAGCTACCAGGTCACCAAGCGTGACGGCGAGGAAAGCGCGCGCCTGCTCCTTGTTGAGACGGTCACCGCCGAGCCGGTCACCGAGGTCATCAAGGTTGGCACCCGCGAGGGCGCCGCGGCGGCCCCGGCTGATCCGACGCCGGGAGCCACGGACTCCGTTCCGGCATCCGCACCGGTCCCGGCGGGCTCCGCCCGCGAGATCGCGCAGGGCATGCTCTCCTCCTACGGCTGGGGCATGGACCAGTGGTCGTGCCTGGACGCGCTCTGGCAGCGCGAGTCCGGGTGGAACCACCTGGCCGCCAACCCCTCCTCGGGCGCGTACGGCATCCCGCAGGCGCTACCCGGCTCGAAGATGGCCTCTGCTGGCGCCGACTGGCAGACCAACCCCGCCACCCAGATCGCCTGGGGGTTGGGCTACATCGCCGGCCGCTACGGCAGCCCGTGCGGCGCGTGGGGCCACTCCCAGTCCGTCGGCTGGTACTAAATGCTGCTCGGGCCCGTCCAGATTCGCGAGCTCGCTGATCGCCTCGGCATCAGGCCAACCAAGACCCTCGGGCAGAACTTCGTTCACGACGCCGGCACCGTTCGGCGTATCGTCCGCGAGGCCGGCGTCGCAGATGGCGACGCCGTGCTCGAGGTGGGCCCGGGGCTCGGCTCGCTGACGCTCGCCATCCTCGAGGCTGGGGCCTGCCTGTCCGCCGTCGAGATCGACCCGCCGCTCGCCGCCGCGCTCCCGGAGACGGTCCGGGCCTTCATGCCGCAGGCCGACGCCCGCTTCGCCGTCCTGCTCCAGGACGCGCTCAAGGTGCGGCGCGGTGACCTTGCCGTGCCGTCCGCATACGCGCAGGCCCACCAGGGCGCCAGCTTCGAGCCCACGCATCTGGTGGCGAACCTGCCCTATAACGTGGCCGTTCCCGTGATCCTGACCCTGCTTCAGGAGCTTCCCTCGCTTCGTTCCGTGACCGTGATGGTCCAGCTCGAGGTGGCTGAGCGCCTCGCCGCCGCCCCCGGATCGCGCGTTTACGGCGTGCCGTCGGCGAAGGCGAACTGGTACGGGCAGGTCCGGCGCGGGGCTAAGATTTCCCGCAACGTCTTCTGGCCAGTGCCCAACGTCGACTCGGCCCTCGTCCACATCGATCGGCCCGAGACCGCGCGTTTCCCCGAGGAGCTGCGGGAGGGCACCTTCGCCGTCGTCGACGCCGCGTTCGCCCAGCGGCGCAAGACACTGCGCTCGGCCTTGGCGGCGTGGGCGGGGAGCCCGGCGCAGGCGGAGTCGATTCTGCGGATCGCCGGCGTGGATCCCGCGCTTCGTGGCGAGCGCCTGACGATCGAGGACTTCGTGAAGATCGCGCGGGCTGCCCGCTAGCGGGCCCGCCATAGGAATGCGTCGCCGCCGAGAACCGCTAGAATACGACACGTGCAACGAGTCTTAGTTTCCGCCCCCGCCAAAGTGAACCTGGCCCTGCGCGTCGGTGGGCCGCGCCCCGACGGCTTCCACCCCCTCGACACCGTCTTCGAGGCGCTCGACATCTTCGACGACGTCGAGGTCACGCCCGCGCCGGCACTCTCGGTGTCCATCACCGGGCTGGGGGAGGATCTGCCCACCGACGACACGAACCTCGCCATGCGTGCCGGCCGTGCCCTGCTTGAATATACGCGCGCCGCGAGCACGCATCCCGCGGAGCTTGGCGCCCACATCCGTATCACGAAACGCATCCCCGTGGCCGGGGGAATGGCGGGGGGATCCGCCGACGCCGCCGCCACCCTCCTCGCCCTCAACGAGCTGTGGGAACTCGGGCTCGGCCGCGAGGAGCTGACGCGGATCGGCGCGGACCTGGGATCCGACGTGCCCTTCGCGCTCGTGGGCGGCCTGGCCCACGGCGTTGGGCGTGGGGAGGAACTCGCTCCGCTACGTCCGCACGCTATGCACGCCTGGGTGTTGCTCACCCGCGAACGCGGCCTGTCCACGCCCGCCGTCTTCCGGCAGTTCGACGCCATGCACCCGGACGCCGGCGCCCCGGCCGACACGGCCGCGCTGCGCCGCGCGCTCGAGCAGGGGAGCATCGACGACGTCGGCGCCCTACTCGCGAACGACCTGCAGGCACCCGCCTGCGAGCTTCGGCCGGAGATTGGCGCGGAGATCGAGCTCATCGAGGAGGCCGGTCGCCGCGTCGTCCTGTCCGGCTCCGGTCCCACCATCGCCGTCTTCACCGCCCCCGAGCAGGCGGAGGAGCTGGCCGCGCAGCTTCGCGCCGATTTCCCCTACGACATCCACGTCGCCTACGGCCCCTCCGCCGGCGCGCACATCCGGGCGGCCGAGTAATGGCGCACATTCTTGGCATGGAGGAGGTCGGGATCTCGCTCGGGTCCCGGCCGATCCTCGGCGGCCTCAACCTTTCCCTCGAGGACGGCTCCAAGATCGGGGTTGTCGGCCCGAACGGCGGCGGCAAGACCACCGCGCTGCGGCTGTTGACCCGGACCCTCGAGCCGGATACTGGTCGGGTGACCGTCCGCGGCGACACACGCTTCGCGGTGCTCTCACAGCGCGATACCCTCGACCCGGGCCTCACCGTCCGCGACGCCATCCACGGCGCCGCCGCCACCTTCGAGTGGGCCTCGGACGCGCACGTGCGCGAACTTCACGCCGGCCTCATCCCCGACGTCGACCTCGGCAGGCCCGTGGGCGAGCTCTCCGGCGGTCAACGCCGGCGGGTGGCGCTCGCGGCGACCCTGGTGGAGGAGGCCGACGTCGTCGTTCTTGACGAGCCCACCAACCACCTCGACATCGAGGGGGTGACCTACCTGGCCGGATACCTCAACGAACGTTTCGCGCGCGGGGAGGGGGCGCTTGTCGTCGTCACCCATGATCGTTGGTTCCTCGACGCCGTGTGCACGCGGCTGTGGGAGGTAGTGCCGGGAAACGACGGCGCGGGTGGGCGTGCGCCGGTGCCCGGGCACGTGGAAACCTACGAGGGCGGGTATGGGGCCTACATCCTCCAGCGGGCCGAGCGGCACCGGCTGGCGGCGCAGGCGGCGGATAAGCGGGCGAACCTGCTGCGCAAGGAGTTGGCCTGGCTACGCCGGGGCGCCCCCGCGCGGACGTCGAAGCCGAAGTTCCGCATCGAGGCGGCAAACGAGCTCATCGCCAATGAGCCGCCGCCGCGAGACACGCTGGAGCTCACCAAGATGGCCACCACCCGGCTGGGTAAGAAGGTGGTTGACCTCGAGGACGTCACCTTCGCCTGGCCCGGAGGCTCCCCCGTGCTGCGCGACGTCACGCTCCGCCTCGCCCCCGGGGAGCGCGTGGGCATCCTCGGACGCAACGGCGCCGGCAAGTCCTCCTTACTGGGGCTGATCGCCGGGGCGCTTGAGCCGAGCGAGGGCGTCGTCAAGCGCGGCAAGACGGTGGAGCTCGCGGTCCTCAGTCAGGACACGAAGGAGCTTGACGAGGTGGCTCACCGGCGGGTGGTCGAATCCGTGGCGGACATCGCCACGCACGTGGTGGTGGGCGGCAAGGAGGTCTCCGCCTCCCAGCTGGTGGAGAGGCTTGGCTTCACGCGCGAGCGCGCCTGGACGCCGGTTGCGGACCTGTCGGGAGGCGAACGACGTCGGCTGCAGTTCCTTCGCCTTCTCATGCGGGAACCCAACGTGCTCCTGCTCGACGAGCCCACCAACGACCTGGATACCGACACCCTCGCCTCGATCGAGGACCTCCTCGACACGTGGCCGGGCACCCTCGTTGTCGTCTCGCACGATCGCTACCTGCTCGAACGCATCACCGACCACCAGATCGCCGTGATGGGTGGGACGGTGCGCGACCTTCCCGGCGGGGTGGACCAGTACCTTCAGCTCGCGCAGGCAGCCAAGGAGGCGCCCACAGAGGCGGGCGCGACGCCCGGCGGGACCGGCGCAGCTGGCTCGGCGTCGTCGACCGGCGAGCAGCAGGCGACGGTGAAGAACGCGGCCAAGGAGCGCCAGGCGCGTAAGGACATGGAGCGTGCCGAGCGGAAGATGGGGCGGGTGCGTGAGCGGATTGAGAAGCTCGGCGTCAAGCAGGGCGAGGTGGCCGCGAGCGTGAGCCAGACCGGCGACTACGAGGGGCTCGCCGCCATCGGCAGGGAGATCGCGGAGCTGAAGGATGAGCTGGAGGCCCTGGAGCTTGAGTGGCTCGAGGCGGGGGAGAGGGCCGAATACTACGGTTAGGCTTCACGTTTATCTCGATGTGAAGTAAACTTTTCGCATGGACAAACACGATGAGGTGGACCGCGTCGTCGCGGCCTGGCGCACCCAGCGCCCCGACTTTGACGTGGAACCCCTGGAGATCTTCTCCCGATTCCTGCGGGTCAACCGGCACTTTACGAAACTCCGTAAGGCGGTCTACGCCCGCCACGGGCTCGAGACCTGGGAGTTCGAGATGCTCGCGGCCCTGCGCCGCGATCCGGCGCATATTCTCACCGCCGGACAGCTCATGAAGGATACCTTCGTCTCCTCCGGAACGATCACCAACCGCATCGACCGCATGCAAGATCGCGGGTTGGTCAAGCGCAAGTCAGCCCCCGATGACGGGCGCGTGGTTCGGGTGGCCGCCACGAAGAAGGGGCTGACGGCCGTTGACGAGGCGATGGGGGACCTGCTCGAGGTTGAGCGCGAGATCCTCGCCCAGTTCACGGGCGAACAGAATGAGAAGGCCGCCGATTACCTGCGCGACGTCCTGCTCGCCCTCGTCGACCTCAACAGCGCGCCCGCGAAGGCGGGCGCGGGCAAGTAGGCGATGTGCGACGGGCCTGTGCCGGCCGGCGCCCGCAAAGGCGTGCGCCGGCCGCGCGGGCCTACCGGCCGCGGATGCCCTGGATCAGCGAGAGCCGCTTGCCGGTGTGCAGGATCGAGTTGGAGTAGATCTTGCCTGCAAGCATCGCCACGAGCGGGATCGCCACCACCCCGATGACGGCGGCGATCGCCATCTCGGCTACCGGGACCGTGCCGTAGGCCTGGCGCACCGGGATCACGAACGGGCTAAAGCCCGGCACGAAGGAGAGAACCTTCGTCCACACCGAATCGGGCGCCGCCGGCACGAGGAACAGCGCGAGGTAGAACGGCACGAGCATGAAAAGCGATAGCGGCATCGTGACCGCGCCGAGGTCCTCCTGGCGGGAGGCCAGTGAGGCGAAGGCGCCCATGAGCATCGCATAGAAGAAGAAGCCCAGCAGGAGCCACACCAGCATCCAGCCTAGGAAGCTGCCAATATTGATCGAGAAGTCGATGCCGGCCACCTGAAGCGCGATGTAGATCGACGCGCCGAGGACGGCGAACTGGACCAGCAGGAAGGCGCCGATGCCGAGGACCTTGCCCAGCAGTAGTGTGCGGGGGCGGATCGTGGTCAGCAGGATCTCCACCACGCGCGAGGACTTCTCTTGGACCACGCCGTTGGCGATGGTGGTCATGCCCATCATGATCATCATGAACAGGATCATGATTCCGATCAGGGAAGTGAAGTAGCCAACCGGGTCGGTCTCGATGAGGCCGCCCGAGCCGAAGGAGACGAACTGCGGGGTGACGGACACGGAGGCGGCGAGCTGGCCGTAGTCGGCGTCACTGAGAGCGACGCCCTTGGACTCGAGGAGGTAGGCGGTCGCCGCGAGGTTGGCGGCGTTCGCGGCCACGGGGTTCACGCCCCCGGCGGGCGAGCCGTCTACCACCAGGGTGGGCTTGCCCGGTTCGCCGGCGAGCACGGCCGCGTAGCCCTCACCCGATTCGTCGTTGGCCTCAAGGTAGGACTCGGCGCTGGCGGTGTCGATCAGCTCGGTGTTGAGGAAGCCGGCGCCCGCCTTGTCCAGGTAGGGCAGGTAGTCGCCCATCTGCTCCTCGACGGCGATGGTCACGGCGTCGGAGGCGCTGGGACCCTCGTCGGCAGTGCTATTGAAGTAGCGGGCCGCGAAGCCGGCGACGAGGATGAGCACCGCCATGATGGCGATGGAGATGACCATGGCTTTCGAGCGCGCCATCGTGGTGAATTCGCGCTTCATGACGTGAACGAGCATTACTTTTTGCCTCCAAACAGGCCCAGGAAGCCCTTCTTCGGTGCGGTCTCTTCAGGCAGCGGCTCGGGGACCTGGACGATGTTGCCGAACAGGTCGGTGAGCGTCGGGCGCACGTGCGTAAAGCCGTGGACAGGGCCGGCGGCCATCGCCTCGCGCAGCACCTGCTGGTCGGTGACGGCGGCCGAGAGCCGCACACGCACGTGGTTGCGCTCGACCTCCGGGGTCAATCCCAGCGTGCGCACGGCGTTGGCCGTGGCGGCGGCGTCGGGAACCTCCAGATCGAGGAGCGTGTCGGAGCTGGTCGAACGTAGCTCCTCGATGCTGCCTTCGGCGGCGATCTTGCCCAGCGAGGCGATACCCACGCGGTCGCACAGGCGCTCCACGAGGTCGAGCTGGTGAGAGGAGAAGACGACCGTGGCCCCGGCCTGCGCCTTCTCGCGTAGCACGGCACTCATGTCTGCCACCGCGAGCGGGTCTAGGCCGGAGAAGGGCTCGTCGAGAACAAGCACCTCAGGGTCGTGGACGAGGGCCGCCGCGAGCTGAACGCGCTGCTGGTTGCCCAGCGACAGGGTCTGAACCTCGTCCCCGCGGCGCATGTGAACGCCGAGGCGTTCCGTCCAGTACTCCATCGCGGAACGCGCCGCGGATTCGGATAGGCCGTGCAGGCGCGCGAAGTAGATGAGCTGCTCGCCCACCTTCATCTTCGGGTACAGGCCGCGCTCCTCGGGCATGTAGCCGAAGCGCAGGCGGTCCTCAAAGGTGAGCGGCTGACCGTCGCGCAGGACCTCGCCGGAGTCGGTGGATAGGACACCGAGGACGATGCGCATCGTGGTTGTCTTGCCAGCGCCGTTGGAGCCGACGAAGCCGTAGAGCTCGCCGGGATGGACGGTGAAGTCCATCCCGTCAAGCGCCTGGGTCTTCCCGAAGCGCTTGTATAGTCGGTGGATGCTGAGACTCATGATCCTCCTTCGTGGGTGGGTTGGTGTGAAACTGTTACTGTTCGCGTGGCGGTGGAAGGGGTGGGCTGAGGCTCTCGCTCGTGGCGAGGAGGAGGGCCAACTGTTCCTTGTAGTTGGCGTAGGCTTTGCGCCCCGCGCGGGTGGCGCGGGACCGGGGGCGTGGGTGCCTCACTCGCGGCCCAGCAGCTCAAGGCTCGGTTCGTGCTCGAGCCCGCGCAGCCCATTCCACATGAGATTGACCAGGTGGGCGGCGAGCACCTCCTTCTCCGGCGACTTCTCCTGAGCCCAGATCTGACCCATCGTGCCCACCGCGCCCGCCAGCATCTGTGCGTACAGCGGCGCCGTATCCACGTCGAAGTTGAGGTGCTCGAAGTAGGCCGCCAGCAACTCCGTCAGATAATCGCCCATGTCGGACATGGTCGTGGAAAACTGCGCCCCCGCGATCGCCTGCGGCGACTGGTGCACCATCAGCCCGAAGCCGTCCGGATTGACCTCGATGTAGTCCAGTAACGCCAGGATTGAGCCTTCGAGCGCCTCGCGCGGAGCCAGCGCCGGGCGCACCTTCTGCTGGAGCAATTCGTGCAGCGCCGTCGTCTCCCGGTCCACGATCACCTGATACAGGCCCTCCTTACCGCCGAAGTGCTCATAAATGACCGGCTTTGACACGCCGGCCGCGGTGGCGATCTCCTCCACTGAAACGGCGTCGAAGCCGTGAGCGGCGAAAAGACGGCGGCCGATGCCGATCAGCTGCTCGCGCCGCTGGATGCGTGACATCCGCGAGCGCTTGGGGCGGGAATCTTCTGAGGAGTCTGTCTTCATGCCTCCATTATCGCAAATGGCGCCGACATTGCGGACCTGATCCCACTTTGATTGGAAATTGCCGCACCAATGCTGGCACAATGGTGGAGAATTCCGCCATGGTGTAAAGGCAGCACACGGGTCTTTGGAACCCTTTGTCTAGGTTCGAATCCTAGTGGCGGAGCGCTGAGACCAGGAGGAATCATGGCCGAACTCACCGCAGCGATCGTCCTTGCCGCCGGCAAGGGTACCCGCATCAAGTCCTCGATCCCCAAGGTGCTGTTGCCGATGAACGGCCGTTCCCTGGTGGGCCACGCCAACGACGCCGTCGTTGGGGCTGGCGCCAAGCACGTCGTCTACGTGGTGCGCCACGAACGCGACAAGGTCGCCGCCCACATCTCCCAGATCAACCCGGACGCCACGATCGTGGACCAGGACGACATCAAGGGCACCGGCCGCGCCGCCTGGTGCGGACTGCAGGGTCTGCCCGCGGGCTTGACGGGCTCCGTGCTCATCATGGCGGGCGACTCGCCCATGTTCACCGCGGACACGCTCGCCGAGCTCGCCCGGATCCATGCCGCCGGCTCCAACGCCGTCACGGTGTTGTCCACCGTCGTCGAGGACGCCTCCGGCTACGGCCGCATCATCCGCGACGCGGCCGGGGCCGTGGTGGGAATCGTCGAGCACAAGGACGCCATCCCCGAGCAGCTGAAGATCCGCGAAATCGGCACGTCTACCTACGTCTTCGACATCGCATTCCTGCGCGAGTCCCTCGACACCCTTGACACGAACAACTCCCAGGGAGAGATGTACTTGACCGACGTCGTCGCCCGAGCCCACGCCCTCGGCGCCGGCGTCGGTTCTTTCGTGTTGGAGGATAGCGTACAGGCCGAGGGCGTCAACGATCTCGTCCAGCTTGCCACCCTCCGCGCCGAGAAGAATCGCCGCATCCTGGCGGCGTGGATGCGCACCGGCGTCCACATCGTCGACCCGGCCACCACTCACGTCGACGTCGACGTCACGCTCGAACCCGACTCGGTGATCCAGCCCGGCACCATCCTGCGTGGCAGGACGCACGTGGCGGCCTTCGCCGTCGTCGGCCCGAATACCGAACTCGACTCCGTAGCCGTGGGGGAGCGTGCACGTGTCCCGCACGCCGTCCTTAGCGGCGGCGAGGTCGCCCCCGGCGAGGCGGTCTCGCCATTCAGCACGCGCATCACCAATAGGTAAGAAGGGCCCGCCGCACCCCACGTGTGCGGGGTAGGCTGGGCACTAGCACTCAGGCACCGCGGACGCGGCCGAAGAAAAGGGAAGTGGAATGACGGGTATTCACACCAGCGGCGCGAAGCATCTGGTTCTGGCGAGCGGACGCGCTCACCCCGAGCTTGCGAAGGCGGTGGCAGAGGAACTCGGCATCGAACTCCTGCCCGTCACGGCCTACGACTTTGCCAACTCCGAAATCTATGTTCGATTCGACGAGTCGCTGCGCGGCTCCGACGTCTTCATCCTCCAGTCCATCACCGTCCCGGTTAACAAGTGGATCATGGAGACCCTCATCATGGTCGACGCCGCCAAGCGCGCCTCGGCCAAGCGCATCACCGTCGTCGTGCCGTCCTACCCCTACGCCCGCCAGGACAAGAAGCACAAGGGCCGCGAGCCGATCTCGGCCCGCCTCATGGCCGACCTGTTCAAGACGGCCGGCGCGGACCGGATCATGTCAGTGGACCTGCACGCCGCCCAGAGCCAGGGCTTCTTCGACGGGCCGGTCGACCACCTGTGGGCCATGCCCACGCTGGTCAACTACGTGCGCACCCGCATCGAGCCGCACAAGTCCGTGATCGTCTCACCCGATGCCGGCCGCATCAAGGTGGCAGAGCAGTGGGGCGAGCGCCTCGGCGGCGTCCCGCTCGCCTTCGTCCACAAGACCCGCGACATCACCCGACCCAACCAGGCCACCGCCAACCGCGTGGTGGGCGACGTCGTGGACCGCACAGCCGTCATCGTCGACGACCTCATCGACACCGCCGGCACTATCACGGGAGCCGTGCGCGTGGTCCTCGAAGCCGGCGCGAAGGACGTCATCATCGCCGCCACCCACGGCGTGCTGTCCGACCCGGCGGCGAAGCGCCTCGCGGAATGTGGCGTGCGAGAGGTGATCCTCACTGACACGCTACCGATCCCCGTGGAGAAGCGTTTCCCGCAGCTGACCGTCCTGCCGATTGCGACAGTTCTGGCCCGCGCCATCCAGGAGGTCTTCAACGACGGCTCGGTGACTAGCCTGTTCGACGGGGCGCACGCCTAGCGTGGACGTGCGCACGGGCGTGGGCTTGGCGCTCTGCGTTGGCTCGCGCCCCGCTCAACCAGCTACGTCGAGGAACCCTCCGCTAAGTCGAAGCTCATCCACGAAGCGTTGCCTTAACGGATTAGAATCATCGCGTCGCCAGATCACTGCCACCTGCGTCATGATCTCCTGCCTAACACGCACGTACTTGACGTTTGGTATGCCAACGTGCCGGGTGGACAACGGCATTACCGTCACGCCCATACCAGCTCCTACAAGTCCGATTGCTGTCAGAGTCTCCGTCACTTCTATCCTTCTCCGTGGCTCGTAGCCTGCCCGCCGATACATTGACTGGGTCTGCTCAGCCACAACGGATCCTGAATGTGCGGGAAACACGATGTGTGTATCATTGGCAAGCTCACTGAGGTCAACGATCTTTTGGTTCCCACACCTGTGCCACGCGGGCAACACGGCAACGAGCGGGTCGTCGTACAAGGGACGCCAGTCAACGTGTGCAGACCTCACCGGAGTTCGCCCAATTCCGATATCCGTGCGGCGCAACTCGAGAAGCTCCTCAATTTTCTGGGTAAATCCTTGGCTACCGATTTCAATTGTCATATCTGGGATACGTTCAGAAAGCCGCCGCAAAATGCTGGGTAGAACCGTCGTCCCCACGGAGCCGATGAACGAGAGGTGGATTCGCCCGGAACTACCCGTCGCCTGGGCCTGAAGCCGTCTCGAGGCTGACGAGAATTGATCAAGAAGTACAACCGCTTCGCGGTGCAAAGCGCGCCCTAACTCCGTCAGTTCCAGATTCCGAGTATTGCGAATAGCGAGCCGCCCACCTAGCTCCTTTTCCAGTGCCGCCAAGCGTTGTGAGACTGCGGCCGGCGAAACGTAGAGCCTCTCGGCGGTGCGCCCCACGTGCAGTTCTTCTGCAAGCACCACAAAGGTTTCAAGCGCGACAAGGTCCCTCATGGTTCACCCACCTCTCAGCATTCAGCAAACCTAACCAATCGATCGAATTGTTTAGCTGAACTTAATGATTATTAACTCTACACAACAAGCCAGTGACAATGATCCCGTTTCGACACAGAATTTCATCCGATGGACCACAAGGCTATTGGGATTGCCCTATTCCTTCTGGCAAATCTTGTCCTTTGTAGCGACCTTCAAAGCTGAACGAGTTGCTACACAGTTAAACGAAAGGAGTCAGAGTGAACGCCGTAGCAAGCTTCTTCACAAATCTGATGCGTCGATGGCTTCCGGATCCGCTTGTCATTGCAATCATCCTGACGCTCCTGGCAATGATCCTGGCGATGACGTGGGGCGGCTCAACGCCGATGATGGTCGTTCAGTATTGGGGTGACGGATTTTGGAACCTGCTCGCATTTACGATGCAGATGACCGTCATCCTCCTGGCGGGTTACATGTTGGCTAAGACCCCGATCGTCGATCGCCTACTCGACCGACTGGCAGAAACTGTCAAGTCTCCACGCGCAGCCATCATTCTGATCACTCTTGTCGGTGGCATCGGTTCATGGCTCAACTGGGGTTTTGGTCTCGTTGCCGGTGGCATCATTGGCAGGAAGATTGCGGGACACGTCAAGGGCTTGCACTATCCGCTCGCCATCGCCGCAGGATATTCCGGCTTTTCGGTTTATGGTATCGGCCTGTCCGGAACGGTTCCATTGCTCATCGCCACTGAGGACAATTTCGTCCAGGAACAGATGGGTGGCACGGTTCCGTTGAGCGAGACCATCTTGGGACCTTGGGTCGGAGGGATGGCCATCGCCACCATCGTCCTCCTCCCGCTTTTCAACGCTTTCATGCACCCGAAGGATCCGTCGCAGATCAAGGAATACCGCCCCGCCGAGCATGACGTCGTCGTCGCCGAACTTGAACCACTTCCGGAAGATGAGAGTAGGCTGTTTGGCCCCCGTATGAACGACTCGCCTCTGTGGGGTATCCTCATCGGCGCCATTGGACTCGTCTACGCCGTCATGCACTTCGTCAACGGCGGTCAGCTCGATCTCAATATCGTCAACATCATTCTCCTCATGCTTGGCATGTTGATGTTCGCTCGCCCCCGCCATTACCTCCACGCTCTGAACGACGCCGTCAAGGTTGTTGCCGGCGTGATCGTACAGTATCCCTTCTATGCAGGCATCATGGCCATCCTTGTGGGGTCGGGACTAATCGTGTCCTTCTCGGAACTGTTCACTAGCATTTCCACTGCCGAAACGCTGCCCCTCTGGTCTTTTATTTCTGGCGGAATCACGAACATCCTGGTCCCTTCCGGCGGCGGCCAGTTTGCCGTTCAAGGTCCAGTCATGCTGGAAGCTTCCAACGCCCTTGGGGCGAATAACGCTGCTGTTGCGCTGGCCGTGCAAATCGGCGACCAGTGGACCAACCTCGTTCAACCCTTCTGGGTTGTCCCCGTTCTGGCAATTACCGGCTTGAAGCTCAAAGACGTCATGGGATACATGGTTTTGATCCTCGCGTTCGTCGGGGTGATCTTCGGCGTTGGAGTCGGTCTTTGGGGCTTCCTCGGATAAATTCGAAAGGAAAATGACATGACGCGATGGGTATGCAAGCCCGAGGGCTCGAACTGGGGCCGTTGGGGCAACGACGACCGATACGGCACGCTCAATCTTCTGAGCAACCATGCACGCAAATTGGGGTTCGAATCTGTGCGAGAGGGCAAGGTCTTCGTCCTGAGCCTGCCTCTGAATCTCCCGGGCGGATCGAAAATGAACCCCAACCGCAAACCACCTGTCCTTCGCCCAAATTTGCGTGGGGGCAAACCCAACTTCCTTTGCAAGCTCGGGCAAACCTCTCGTTTCACTGACGTGCTCTCCGACGATTTTGTCGTCCTCCACAACCAGTACTCGACACAGTGGGATGCCCTTGCCCACGCCGGGATGCTTTTTGATGCCGACGACGACGGCGAAGCTGAGATCGTCTTTTATAACGGATTCGGCCCTGAATCCATGCGCGGCCCGGACTCCCTTACCGGGGCAGGGTTCGATTCGCTTCCGGGTGATTCAACCAGCAATATGGGGCCGTTGAGCATCGAGGCCGTTGCAGAAACGGGTGTACAGGGTCGTGCCTGGCTCATTGACCTGCGCCACCATTTTGGCGAGCAACGTAGGCGAATAGGCCTGCAGGATCTGATGGAAGCCTTCAGAGCAGACCACATCTCTCCTCAACCGGGAGATATCCTCACGTTCCACACCGGCCTCGCGGAGAAGATCATCGAAATGGCTGGTAACCCTGACCCCCGCGTATTTGAGAGCTACGGGGCCGTTCTCGATGGAACAGATCAAGCGCTTCTGAACTGGCTACGCGAGAGCGACATCGCGGCGATCGCCGCTGACAACTACGCAGTGGAGCACGTGATTGCCAGCGGTGCGTCCTCCGAGCAAGCCCCGATGCTTCCCCTGCACGAACACTGCCTCGTCAAGTTGGGAATGCCACTTGGTGAATTGTGGCGTCTGTCCCCGCTTGCTCGCCATCTGCGCAAGCGTGGTTCGTTCTCGTACCTATTGACCGCCCCGCCACTCATGTTGCCGGGCGCGGCCGGGTCAGCTGTCACACCAGTCGCAACAGTTTAAGGAGTACACGTGAATAACAGAGTCTTGATTACCGGCGGAGCACAGGGTATCGGTGCGGCGATCGCGGATCGATGTGCGCAGGACGGTTATGACGTCGTCGTCCTCGACCGCATCGATAACCCGCGCCACCACACGATCCTCGTGGATCTTTCCGACGCCGATGCTACCGAGGTTGCACTCAGCCAGGCGCTTGAAACTGGAGCTATCACACGGCTCGTCAATAATGTCGGAGCTGTATTTCCTGGGCCAGCCGACGAACAAACCCTCGAGCAGTTCGACATGGCGCTCACGCTGAATGCACGGACTGCAATGCAGTGCGCACAGGCTCTCAAGCCGGGCATGGCGGCGGCTGGATTCGGCCGTATCGTTTCAATGTCCTCCCGAGCCGCACTTGGCAAGGCCGACCGCACGGCGTATGCCGCTTCAAAAGGTGCGCTCCTGTCAATGACACGAGTGTGGGCGCTCGAATGGGGTGCCTGTGGTATTACCGCGAACGCCATTGGTCCTGGGCCGATCGCGACGGAACTCTTCATGAAAGCCAATCCGCCCGAAGCCCCCAAGACACAGGAGATCATCAATTCGCTTCCGGTACGCCGGATGGGAACTCCAGCTGACGTGGCGCACGCTACTTCTTTCTTCCTCTCGGAGGGGGCCGGCTTCATCACCGGACAGGTCTTGTACGTATGTGGCGGTATTACGGCCGGGAAGGCACCGCTATGAGTGTTGCAATTCTTGGTGCCGGCGCGATCGGCGTATCATTCGCCGCGCGTTGTTGTGCGAATGGAATTCCGGTGTTCCTGCTAGAAAGCAACTCTCACCGTGCGCAGGCGGCGCGAAGCGAATTTGCCGAGCGCAAACCCACGGAGTCATGGGCCGAGCTGGCTATCACAGATAACCTCGGCGAGGCAGTCTCTGACGCATACTTCGTCATCGAGTGCATCACCGAGCGACTTGACGCCAAGCGCAACCTGTTTGCCGAGCTTGACCCTCTTATCGATCCGGATAGGACAACAGTGGCCTCGAGCTCCTCCGTGTTCTTGCCTTCTGATGTCTTTTCAGGATTGAACCTGGCGCGTTCGGCGCTTGTCGCCCACCCGCTTAATCCACCAGAAGCAATCCCCATGGTCGAACTTGTTCCCGCTCCCGCCACAAGCGCTGAGGCGATGAAAGCCGCCGAAGAGTTCTATTCTAGGATCGGGATGTCACCCGTCAAGCTCAATCGCGAGATCGCCGGTTACGTCTCCAATCGGCTTCAAGCAGCGCTTCTGCGCGAAGCCTATCTATTGGTGAGAGACGGAATCATCAACGCTGACGGCGTCGATACTGTCGTGCGAAGCGGGCTTGGGCGTCGCTGGGCGTTCTACGGGCCGTTCGAAGTGGCAGACCTCAATACTCGCGGCGGTATCGACGCTCACGCCGCCCGTCTGGGAGACGCCTACGGCAGGCAGGCTGAAGAACGTGGCAGCACCAACCCGTGGCGCGACCGGGATCTTATCGAATCAGTAACCAAGGAGCGTCGGCATCTGCTCCCCATCGACGAGTGGGATACCGCGAACGCGGAACGTGAAGCGAAGGTTCGAGCCCTGTCTGAACTCATCGCCAAGCTGGAGGAGAAGTAATGCCGTACCTCATTGGCACACTCGTGTCATCGCTGACGGCGCACGCGGCATCGTCACTGACATCGGTGGAACGTATATCCCAGCTGTCGAAATCCCTCACGAATACGTCGCGGCAATCCGCGTCTGACTGATAGCAACGAAAAAGGATCACCATGGAATACCTCGTCGAAATGGAAGTCAAGTTTCCTGAATCTTTAACACCTGAGCAGGTCGCAGATTTCCAGGAGCGAGAGAGGCACTACTCGCAGAAGCTTCAGGAGGGTGGGGAGCTAAAGGCGATTTACCGCGTTGTCGGCAGGTACGCGAACGTTTCAATTTTTGACGTCGAGTCGAACCAGCATCTGCACGATACCCTCTCCGGCTTCCCGATGTATCCCTACATGGATATCAGGACTACGGCCCTGTGTACCCACCCGAACTCGATCCGATAGGACAAGAAAATGGCACATTTTGTTGAAGATGCCGCTGCTGCCCTCGAAGGCGTCAGCGACGGCGCCACCATCCTCATTGGGGGCTTTGGTGCGGCAGGTCAGCCCGTCGAGCTCATCGATGCGCTTATCGATACCGGCGCCACCGACCTGACGGTGGTAAACAACAACGCTGGCAATGGCGATGTTGGTCTCGCTCGACTAATCCAGCTTGGTCGCGTGAAGAAGATGATCTGTTCTTTCCCGCGACAAGCTGATTCGTGGCACTTCGATGCGAAATATCGTGCTGGAGAGATCGAACTCGAGGTTGTTCCGCAGGGGAATCTCGCTGAACGCATCCGTGCCGCAGGAGCCGGAATCGGCGCCTTTTACACCCACACAGGCTTCGGAACAATGCTCGCGGAAGGGAAGGAGACTCGCGAAATCGACGGCCGGCAATACGTCCTTGAGTTTCCCATCTTCGGCGATATCGCGCTGATTAAGGCTCAGACATCAGATCGTCTAGGGAACCTGCAATACCGTAAGACCGCCCGGAATTTCGGGCCAGTTATGGCCACGGCCACGAAGCGATCAATCGTTCAGGTCTCCGAGATCGTTGAGACCGGGCAAATGGACCCTGAAAACGTCGTAACACCGTGTATTTACGTTGACACAGTCGTCAAGATTGACACCGGAAATGGAGCAGAGTCATGAAGAATACGGATGCACCGCTGAGCCGCGAGGACATCGCAAAGCGTGCCGCGCAGGACGTTCCACCGTTGACGTTTGCAAATCTTGGGATCGGCATGCCGACGCTCATTTCCAACTATCTCAATGCCGATCAGAAGGTCATTCTTCACACCGAAAACGGCATGCTCAATATGGGGCCCGAGGCGCACGGAGATGAGGTTGATCCGGAGCTCATCAATGCCGGTAAGATCCCTGTGACCGAGCTCCCTGGGTCGTCTTATTTCCATCACGCTGATTCCTTCGCAATGATGCGGGGAGGTCACTTGGACCTGTGCGTCATGGGTGCCTTTCAGGTTGCGGTGAACGGCGACCTTGCAAACTGGCATTCGGGTAAACCCGATGCAATCCCCGCTGTCGGTGGTGCGATGGACCTCGCTGTGGGTGCCAAAGATGTGTGGGTCATGATGACCATGTTCACCAAAAAGGGCGAACCCAAGCTTGTCCGCGCTCTGACCATGCCTGTGACCGGTATTGGCTGCGTCAAGCGAGTTTACACAGATCTCGCGACCATCGAATTGACCGGCGCCGCCCCGATCGTCCACGACACCCACGGCGTTACCGTTGCCGAGCTATCGGAGAAGCTCGGCTTTGACCTTGTCGATGCCACGGAGGATTTCTAATGCCTGCATTCATTTACGACGCCGTTCGCACGCCATTCGGCAAGTTTGGCAGAGCTCTTGCCTCTGTACGTCCCGACGATATGTTAGCCACGACGCTCAAGCAGCTCTTGGAGCGACATCCCAACCTCGACCCTGCTCGAGTAGACGAAGTCATCGCAGGTAATGCGAATGGTGCAGGTGAGGAGAACCGCGACGTAGCGCGCATGTCCTGGTTACTTGCGGGCCTGCCCGTCTCGGTGCCGGGCGTCACGGTTAATCGCCTGTGTGGCTCGGGAGTCGAATCCGTCATTCAAGCCGCACGCGCTGTCGAGACCGGGGATGCCGACACCGTGATCGCGTGTGGTGTCGAGTCGATGTCTCGTGCGCCCTGGGTCATGCTCAAGCCGGAGCGGGCCTTCCCTGCCGGTGGTGCCAGTCTTGAATCGACGTCTCTCGGTTGGAGATTGATCAATCCAAAAATGCCCGACCAGTTCACCGTGTCACTTGGAGAGGGAGCCGAGATCCTCGCGGATCGTTACGGTATTTCTCGCACTGAGCAAGACGAGTTTGCAACTCGTTCGCATCGCCGCGCTACCAACGCATGGGACGAGGGCCGTTACGACGCCGAAATCGTCTCACCGGGTGTGGATCTCGAACGAGACGAGACGATTCGTCCCGATACCTCGGTCGAAGGGCTATCCAAGTTGCGCACCGCTTTCCGGAAGGAGAACGGTACTGTCACCGCCGGTAACGCGTCCTCGCTCAACGACGGCGCAGCGGCAATGGTCATCGGTAACGAAAAGCTCTCAGAGGCAATGGGGGACCCGCTCGCTCGAATTATCTCACGTGGTGTGTCCGGCGTATCGCCAGAGATTTTCGGTATCGGTCCGGTCGAGTCTGCCAACATGGCACTCGAGCGTGCAGGCTTGACCTGGTCAGACATTGACCTTGTCGAACTCAACGAGGCGTTTGCAGCACAGGCGCTCGCATGCATGCGCGAGTGGAAGGATCTCGATCCAGACAAGGTCAATGTCGATGGCGGCGCGATCGCCATTGGGCACCCGCTTGGCGCGTCGGGAGGTCGTATCGTGGGCCACCTTGCCCACAGCCTCAAGGCGCGCGGCTTGAGGTATGGCCTGGCAACTATTTGTATTGGTGTCGGTCAGGGACTAGCAGTGGTGATTGAAGCACAGTAACTAACAGGGATGAGGGGAAGCGTAGAGTTTTCCCTCATCCCTTATGTTACTGTCTCAAGCGGGTCGAAATCGTCCTCGAGTTCCAAACGCGTATAAGCCCACGTCCTTCTTCGGAGAGCATGCGGCCTGCTTCTTCGATGAGATTCGCGACGCTGACGCTGTGAGCTTCGCCCGCTCAGTTTTCGGCGGCGCCCGCAGGCGGTAAGATAACGGAGTTGCCTCGGCGAGGGAAGCATGCGCTTCCGTTATCGACGCGGTGTCTATGCCTGGCGTAGCCTCCGTTTCGGGGCCATCCGCTCACAACGCGTGAGCCATCTAGAACAGGAGATAGACATGGAGAAGCAGATTCTCGAGATCACCGAGCGTACCGAGTTCG
>JALEWQ010000060.1 GCA_022783305.1 Trueperella sp. | reverse complement strand
CCCGCAATGCGGTCCGCCACCGCGGTGCGGATCTGGCCGAGCTTGGGGTAGATGCGGGCCGGGCAGGCGGTGGAGGAGACGTCGAGGTGGCCGCTGATCGCGTTGATGGAGCGCTTCACGCCCGAGCGGTCGGTGTAGCTGAACGTGCCGAAGGGGTCGATGCCGGCGCGGCCGAACTGCCATGCGAGCACGGAGGCGACGGCGTCGAGGGACTCTTCGGTGGGGTCAATCGACGTGTAGTTGCCGAGAACGGAGACGCCGACCGAGCCGGTGTTGGCGGGCGCGGCGTGAGCGCCGATGACCATCGTGCCCGCGGCCGAAGCCAGGGATCCCGTGCGGCCCTCGAAGACCTGGCCGTACTTGTCCACGAGGAAGTTGTACCCGATGTCGCCCCAGCCGCGACCGAAGGTGTGGTAGTTCCAAATCGCCTTGACAATCGCGGGCGACTCGGCGGCGGTGTAGGTGTTGATACCCGCCGTGTGGTGGATGATAGCGCCTGAGAGCGCGACCGTCTCGGGCGGCCACGACGTCGCCTCCGCACCCCACTGCGCGCGGGACATGATCCGGGGAGCCGCGACGTCCACCACCCGCGGGGCCTGCACGGGGTTGCCCAGCGCTGTGGCGGCGGCGTTGACGAAGGCTGCATCCGTGCGCATTAGCGCGGGCAGGACCGTGGCCTCGGTGGGGGCGGTGGCGTTGGCAGCCGGGTCGAGGTCCGAGCCGGGCTGTGGGGCGATGTCCGGCTCGGCAATGTCGGCCCGTTCCTCGCTTCCGCCCGCGCCTTCGCCGGTGTTCAGCGAGAGGCTGAGGGAGGCGGGCTCGCTCGCTCCCGCCACGCGCACCTGAACCCCCGACGATCCGGCAGCCATATACGGCTCGGTGCCGGGTGTCCCTTCGCCTTCGATGTCGAGGGAATACCACTGTCCCCACTCGCCGTGGGTGAGCGTGCGGATCTCCACAGCCTCTGGCGCGGCGCCCTCCCAGGTGACGCCGGCGACGACGAAGTCGTTCGTCTCCATCGGCTCGGTCACCAGGTCAAACTCGGGCTCGTCCTTGGCCAGGGCCGCCGGCGCGGCCGTGACGGCGTCTTCGGGTGCGTCCATCACCGGGGCGTCGGCCGGCTCGTCGACGGCGTCCTCGCGCGTCTGTCCGCCAGGTGCGGCCTCCTCGCCGGTGGCGGGAGCCGCGGGCCCATCCCTCGTGAGGTCCGGGGCCGAGTCGGGTTCCGCCGTCGTCGGTTCCTCAAGCGCCGGGGCGGCGAGGAGGTCGACGACGTATGCGGCCGGCTCCTCGGAGCCTATTGCTGCCCAGAGCGCGCCGGGAAGCGTGGCAGGGGTTGCGAGGAGAATGCCGAGGGCGAGGGGGAGCGTGGTTTTCATGAGAATCCTTCTATGCTCGAAAGTCACATGATTCACAATCTAAACAATATTCATATCTGTGGCAAGGAAAAGCCTCCCGCGCCACAGGTCGCGATAGACTGGGCAAAAACAAGGAGAACTATGCACTGGACTGTCATCGGCGCCGCCGGCATGCTCGGCACGGACCTCACGGATATGCTTCACGACCACGGCTACGAGGTCACTGCCCTCGACCGGCCGGAGGTCGATATCACCGATCCGGCATCGGTGGGCGAGCTCGGCGCCACCGACGTCGTCGTCAACTGCGCGGCCTTCACCGCCGTCGACCCGGCCGAGGAACATGAGGCCCAGGCCTTCGCCGTCAACGCCGTCGGCCCGCAGCTACTCGCCCGGCGGGCCCGCGAGCTCGGGGCCCGTCTCGTCCAGATCTCCACCGACTACGTCTTCGCCGGCGACGCCGAGGCGCCCTACGGTGAGAGCGCGCCGATCGGGCCGAAATCCGCCTACGGGCGCACCAAGGCAGCCGGCGAGTGGGCCGTCCGCGCCGAAACCGACGATTACGTGATCGTGCGAACGGCTTGGCTCTACGGCGAGCACGGCGCCTGCTTCCCCAAGACGATGGCGCGCCTGTCGGATACCCACCCGCAGCTGTCGGTGGTCACCGACGAGGTCGGCCAGCCCACCTGGACGCGCGACCTCGCCGATCTCATCATCCGCCTCCACGAGGCCGGCGCACCCTCCGGCATCTACCACGGCACCGCCTCGGGGCAGACCAACTGGCACGGGTTCACCAAGGAGATCGTCGCCGCCTACGGCAAGGACCCGGCGATCGTCGGCGAAACGACGGCGGCCGCGTTCAACCGTCCAGCGCCCCGCCCCTCCTACTCGGTGCTCGCCCACGACTCCCTCGCAGCCATCGGCGTCGCCCCCATCGGGGACTGGAAGGAGAGGTGGGGGGTCGCGGCCCCGGCAGTGCTCGCCAACCTCGGCTGACGCCTCACCCGAAGTAATCCCATCATTCGAGATGGGCGTCTCACGGATGAGGGCGTTCGATAGAACGGAGCTATGAGCCAGCTTCCACAACGCACAGCGGAAGACCGCGCAGCGCTCGTCGCCGTCACCGTCTTCCCTATCCTCATCATCCTCGCCGCCGTCTGGGCCTTCATGTTCCCCGGCGCGGCCGCCCACGTCTCCCCGCACGTGTCGATCCTTCTGGGCGTCATCATGTTCGGCATGGGCCTGACCCTCACGCTGCCCGACTTTAAGCTGGTCATCGCCCGGCCCTTGCCGGTGTTGCTCGGCGTCCTCGCCCAGTACGTCATCATGCCGCTTGTCGCGATCGCACTGGTGAAGGTGCTCAGCCTCCCGCCCGCGATCGCCGTGGGTGTCATCCTCGTGGGCTCGGCCCCGGGCGGGACCTCCTCCAACGTCATCTCCTACCTGGCCAAGGCCGACGTCGCGCTGTCCGTCACCATGACGGCGGTGTCGACGCTCCTGGCCCCGATCATGACCCCGCTACTCGTGCAGTGGCTGGCCGGCACCCTCATGGACATCGACGGCGGGGCGATGGCGATCTCGATCGTCAAGACCGTGCTGGTTCCCGTGCTGGGCGGCCTGGTTCTGCGCCTCCTTGTGCCGCGGATAATCGACAAGATCCTGCCCGTGCTGCCCTGGGTCTCCACCTTGGGCATCTGCGCCGTGGTGATCGGAGTGATCCCCGGATCGGCGGAGGCATTCGCCACCGCGGGCGCGATCATCTTCGCCGCCGTCATCCTCCACAACCTGCTCGGCTACCTGCTGGGCTACGTGGTGACCAAGCTCTTTGGCTTCGACTCCCGGGTGGCGCGCACGGTTTCCGTGGAGGTCGGGATGCAGAACTCCGGCCTAGCCGCGACCCTCGCCCGCGGCTACTTCACCCCCGAGACGGCGCTACCCGCCGTCATCTTCTCGGTGTGGCACAACCTCTCGGGCGCCTTCCTGTCGATGTTCTACCGCCGCTCAGCAGAGCGTGCTGCGCCCGCCCGCCCGGCGAGCCAGCCCGCATAGCCCGGCGAGCACCCCCGCGGCTGGCGGCTCAGCGCTGGTCGATGAGGTTGAGCAGGTACTTGCCGTAGCCCGACTTGACGAGCGGCTCGGCGCGGCGGCGCAGGCCGTCGTCATCGATGAAGCCCATCCGCCAGGCGACCTCCTCCGGCGAGCCGACCTTCAGCCCCTGGCGCGCCTCCACGGTGCGCACGTAGGCGCTGGCGTCGGCGAGCGAATCGAAAGTGCCGGTGTCGAGCCAGGCGGTGCCGCGCGGCAGCACCTCCACGGAAAGCTTGCCGGCCTCCAGGTAGACCTTGTTGACGTCGGTGATCTCGTACTCGCCACGGGCCGACGGGGTGAGGTTCTTTGCGATTTCCACCACGTCGTTGTCGTAGAAGTACAGGCCGGGCACCGCGTAGTTCGACTTCGGCTTGGCGGGCTTTTCCTCGATGGACAGCGCCCG
>JALEWQ010000054.1 GCA_022783305.1 Trueperella sp. | reverse complement strand
CGCTCCAATTAGACCTCGGATGTGATAAGTCCGGGGTCTTTGCGTTTGCGGGTGTTTGGCTGGTGTTAGGCGCGTTGCCCATTGGGGGGTGTGAGCGTTTGGCCAGTGTTTGGTGAGTGTCTGACTAGTGTTTGGCGGGTTGGGTTTTCGCGTCAAAAATGCCCGCCATCGGAACACCGATGACGGGCCTGGGAAGGATTAAGAACTCGCGCGTTATAGGGTGACTTCGATTTCGTGGCCGGACTTGAAAATGAAGCGGATGAGTCCAGCCGCGATGATGGCATGGCTGACGAGTGCGTTGAACTGGCGTGGCTCGAAGTGTTGGAGCGGCTCGGTAGTCAAGAGTTCCTCGTAGGCAGCGAGGATGCTTGTCCGGCGCGAGGAGCGTTGGGTGATCTCAGCTTCGAGAGCATCCTTCTTTGCTAGGGTGCGCTTGTAGGTGGCTTCGGTTTTCTCGAAGCGCGCCAGGTACTCAGCCTGGTCTTGGACCCTGGACTGGTTGTCCGCGATCAGGCGTTCGAATTCCTCCTCAAGTGCTGTAATCGTGGTCTGAAGTTGCTTGACTTCGGCTTTCAGCGCGCTGGTGTCGAAGGCTCGTGTGATGGCCTGCTTCATCCGCGCCGTGGTTCCTAGTTCCTGGTTGAGCTCAGCAAGGGCTTGGAGGAACGCATCCTGGATCTGCTCGTCACGTAGTGCGGGCGTGGTGCAGGTGTTATCCCCGTCGTACTTGTGGTTGCACCGCCAGATGGTGTGCTTGTACTTCGTGTTCGATGCCCATACTTTGCGCCCGTACCATCCTCCGCAATCCGCGCACTTCAGGCGTGATCCGAATAGGCCGGTCTTGGATGCGCCTGTCTTGCGCTCCCCTTTGCTGTGGCGGGTGGCAAGTTCGACTTGGACCTGGTCCCAAACCCTTGGTTCGATAATGGGCTCGTGGTGGCCTTCGACATAGTACTGGGGTACCTCGCCTTCGTTTTTCTTCACTTGCTTGGTCAGGAAGTCCGCCACATAGGTTTTCTGCAGCAGCACATCGCCGCGGTACTTCTCATTGGACAGGATCGAGCGGATCGTGGTCGATGCCCAGGTTTTGTTGCCGCGTGAGGTGAGATGGCCTTCGGATTCAAGGATGTGTTTAATCTCGAGCAGGGAGTGGCCGTCAAGGAAGAGCTGGTAGATGCGTCGCACGGTGGGTGCTTGGCTCTCGTCGATCGCTAGGCCCCCGTCCTCGCCTTTCTTGTATCCCAGCAGGCTGGCGTAAGGGATGATGGCCTTACCTTGGGCGAAACGACGTCGGTGCCCCCAGGTCACGTTCTCACTGATCGAGCGAGATTCTTCTTGCGCCAATGAACTCATGATGGTGATCAGGAGTTCGCCTTTGGCATCCAGGGTCCAGATGTTTTCTTTCTCGAAGTACACCTCCACACCGGCTTCTTTCAGGGCCCTCACCGTGGTCAGGGAGTCGACGGTGTTACGGGCGAAACGGGACACGCTCTTAGTCAGGATCAGGTCGATTCTTCCGGCCAGGGCGTCGGTGACCATGTTCTGGAATCCCTCACGATGCTTGGTGGAAGTACCACTGATGCCTTCGTCGGCGTAGACCTTGACGAACTCCCAGTCGGGTCGGCCTTGAATGTAGGTGGTGTAGTAGTCCACCTGTGCCTGGTAGGAGGACTGCTGCTCTTCCATGTCGGTGGACACGCGCGCATAGGCTGCGACCCTCCGGCGTGCCAGGGCGGGTGCTTGCGGCCCAGAGATACGTGGCTTGGCTGGGATTGTGGTGATGGTGGGCATCAGTTCTCCTCCCCGAGTGTGATGGTGTGAACCCTGCCGTCCTCTAGCGTCACCACGGCTTGCCGGTTCGGGCTGATGGTGATGGTGCGAACTTGCTCAAGGACAGCGTCGTTTTCCCATTCACCCAGATCGAGCACACAGGTGATTGCGCGGCGTAGTTCGGTTTCTCGTACTTGGGGCGCGTGGCAAGGGTTGCCCTTGCCCCGGGTAGCGGTTTCACACCACCAGAACTTGTACGACACATGCCGTCGGGTTTTGGTTCGCCGGTGAAAACGCCTGCCACATATGCTGCAGTAGACCCGGTGGGTCAGTGCGCCGGTGCCTCCTGTCGGGGTGAGCGCCCGGCCTCCTGACGCGCGCCGTCGTGCGAGCTCGGCTTGAGTACGCTCCCAGGTTTCCTCACTGATGATGGGCGGGTTGGTTCCCTGGACCCAGTAGCGTGGCAGCACCCCATCGTTCGGGATGCGTTTGCCTCCGGGGTCGGCGCAGTAGGTGGCTTGAAGCATTTCATTGCCTACGTAGCGGGGGTTTTCCAGCCACGTGCGAATGACGGAGCCGAGGAACAGGCCTCCCTCACGAGCACGGTGACCCTCGCTGTTGAGTCGGTCAGCGATCTTTTCCGGGCTCGTGCCGGCTAGGTAATCGGCGAAGATGCGCCGGATGATGGAGGCTTCGTCATCGTTGATTACGAGCTGACCCCCGCGCCAGGTGTATCCGTAAATCCGGTGGGAGTTGGTGATGCCTTGTTCGTAGCGTTTGCGAATCGACCATTTGACGTTCTCGCTGATCGAGCGGGACTCTTCCTGAGCGAATGACGCCAGGAGGGTCAGGAGCAGTTCCCCATCACTGGACAAGGAATGAATGTTTTCCCGCTCGAAGCGCACCTCCACTCCCAGCGTCTTGAGCTCACGTACCGTCGCCAGTAGATCCACCGTGTTGCGCGCGAACCGAGAGATGCTCTTGGTCAGAATGATGTCGATCTTGCCCGCTCTGGCATCACGCATGAGCTGGTTGAACTGCTGCCGATGACGCGTTGAGGTGCCGGTGATGCCGTTATCGGCATACACGCCAGCAAACACCCAGCCAGGCGTGGCCCCGATGATCTGGTTGTAGTAGGACACCTGCGCGGACAAGGATTTGAAACTGTGGTCGTTCTCAGTTGAGACCCTGCAATACGCAGCGACCCGGGCAAGCCGTGGCTGTCGGCTGGCGGTGTGCCTTGTTATCACTTCCAACGTCTTCCTCCTTTTTCTTCACTTCCATACACGCTCTATAAGCCCGTGATATCAAGTCAAAGTCGGAATAGAGCTGAGGGTGTAGACAGGCTGGTATTCGTTGACGAGCTCTAAATGAATCCGGTCTGCTTCTTCAACCGTGATAGCCCCGATAGCGGTCATAGTGGCCAGGTGAGCGCGGTCGAGAAGGAACGCCAGTTCGCTTGCGAACCGGCCAGGATCAGCCATCGCGTCATCCACTTCGACAGCTGAGTGGCTGATCATGACCGGCCACCCTTGGTAGCGAAGCGGGCCCGGACGTAACACGAGTGCGAGCAGTACTTCTGCCGCTTCTTCGCACTGATGAAGTCCTTGCCGCACGCCTGGCATGGGCGCGCGTGCTCGGAGGCGCGCTGGTGTTTGTCATTCCACGCACTCCAACGACATGATGCACAGCAAAAACGAGCACTGTTGCTGCGCCCGCTTAAAGCCAGCCCGCACCAGGCACACACCTGCTCAACCAAGTCGGGGTCGGCCTCGAGACTCTCACGCAGGCAGTACGCGCGCACTACCTCACGCGACATTCCGCAGAACGCGGCGATGTTCTTATATCCCCATCCCGCGCGCCGCAGGTTTTCGATCCGTCGCGTCTCCAGTGGTGTCATCGCAGCCATCACCGTCCTATCGCCCGTGTGCCCCAAAAAGGGGCCTTGCACCTGTAGGGCGTGGCAGCAGGCAAAACCGGACGGGGTAGCCGGTACATCGACGGATTCACCGCATCCGGAACCGATGGAAAAGTCCTAGAAACGACAAAAGCGCCCCCACCCACCCCAGGACGTCAGGGGTGAGTGAGGGCGCTGTGTGCCGTGATGGGCTGGTGGCTAGTAGCCGAGTTTGCGGTTCACGATCGCCTGAACAGCGTCGTAAAGGTGGCCGAGGCGGTTGCGGCGTTCCGCCCCGTTGCCGTACTCGCCGCGGATGACCGCATCGGCCATGGCCTCCAGGTTCGGGCCCGGAGCCGGGGCGGGTGCAGCCCCGCTGAGCTTGGCGTTCACCCGCGCCTGTACGGCGTCGTAGAGGTGGCCGAGGCGTGCCTTGCGATCCGCCCCGTTGCCGTACTCGCCGCGGATGACCGCATCCGCCAGAGCCTCAATGTCAGCCGCCGGTGCCGGGGTCGCAGGCTCCGCGGGGTTTGGCTGTGCGGGCCGGCCAGCAAGAATCTCGTTGACCCTGGCCTGCACCGCGCTGTACTGAGATCCGAGGCGAGTCTTGCGTTCCTCGCCGTTGCCGAACTCGCCAGCAATCACCCTGCGTGCAAGCTCATCAATGCTGCCGTCCACAGCCGGGGTGGCTGCGGGAGCACTACTACCACCACCACCGATGTATGGGGCGAGGACGCTGGCTGGCGGGTAGTAGCGACCCGGGCAGGCGGTGCTGGAGGCGTCTTTGTGACCGATGATGCGCAGCGGCCCGTACTTTGCCTGCAGGTCACGGATGAGCTCACCGATAGTGGCCTTATCCGCCTCAGAGCAGCGAGGGTTGCACTCGATACCAATCGAGCACTGGTTGACCGGCCAGTTGCCGGCATGCCAGGCGGTGTTGGCGAGGTCGACCATCTGCACCACCCGGCCGGCCTCCACCACATAATGCGCACTGGCCCCTCGGCCGGGGTTCTTAAACGTCGCCACCACACCGGCCAGTTGCGGATTGCGTGCGGGGTCGTCCCAGTGATGGATGACGATGGTCGTGATGCGCTTGCCGCCACGGCCGGCCGTGTAGTTGGCGGGGCTGGCCGGATCGAAACTGTAGCTGTAACCCATGGTTAGGCCTCCTTGTCGCTGCTGGTGGTTGGGGGTGAAATAGAAGTGCCGCCAACCCGTGGGGTTGACGGCGTGTGGTCTTCATCGGTGTAGCCCGAAGATGGGGGTACGGGGTCTCCGGGCGGTCCCGGGTCGAGAACCCGGTCAATGAACCCGTCCTCGAGGCGGTGTTTGCCCCCGCTCTTGGTGGTGATGGTGGCCAGGGCGTCACGGAGTTTGTCGGGGACGGGCAGGCCGATGCGGGTGGCGTTTTCGATGATGGATAGGCCTTCGTTGGCCAGGTAGAAGAAGATGGTGGCGGTGCGCAGGATCCCTGCTTCGCCGAGCACGTGGACGTCGAGGAGGTTGGCTACACCAACAAGGGTGAAGATGACGACCTTGCGGGCGATGCCTTTGAACCCGACCTCACTGGACAACTCGCCGGTGACGTAGGCGGCGATGACGCCGGTGATGTAGTCGATGGTCACCAGCGCGACCAGGGCTGCGAGGAAGCCGTCAAAGCCGCCAATCAGCCATCCCACGACTCCTCCGATCGTTGCTGCGAGTGCTTCCCAGATGTGCCACAGCGTGCGCATCACATGTCCTCCTTACCTAGTAGTGCGTCGAGTTCGCTGATGCTGCGTAACGTGTTCGTCCCCGGCCGCACGATCAGTGACAGGACCTGGCGTGCGATCTGCGCCGTGCTCCGGGATGAGGTGGCTTCGGCCGGCAACGTCACTGGTAGCGGGGCCCGGCTGGTGGTCCCACTAGTGGTGGGCGGGGTTTCTAGGACCGACTCCAGGCCCGCGGTCTCAGTGGTGTTGGTGGTTTCGCTCATGACGCCACCTCCTGCTGGTTGATGGTTGCGTGGTGGTGTTCGAGAGCGTCACACAGCCGGTCATAAGCCCGGGCCGCCTCGCCACTCAGAGGCTCTTCATACGCGAGCAGCGCCTCATACAAGGTGGCGGTCATGGTCGTGTACGACTGACCGGACAGCTCGGCCTGTTCGTTCATGAGTTTGGTGCGTTCGGCCAGGAACTCACGCCCCGCCTGAGTGGTGGGGAACGAGATCTCGCCAGCCTGGCTGATGACAGGCTCACCAGCGCTGTTCTTGGAGGCGTACTCCGTGACCAGTTCGAGCTCGCTGGCGGCTAGGGATTCCAGAGCAGCCTCAACCATGGCGGCGAGCTTGGACCTGGCACGCGAGGCAGCACCCGCAAGGGGCAGTTCCACTAAGAGGGTGTGGATGGGTTGGAGATCAGTGTTGGTGATGATGAGAGACATAGGGGGTGCTCCTTAACGTGGGCTTGTTAGAAGTCGGTGGACATGGCGGACCAGCCGGTGCTGGAGAAGTACTCCCAGGTGATGTTTCCGCCGCTGGTGTTGCGGATGGTTTTGATCCAGCCCTGGTTGAAGTAGCCGATCAGGGAGTTCATGCGGGCAATGAGCTCACCCACGCGGGCCATCAGTTTGGTCATGTTGTAGTAGCTGCCGCCGGTGACGATCATCAGGTCGTTGGTGTGGAAGACGACTTTCGCTTTGCCGTTCGCGCTGGCCCATCCTGGGTGGGTACCAAGACCGGTGAGAGCACAGTCTTGCAAGATGACTTTCCGGCCCTCTGAGGTCAGTAGCCCCCAGCCGTGCAGGCGCAGGTCGGTACCGACATGGATACCGGGCTGGCCGGAGTACATCTTTCCTTTCGGATCCAGCGACAGCATCGTGGTGAACACGCCAGCGGTCTGGGTTTTCTTGTACGCCCAGTCCACGAAGTCTCCCTGGTATTCCAGAGCGTTGGTGATTCCACGGATATCTGGGTAGTCCTTCTTGTACTGCTCACCCATCCACCCGATCTGACGACTCCCGTACCAAAACGTCATGCCTCGGCTGGTGATCTGCCCTTCCAGGGTGGAACCCGAGTACCAGCTGATCGCAGACGGCGTGATACGGATCGTGCTCGTCCACCCCGCCAGCCCGACCTGGATCGCGTTGGAGGCCAGCTTGTCCGCCGTAATCGACCCAGCCCCGATACGGGCCGCATTGAGCGTCCCCGTGGTGATCTTGCCGGCGTCTAGGGAGCCGATCTTCGCGCTCGTGATCGCAGCATCGGCAATCATCGCGGTCTTGATGAACCCGGCCGCGATACTGAGCTTGTCGCTGGTAATGGAGCCTGCCGCAATCCGGGCCGCAGCCAGGGTGCCGGTGGTGATCTTCCCAGCATCCAACGAGGCGATCTTCGCCGAGGTGATGGCGGCGTCCGCGATCATCGCAGTCTTAATGAAGCCAGCTGCGATCACCAGCTTGTCCGAGGTGATCGACCCGGCCTTGAGCCTGGCTGCGGACAGGTATCCGGTGGTGATTTTCGCGGCGTCCACCGCTCCGATCTTGGCGTTGGTGATCGCCGCATCGCGAATCATGGCGGTGGTGATGAACCCGTCTGCCACCAGCAACTTCTCACTACTAATACTCCCGGCCCTAATCCGGGCGGCGTCGAGGTATCCGGTGGTGATTTTGGAGGCGTCTAGGGAGGCGATTTTCGCGTTCACGATCGCCGCATCCCGAATCATCGCGGTGGTAATGATCGATGAATCGATCAGAGCCTGACCAGTGATGTGTAGGCGCTTGCCGGCGATGAGCTCACTCTCGGGTGAAGCATTAATCTGCGCAATCAAACCGTTCTTATCCGCCTTGCCCTTCATGTCTGCTTCGAGGTTGGCGCGGGCACTATCGAAGGCGGCAGCCATTTCCTCCTCACGTGCGCGAGCGTTGGTGTCGACCTCCTCGCTGTCTCTTTTCGCTTGCGCGATAGCTGCCTCAATGTTTCGGTCCAGCGCAGCGATTGCCTCACTGGCCTGCCGCTCACCTGCCTCCATGTCCGCACGCACGGCTTCGACGCCGGCCTGGAAATCCGCCTGTGCTTTCTCAATCCGCCCCGTCAGGTCAGTACTCAACCCGGCAACCTCACGCCTGGCGGCCTCGAGTTCTGCTTCCAGGGCAGCGGCAGTGATGTCACCAGCGACCTGGACCCAGCCCGACTCACCCGTGCTGGTGGCCTGGTAGATCCAGATGTTGACCTGGCCGGAGCCGTCGTCTTGGAACCAGATATCCCCCAATCGCGCACCGGTAGGGGCAGTGGCTTGGTGGTAGGAGCGGTTAGACCCGTTAGCGGCAATCAAGACCGCAGCGGACTCCTCAGCCCGCGCAGCAATGCTCTGGCTAAGCTGGCGCATCTGTCCTGCCAACCCACGCGGAGTCCCAGCGTTCCCCGTCGTGAGAGTGATTGAGGTGTATGCATTCGTGAGGGCGTTGTAGACGTAGCCCGTCACGCGGGCCTCAAGGTCTACCCCATAGGTCGAGCTGCGCACGGTGACCGTGTCGCCCAGGCGGAGCTCTTCGAGACCGGTGGTGTGTTCGGGTGATGCCATCACCACCTCGCACGTCAAAACGGGAACATCGACGTGGTCGGTGGTGAACCGCGCCTTTGCAGCCTCCCTGAGTGCTTGTTGGGCCTCGGATAGCGGGAGTTCTCCCTCTGCAGGCCGATCGGGGTCTTTGATGGCTTTGATGTGCTCAAACCGCTCCACCCGCACCAAGGGTGTCGGAAAGTCGCCGATGCGGGGTGAGTCCACGAAGACCTCGGGGATGGTGAGTCCGTCGAAGCCGACCGGCAGAATCCTGGTCGTCAGGCCGGTGGCGTCGGTGGTTTTGTCCATGCTGGCGAGGTTTTTGCCCTCCCACACCACCACCTTGCTGATTCGCCCCCGCCGAGGCTGCCAGGACAGGATCGTGTTGTCGCGGGTCAGGTCTCCGCCCCAGCGGGTAAGGATCCCGTTGTCATCCCCGCTCAAGGCTTCCAGGCCGGACTTGCGCACCCACCGCACACTGTCCCTGGGGCCAAGGTTGCTCACGGGTCCTGGGGTGAAGGAGTGTGGGGCAGCCAAGCGGCTGAGTAGGTGTGCGAGGGCTTGGCTGCCGGTCATGTTGACTGCCGCGGCGTCGACGATGACGTTGGTGGCCAGGTCGAAGGTGATGTGGTGGCAGGCCGCATGCCACATCTGCTCCCCATCCATCGTGAGCGTGGCGACCCGGAACCCCTGGCGGGTGCCGTCTGGGACGGGTGCGGCAACAATGTCACCCACCTCCAGCATGACTGCTGGGTTGTGGGGCCAGGAGATTTCCAGGGTGTATGCGCCGTTCAGTTCCTCAGTGATCTCTGCGGTGGCGAGGTGTGGGTCGAGTACTTGTCTGCCACTGCCGGTGAAGGTCTGTCCGGTGGTGAGGGTTGGGTTGTGTGTGGTAATCATGGTGTCCTCCACATCGGAATCAAGCGCCCAGAAACACCCGCCGGCAGTGCCAGCGTGTTCACGCCCGGCACCAGTACTGGGAAGTCGAGAGCCAAAAGGGCGTCGGTGAGGGTTTTGCCTGAGACCGTGCAGGTCATCGAGCCGCAATCGATCACGAGCTCACCCGAGCCTGGGAGCACGACCCGGTACGGGGTGTTGTTGATCGTGATCGTGGTGGTGCCAGAACCAGACAGGGTGATGACGGGCCGGGAGTCGAGCAGGGTCGGGTTGACCACCCGCACCACCCCGCCCGCCCTGAGGGGCACTGGGGTCAGGCCCGCATCCAGGTAGGTGAAGGGCCGGCAGGTCACCTCCAGGGTGGCTTTCCACCGGGTGCCGAACCGGGACAGCTCGCTCACCGAGCCTTTGGTGGTGATGAGGTATCGGCCTGGTAGGTGCGACAACCGCAGATACAAACCACTGTGTGTAGCGGTGCCTGCGAGGTGCTCGACCACATCCAGGCTCGGAGCCAGCAAGCCAATACTGAGGGTGCGGGGACTCCAGCCGGTGGTGCGGGTGATGATGCCTTCACCGCCCGCAACCTCCACATCAGTGGTGGCGCGGGCGGTGAAAGACACAGCCGGCGGACTCGTCACCCGGCACCCACTGGCCAGGGAATCAAAGTCTCCGAGGATGAATCCACGCATCACAACACCTCCCAAAGAAGTAGCGACAGTGAGTGGTTTAGGTGGGTGTGAGCAGTGCGCTGGTACGGCCCCGGGCCGCCAACTGGCGGTCGATGAGTGGGGTGAGTTTGCCGACCAGCGTCCCGTCTGACAGGCGCACATTCACGTCCAGCTTCTCCAGCACGCTCTTGGCCGCCGCTGTCGCCACAGCCTCCGCATCCATAACCGTGCTACCGGCCCCCATGGAGCCGGGTGCGCCTACATGGTTCGGCATGGACGGGCCCATAGAGACTGGGATGCGTACCCCGGACGTCAGGCTGCCGAGGGTGTCACTGACGTCTGCTGCCATGTCTTCGGCGGCGTTCACGGCACGGGCTCCGGTGGCATCGATTCCTTGTGCGAGACCGCGTGTGAGCATGTCGCCGACCCAGGCCATCTGCCGTGAGGGTGAATGGATCCCGAAGAAACTGGTGATCCCGTCCCAGATGCTGCTCACCCAGCTAGAGACTTTGTTCCACAGCCATCCCGCGAGCTGCTGGATGCCCGACCATAGGCCGCGCACCAGGTTCATACCCACGTCCAGCATCTGCCCATACCCCTGCGCCAAGCCACTTATGAGCGAGCCGAGGATCTGGGGCACCGCCGAGACAATCGTGGAGATGATCTGCGGCAACGCCCCAACAAGCGCGGTAAGCAACCGGATGCCGGCCTGGATCAACTGCGGTACAGCCGCCAGGATCGCGCCGATGACCGCTGCAATGATCGTGGGCATGGCCGCCACGAGGGTTTGGATGATTTGCGGCAGTGCCCCGATCAGGGCGGTGAGCAGTTTGATGCCTGCGTCGATCAGCAGCGGAATGGCCCCCAGGATCGCTGTGATGATGGAGGTGATGATCTGCGGCAGGGCCGCCACAATCGCCTCAATGATCGTCGGCAACGCCGTCACCAAAGCAGTGAGGAGCTGGATGCCGGCGTCGATGATCATCGGGATCGCCCCGATCACGAAGTCGATGATCGCTTGAATCAGCGCCGGCAAAGCCTCGATCAACACCGGGATCGCCGCAATCAACCCCTGCGCCAAACCCAACACCAGC
Organism: Trueperella sp.; assembly: GCA_022783305.1. Taxonomy (GTDB): domain Bacteria; phylum Actinomycetota; class Actinomycetes; order Actinomycetales; family Actinomycetaceae; genus Trueperella; species Trueperella abortisuis. The sequence goes on along the minus strand of JALEWQ010000054.1, from coordinate 35,189 downwards.
TGCAGCGCCCCGTCCAGGATGAGCGGGAGATTGTCGATGATTGCTTGGACGATCGCAACCAACGCCGCCACGATCGCCGGAATCAACGTGGGCAGAGCCTGACCAATACCGGCAGCCAAGGTCCCGATGATTTGTAGCGCGGCGTCTACCAGTAGTGGCAGGGCGGTGAGGATCGCGGTGGCGAGGGTTTGCAGAATCTGCACCGCCGCCGTGGCTAGTTGTGGTGCGCTGTTCACGAGGGCTTCGACTAGCGCCATGATCGCCTTCAAGGCCACGTCCAGTACGACTGGGAGCTGGGCGGAGAGGAAATCCAGGGCCTGGGTGAGGATCCCATCCAACGCACCCAGCAACCCATCAACCCCGCCTTGTTCGAAGGCGGTGGTCAGCGTGTCAACCCAGCCATTAACCATGGGTAGAACCGTGGATGCCAGCATGCCCGTCAGGCCCCCTGCGAGAGAGCCCTTGAGGCCGTTAATGCCGTCCTCGAGAGTGCTCATTTGTCCGGAGAAGGTTTTGGACTGGGCTTCCATCGCCCCGTAGAACTGGCCACCCTCAGCAGTCGCGGACGCGAACGCCTCAGCGACCATGTCGGCGCTGATCGCGCCCTTCTCCATCTCCTCTTTGAGCTCGCCGACGCTCTTGCCGGTCTTCTTACTCATCTCCTGCAACGGGTTAAACCCGGCATTGATCATCTGCAGCAGATCCTGGCCGGAGAGTTTCCCCGCAGAGGAAACCTGTGCGAACGCCAGCGTCAATGACTCAAGTTTTTGGGCATCACCCTGGGAGATGTCACCAAGCTGGCCCAGACGCAGTTTCGCTTCGTCCGCGCTGATGCCAAACGCCATGAGCGTCTGCGTGTTTTTCGCCAGGTCTCCCATACCGAACGGGGTCTTAGCCGCCGTCACCTTCAGATCATTGACGAGCTGTTGGGCTTTAGCCTGGTCACCCAGCATCGTGGTGAAGCTCGTGGTGTACTGCTCCATCTCCGCGTTGTAGGCCACCCCGTCTTTCATCGCGGATGCGAAGCCGCGGCCGATACCAGCGATCGCGGACCCGATGGCCTTAACCCCGCCGATAATGGCCTCGGCAGCCAGGTTGGCTTTCAGGACATCACCAAAGACACGAGTCTTCCCGGATGTGTCATCCATTTCCCGGCCGAGATCATCCACCTCGCCACTGAGTTTGTCTGCGCCAGTGGCGGCGTCCTTGAACTCACCCTCGCTATTGCCCGCAGCATTGGTGAGCTGCTCGATTTTGGAGGTGTTCTGGCCCAGTTCCCCCTCGAGCTCGTTCAGGGTCGCGGTGGCGTTGTTGAGCTGGATCTGCCAGTTCTGGGTACGACTATCAGCCTCACCAAACGAACTACTGGCGTTTTGGAGGGCGGCCTTCAGCGCCTCGATCTTGCCCTTCTGGGTTTCGATCTGCTTGCCCAACACCTCGTTGCGGGCCGTGAGAGCGTCCGCGTCAGCAGCGTTCTTCCCGAACTGGGAAGCCACCACCTTCATCTCAGACCCCAGCACCCGCATCTCACGGTTGATATCCGTGATCGCCTTCTTAAACTCCCGCTCGCCCTCCAAGCCAATCTTCAAACCAAACGATGAATCAGCCACCCTGGCCTCCTTTGAGGGTAAAGCACAGGACTAAGCCCCAGACCCGTGAGTGAGCGTGGGGCTTAGATGCCTGGCGGGATGATGTCGTCGATGCTCGGCTCAGCGCTGTTGCGGCCGGGTTGGGTGTGTTGCCAGTGGCACTCGATGAGGTCGAGCAGCACGCCGAGCGGCATGAGCGCGACCTCCCACCGGTCCAGGTGCAGGTAGCGGTGGGCCAGGTAGGCCAGGCGGGTGAGGTTCTCACCCCAGTTCGCTGACGGGCTGGTGGTTAGGCTTTTGGGGAGGCGACCTCACGCCCCGTCCCAGCAGCCAGAGCAGCGGTGATCGCCTCCCGATAGCCCGCCAGCTCACCAGGCACGGTGAGTAACTCAACCATCTCCGCAGTCACCTCAGGCTTCACGTCCTGGGGGTGGGTGAGGTTGTGGATCAACACGGACTGGTTGGCCAGTAGCGCGATCAGCCATGCGATTTCACCGATCTGCTCACCCAGATCCGCCTCGTTCTCGAGTTTCTCGCCGAGTTGTTCCAGGCCCCCGTAGCGGGAGGCGATTTCCCTGGTGGCGCGGGTGGTGAGGATGAGCTCGAAATCCTGCCCACCCAGACGGATAAACGATGAATGGCCTGCCCCGTCTGGCAGCACACTGGCCGGGGTTTTCTTACTGGTTTTAGCCATGACTGGTTCCTTCCGGTTTAGCTGGCGGTGACGGTGGTGGTGGCGTAGGCGGGCTCATAGACGTTCTTGAACCAGCCATCGGTGATGTTCTTGGTGGCGTCACCTTCGGTGGCTTCGGCCTTCCACGGGTGCTTACCGGAAGCATCGGGCTTGGTGCGGCGCAGGATCGTGCCCTCGATAGACGGGGTCGCGAACTCAATACTGTCGCCCTTGGTGTTCAAGGACGCGGCAGGGATGGCGAAGCGGACCTTGTAGAGCCAGAAGTACCGGTAGGTGCCGTCAGCCTTACGGGCTCGGAACCCGATAGCGACCGGAGCGCCACCGTCTTCGGAAGCGGAGACGAGCACTTTGTTCTTGTCCACTACCGCGCCCACCAGGGCCGCGGCGACCGTTGGGGTGAGGTCGTCTACTCCCAGGGTGAGGGTGCCGGACTGGAATTCTTTAACGACTTCGGCAGGACCGTCGTCCGCGTAGAGGATGGCTTCGGCGACTTCGACGGACAGTTCCGCACTGATCGCTTTCGCCAGCCGCTCGGGGGTGGCGTAGGTTTCTTCACCGTCATCGTTCTCGGTGATGGTGGCGTAGTAGAGGCTGTCGAGCCCAATAGTGGCCATGGTGGGTGATCCTTCCGTGTCAGGGGTGATGTCTGCCTGTAAATTTGGTGATGGGAGTCAGGCACGCAAGGACTGCGCGCCTATGACGGGTAGGAGTTTGTTGTGGTTATGCAAGTCCCTTCTGCTGATGAGTTCCGTCCGTTGGTGCTGCGTGCGCTGGCAGACGGCAAGCCGCTTGCTTTCAGGGAACTGTGCGAGCGCGCTGCCGACTTGGCTGGACTTGATGAGCAGGCTCGCGCCCAAGAACTACCCTCCGGTGGACTGCGCTATGTCAACCGGATCAATTGGGCGTGCTCCTCGTTCTCCGCTGCGGGCCTTGTGTCTAAGCCCAAGCGAGGCGTTTACCAAATCACCGATGATGGACTGGCGGTAGATGCGCGCGGTTTGACCTCGTACACCCAGAAGGACTTGCTTGAGTGGCCGGCCTGGGTTGCTTACCAACAAGAGGTTGCTGAACGTAAGAACGCTGCTTCAGGGTCGTCTGCTTCAAACGGCGATGATCTTGACACTGATGGGGCATCCGACCCTGTCGAGGCAATCGACGAACTGGCTCGTGAGTTCAACGCAGAAGTCGAGACCCGCTTGCGGCATCGCTTGCAAGAGGAAAGCCCTGAGTTCTTCGAGAACGCGGTGGTCGAACTGTTATGGGCCATGGGATATGGCGGCACGCACGGCGCGAAGCAGCGCGTAGGTAAGTCCGGAGACAACGGAATCGATGGCATCATCCGCCAAGACCCACTGGGATTGACCAACGTCTACATTCAAGCCAAGCGATACGCCGATTCCAACACCGTGGGAACACCTGAAGTGCGTGACTTCATGGGAGCTCTGGATTCGCATGGTGCGAGCCTTGGCGTGTTCATCACGACCTCCAAGTTCCAACCGGCCGCGCTCTCAATTGCAGAGAAGTACCCGCACGGAACCATTGTGCTCATCGATGGCGTCAAACTGACCAACCTCATGCTCACCTACGGTGTCGCAGTAGAAAAGCACAGGGAGGTCACGCTCTACTCCATCGACGAAGACTTCTTCAACGCCGAGGACTAGCCGCCCCATACCCGGTGGGCGGCGGTGTCGATGGCGTAGTGGTGGTAGCCGGTCTCGTCCTCGAATCCCACGTAGGTGCGGCCGGTGATCGTGACCCCAGCAGCGAGCAGCGCCGAGGTAACGGTGTCGCGTAGGGGTAGGTAGTTGCCCGTCGTGTACAGGGATAGGCGGGCTTGTTCGATTTCGACGCCGGGTGCCCCGTCCGCCCACAGCCCCAGGTCGTCCCCGAGTGGGGTTGTGACGGCGAACGTGTCCGGCAGTGGTGTGGGGGTAAAGAGAGAGACCCTGACCGGGATGGCCAAGGCCTCACACACGCCAGTGACAACTTCCAGCAATGGTTGACTCAACGGAGCACTCACGGGCCACCTCCCTTACCCATGCGGGTGGTGAGCACGGCTTTCATTGCCTCAACCGCCCTGGCGCGAGTAGCCCGGCGGGTGGTGGCAAGGAACGGGCGTGCGGGCTGACGGGAGGACCCGTATTCAAGGATGGCGGCAATCTTGGCGTTGATGGTGCCGTCGCGGCGGGGTTCGTCGAAACCGACCTTGATGTTGTGGTTTCCTCTCCGATCCGTCTTCACGGTCGTGATACCGAGGGCCCCGAGCAGCTGGCCGGTGCCGTTCTCGCCGCGGATTGATGCTGCGAGGTTGGTGCGCATGACGGGCTCGACCACTGCCGCCCCGGCCTTCAATGCTGCCTCGGCATGATCATCCAAACGGCCACCAAGCTGATCGAGTTCGTCGAGGATCGCGGAGGGGAATTTCACCGACGCGCGTGCCATCAGGGCTGCCCTCCTTCTGGGGTGTGCTGGTGAGCACCAATCTCCAGATACCGGCCCACCTGTTCGATGGTGTCGATGACCCATCTCCCGTCGGGTGCGGCGATCACCATAGACTCATCCACCCCCACACCAGGAATCGCGCGGATGCGGAAGATGGTGGTGGCTTTGGTGTAGGCGGCCCGGTTCACCCACGCAGCCGTGGCGTGTTGGTGTTCGACCGCAGCCCGCACGCTCGCCACCACATGGTCGGTGGTGATCTCGAAGCCAGCAGCATCCCGGGAATGCACTGGCCGGATGAGGTCGATGAACGTTCTCATCTGTCCTAAACCCATCCCGCCTCACCTCTGCTTCTTGCCCCTTGGTCTGGGTGGTGATGTTGTTAGATTTTCCATTCCCGGTCCAAAACGAGCAGCCGGTTGATTGCTTCCCAGGCAGCCCGGGCGGCGTCGGTTTTGTCTGCCCAGAACCCTGCGGTGGCACCGTCCCTGGATTCGTACAGGTGGGTGGCGAGCATGACCACCGCATGCTTGGTGGCCTGGCTCATGAGTGAGTGCTCGTAGAAGCTGTCGGGGTGGTGTTGGTAGCGGGTGGCGTAGGAGGTGGCGGCCTCGACCAGGTGAGCGATCAACTCATCATCCTCGCTAAAGGTGATTTGCAGATTCGCTTTGACTAACTCGACCAGGTTGTTGGTGTTCATTGCTGCCACCTCCTACGCGTGGGTGCCTGCATGGGTTAGTTGCTGGCCTTCTGGGCTAGGACCGCGACCGCTTCGGGAACGATGAGCTTGCCGTCTACGCGTTGGGAGGCCAGGAACCCGACCTGCCCGGTGGTCGCGAATAGCTCGTTGAGCCGCTTAAAGGAACGGCCCTGACGGTCCGCCACCCAGTAGTAGGACAGGTCACCGAACGCGACCGTGCGGGAACCTGCTTTGACCTCGGGTGCGAAGGTGGAGGTGTGGACGGGGCGGCCCAGGATTGTGTCCGGCGCGCCAGCGGTCAGGGCGGGCTGCCACAGGTACTGGCCAGCGGTGTCCTTGAGCTTCCTGACTGTCTTGACGGTGGAGTCGTTCATCAACCACACCGCGTTCTTCCGGTACGGAGCCCGCAACCCATAGTGCAGATCGATCAGCTCATCAGCACCGATGTCAGTCGGCTTGCCGGTGGTGACAACGGTGGGCGCACCACCAGCGGCATTGAACAGCCCGGTGGGCTTGCCGGACCCGTCACCGTTAATGAAGGCTTCCTCCTCAGCGGCACCGATACGGCGCGCGAACTCAGACGCCAGGTAGGCCTCCACGTCAAACGCGGAGTCATTCAGCAGCTCCTCACTGATCTTGAGGAAGGTGCCGAGCTTGAACGCCGACAGGCTTACCTGGCTGAAAGTGTCATCAGACTCGGTATAGGGCTTGCCTTCATCCAGCCAGGCAGCAGTGCCGTGGGTAGCAACCACCGGGATCTTGCGGTCCCCACTAGTGGTGGTGATGACCTTGGCCAGGGAGCGCATGATGTTCTGATCCGCCAGAGTGTCTACCAGGGTGTGCTCGAACTCGTCCGGCACCAGGTAACCACCCTCGCTGTCCGTGCCAACACTCAGGGCGTTGCGGACTTCGGCGGGCGAATGGTTCAGGCGCATCGCGTCCCAGAACGCACGCCGATACTCACCCGACGCCGTACCCACCTTGCCGGGGGTCTCATCCGTGGTGTTCATTCCGGGGGCCAGGGTGAGGGGCTGGCGCTGGGCCCTGGCGAGGGTGGCCTCGAGGTTTTCGGCCCGCTGGGTGCGTTCAATCTCGCGGGTATAGGCATCAATCTCAGCCTCCATGCGCGCATAGGCCTCATCATCCTGGGCGCTGAGGCAGCCGGTGTCAGCGTCGCGGCGCTCGTCAAGGAAGGCCTTGGCCTTCTCCCAGGTGGTAGTGCGCTTGGCGTACAGGTCAGTCAAAGTCATGCTCATGATTGGGTGCTCCTTCCAGAAGCGGTTCAGGGTTGGTGGTTAGTGGGGTCGGTCAGCAAGGGCCGCGTACAGGTCAGCGACCTTGCGGCCGGTGGGTTGGGTGAGGCTCGCTCCCGGCGCAGGCACACGAACCGGCCGGGCAACGGTGGGTGTGGCGGGGCTGGTGGTGTGGCTGGTGAGCTTGTTCACCAGGCTCCGCTCACTGGCGATGGCGCTGAACACCACACCCCCACCCTCGCTACCGTCCTCAGTTGGGGCGGCGGGTAGTGGTGTGCCGGTGGGGTTGTAGATGGCGTCTGCGAAGCCGAGGTTGATAGCGGCCCTTGCGTCCATCCAGGTCTCGTCATCCATAAGCCGTCCGATGCGGGCGCGCTGCATGGAGGTCTTGATCTCGTAGGCCGTGATGATCGAGTCCTTGACCGCCCCCAGCATGTCGATCGCCCGGGCCAGCTCGTCCGCATCCCCGTTCGCGAGAGTGGCGGGGTTGTGGATCATCATCATCGCCGGCGGACTCATGAGTACCTCAGAGCCGGCCATGGCGATCACCGAGGCGGCAGAGGCTGCCAGCCCGTCGATGATGACGCGCACCGGGTGCGGGTAGTCCATGAGCATCGTGTAGATCTGGGCGGCGGCAATACAGTCACCGCCCGGGGAGTTAATCCACACATCCACCGGCCCCGCCCCTGCTTCGAGCTCGGAGCGGAAGATGCCTGGAGTGACATCGTCGTCGAACCACGAGTCCTCAGCGATCACCCCTCCGATACGCAAAACCCGACGAGCAGGCAGCTCGCCGGGCGAAGAACCAGTACTGGGGTCGGGTGGGGTCTCCCAGTTCCAAAAGCGTCTGGTCATGTCCTACCTCCATGGAATGTTTGCTGTGGCATGGGCTTCTCCTGGCCGGGTTCTTGCTCTTCCGGGCTGGTTTGCGCGGTGGCGTATGCGCCCGCCATCGACAGTGGCAGCATGTTGCCGTTGACCAGGTACAGGTCGCCGCCGTCCTGCGGGCTGATGCGGTCGAGGTTTTCGAGTTCGCGGATGTCGTTGGCGCTCATCCACCCGTTCTGGCGGGCGACCGCATACCCCTGTGTGCGCGAGGCGTAGTCCCCGCGCAGCAGTCCCTCCAAGTTGAACTTCACGAACACGCCGGGTTTCTCCCGCTCATCGAGCAGGGTCTTGGTGATCGCCTGCTCCCAGCGGATCACCCACGGGTCAAGCGTGTATTTCACGAACTCGAGGCTCTGCTGCTCGATATTGCTGAACGAGGACTTGTCGAGGTCGCCGATCATGTGGGGTGGGATGCGGAAGATCCGGGCGATCTCACCCATCTGGAACTTACGGGTCTGCAAAAACTGGGCCTGCTCAGGCGACACGCTGATCGGCGTGTACTTCATGCCTTCCTCGAGCACAGCGATCTTGTTGCCGTTCCTGGCCCCACCAAACGTCGCCGTCCACGACTCACGCACGCGGGCCGGATCTTTGATGACCCCGGGGTGTTCGAGGACGCCGCCGGGGGCGGCACCGTTGGCGAAGAAGGAGGCACCGTAGTCTTCGCAGGCCTGTGCCATGCCGATCGCGTTCTTGGCCATCGCAATCGGGCTGTAGCCCACCAGCCCGTCAAAGCCGAGGCCTGGGATGTGCAGCACCTCAGCCGGTGACAGGACCACTCGCTCGTATTGGGCGTGGGGTGGTTCGTCGGTGGTGCGCTGATACTCGTAATACAAGCGGCCTGCGCTGTCGCGGCCCACGCTCATGCGGTTGGGCATCAGCGGATACAGGCCAATGACCTCGCCGCGGCCGTTGCGGATGACCTGGGCGTAAGCGTTGCCCCACAGCAGCAGGTGGGTCATGAGGGTTTCCCGGAACACGAAGGAGGTCATTTCCGGGTTGGGCTCATCGTGCAGCAGCCGGTAGAGAGGATGGTCCAGGGCTTTTTCTTTCCCACCATCCGCCCGAGTGCGGTACACGTGCAGCGGTAGTCCGCCGATCGCCTCAGCCAGAATCCGCACGCAGGAGTAGACCGCGGTCATCTGCATGGCGGAGCGCTCCGTCACCGCACGGCCACTGCTAGTGGGGCCGAACAGGAACGAGTAGGACGAACCGATCGTGTGGTCAGTGCTGGTGTGGGGCCTCAGCCAGTTAAAGATTCCCACGACTTTCCTCCTTATGAGGTGATGGGAGATGGAAGAATCAAACGCATGAGTGATGCGCGAATCGTCAGCCGGATCTATACCTCTGAGCCTCAGCTCACGCGGGCGATGGCCGCTGAAGTCCGCCACTGTCCCGAGCCAGTTACGCAGCTACTTGAGGACCGCATTGGCGCTCGCCTTGGCCGCCTGGTGGCGGTTGAGTGCGAGAAAGACGCTCGTGTGGACATCATGTGCCGCTTCGCCTGTGACGGCACGGAGGTTGCGGTGGCGATTGAAGCGAAACTGGATCACTTCATGTCGCGCGAGCAAATCGACAAAGAACAGGAAGCCTCGGACTACCTGGTCGCCCTCGTGCTGGACGTGGAAGACGCCTCAGTGTTTGACGCAATGCTGGATGCCGTCATCACCTGGCAAGACCTGCTGGCCGTCATCCCAGAATCTCGCGTCAGGCTCGAGGACATCTATACCCTGCCTGCGCAGAAGGTCCATGTGGAACGTTTCTTGAAGAGCAAACTCGAGCACATGGATTTCGGCCCAGGCTGGAAGTTATATACCGACCGTGGCGGTAGCGCGATGCCGGGCATCACGATCGAAAGCCCGATTAGCCCATCCGGTGACCGGCTCGTTGGCCAGATCCAGGTGTGTGGCCGTGGAATGCCAGAGAACTTCGATGATGTTCATTTCGAGTACTACGTCGGCACCCGCGTGTACGAGACAGACGCTTACTACCCAGACCCCGCAAGTGGGATCGTGCCGGCCTGGGTGACCAACGCCTGCATCCTCTACACCGATGTGCTCGCTGGAGACCCATCCCGTTTCGAGATCAAGACCAACAGGCCAGGAACCTCCAAACGCCCCTACGGCAAACGCCGCAAAGAACTCACCAACCTCTACCTCACGGACCAGCCGTGGCTCGCCCAGGGATACGTGGACTGGGCGCTCGGCGTGCGTGTGACACACAAACCAGTGACCGAATTCGACACCCTAGCGGCCAACGCCAGGGAACTGTTCACCACCTGGTACGCCGCACTAGAGAACAAGTAGACCACGCGAGTCGTAGACGGATTCGGTGTGTTGTCCGCCGTTTCGGATGGCTCGGTCGAGGGCCATGATGGTGGCGACGACCCCGTCGATCTTCTCCGTGGACTTTTGCTTGTCGGGTTTGATGTTGCCGGCCGGGTCTTGCCGGATGTGGATATTGTCGACCATCCAGGCCAGCACCTCATGCCCGCCGTGATGCAACCGGCCTTCCAGCGCTAGCTTCATGAACTCCTTACTGGGCGGGCTCATGTCTTTGAATCCCTGGCCGAAGGGGACGACGGTGAAGCCGGCGTCCTCAAGGTTCTGGCTCATTTGGGTCGCGCCCCACCGGTCGAAGGCGATCTGGCGGATATTGAACCTCTCACCGAGTTCCTCGATGGTGGCCTCGATCGCTCCGTAGTGGACGACGTTGCCGTCGGTGACCTGGATGAGGCCTCTCTTGGCCCACAGGTCATAAGGCACACGGTCACGGGCCACGCGCGCGCTCAATCCTTCTTCGGGGATCCAGAACCACGGCACCACCCGGTACGCATCCACGCTCTCGTCGGGCGGAAACACGAGCACGAACGCCGTGATGTCCGTCGTGGATGCCAGGTCCAGGCCTCCGTAGCACTCCCGGCCCTCGAGGTCAGCCAGATCAACGGGAGCATTGTTCTGGTTCCAGATGTGCATGGGCATCCATCGGATGGATTGCTTGACCCACTGGTTCAGGCGTAGCTGGCGGAAGCTGTTCTCCTCGGCGGGGTTGATGCGTGCGCTGTGGGCGGCGGCGCGCACTTTGTCGATCGGCACCGTCACCCCCAGGCTCGGATTGGCCTTACGCCACACCTCTTCGTCAAGCCAGTCGTCGTCGGGCTCAGCCCCGTAGACCACCGGATAGAACGTGGGGTCCACCTTCTTGCCAGCCAGCAGGTCTTTGGCCTTCTGGTGCTGCTCGAAACACACGCTGTGGGTGTCGGTACCGGCGGTGGTGATCAAAAAATACAGAGGCTGCGTGCGCGCATCACCCGAGCCTTTGGTCATCACGTCGAACAGGGCCCGGTTGGGCTGCGTGTGCAGCTCGTCGAAAATGACCCCGGAGACGTTGAAGCCGTGCTTGGAATACGCCTCAGCAGAGAGCACTTGGTAGAAGCTGTTCGTGGGCTTGTAAATCAGGCGCTTCTGGGAGGCCAGGATCTTCACCCTACGGGCCAGCGGTGGGCACAGGCGCACCATATCGGCCGCGACCTCGAAGACAATGGAGGCTTGTTGGCGGTCCGCCGCACACCCGTACACCTCAGCCCGCTCCTCACCATCAGCGCAGGTCAGCAGCAGGGCGATGGCGGCGGCCAGTTCGGACTTGCCCTGTTTCTTGGGGATTTCGACGTAGGCGGTGGTGAATTGCCGGTAGCCGTCATCTTTGACGGTGCCGAACAAGTCCCTGACGATGGCCTCCTGCCAGGGCAGCAGGGTGAAGGGTTTGCCGGCCCAGCGGCCCTTGGTGTGCTTGAGGGCTTGGATGAACGCGACGGCTTTGTCGGCCTTGGCCTTGTCGTAGTGGGAGCCTTCAGCCATGAACCCGGTCGGCTCATACGCGTCGTTCATGGCTGGCTCCCTTCGTGTGGGACGAGCGCGCCCCGGGACCGTCTGGGTTCCCGGGGCTCGCGTGCTTAGTTAGTTGGCCAGGGCCCAGGCAAGTGCCTCGGCGTTCGCTTCCTCGCGCATGTGGTTGTAGTCGAAACCCTTCGGCTGCCAGGCGGTGCGCTCGAAGCCGCTGCCGTTGGCCTTGTAGGTGGCGGGGATTTTCACCCAGCCGGTGGCGTTGATCCAGGTGGTGTACACCAAGGCGTACCGGCCGCCTCCGAGGGGCAGCCAGGTGTTGGACCGCCCGTGAGTACCAACCCGGTGCGCGTCGCTCTCATCGGTGAGGGTTTCGGGGGCCTCGTCCAGGGGCAGGTAGTCAGCCTCGACGTACTCCTCACCCTCAACCTCGGTGAGGGTGGTGACGCCCTGCTTGGCGGCCTCGAGGCCGGCGGCGTAAGCGGCCTGGAGGAGGTGGCGCAATCCGGCGGCGCTGATGTCGTGGAAGTCGAAGCCGTCGTTGCCGCGGGTAAGCAGGGTGGGGATGTGCTCGTAACCGGCGTCCTTGACGAGCTGCTCGAGTTGGGGGCGCAGGGCCGCGGTCGTCATCTCGCGGCTGGTGTTCTTGTTGCTCATTGTTGGCTCCTTTTCGCGTGTGTGGCTGTGTTTGCCTTGCGTGTATATACAGCCATAGCCGCGCACACTTATCCAGCCAGTTTCGCCTGGTATTGCAACGTTTTCTAGAGATCATCATCTCTAGAAGTGCGGGGTTGAAGCCTGCCTTGTGACGCAGCCGTTCAGGCCCCCACCAGCACGCTGTCGAGCTCGTCAGTCTCGGGTGTGAACCAGTGTTCGATGAAGTCGAGGTAGCCGTAAGGGTCAGCCAGGATCGCCGCTTCGGCTAACGGGTATCCGAGTTTCTGGGCCGCAGCCAAGGCCTGGCTGGTCTCCCACAAGTCCACACCGGCCTCAGCCAGTTCGGTCAGTTCCAGGTGCAACTCACTCATCGTTTCTCGCCTCTCTAAGACGGGCCCAGCCTCGAGGCCGGGGTGGTGTTGGGTGGTGTTCCCCAGGGGGCCGGACTTGTTTCTGCGTGCCCCCTGAGGCTTGGGGTGTCAGTCGTGGGCGAGGATCATGCCCATCGCCCAGGCCCCGGCTTCGGCCTGGGTGTGGAAGTCCTCGAAGTCGTCAGCCGAAGTGACTTCCATGCGGATCGGGGCCTGCGGGCCGCGCTCGTCGGTGGCGTAGCGGTAGAGGAAAGCCTGGTAGCCCATTTCGTTTCGGTCGTAGTTCCAGGCCCAGCGGGTGGCGATGATCCACTCGCCAAGGGGCATCATGTTCCCGCGCACCTTCACCGTCTTCTTCAGGTCCTTTTCGGTGCGGGTGGTTTCCATCTCGCGGCGGGTGGCGTTGCTCATTCTTGGGCTCCCTTGCTGGTCGTTCGGGGTTGTTTGCTTGTGTATATACAGCCATAGCCCCGCACACTTATCCAGCCGGTTTTGCCTGGTATTGCAACGTTTTCTAGAGATCACCATCTCTAGAATCACCCCCGCCCTCTTTGGCTTATGGGGTGGGTGCCAGCAGCACGATCGTGGCCTGGGAGCGGATACCTGACTTTTCTGCGATCAGTCTGGCGGCGTCACCTTGATTGACCCTGTAGGCCCAGTCCAGCCTGTCACCCTCTTTGAGGGACACAACACGGGTGAATGAGGTGAACTGGTCCACGCGGCTTGCGTCGGCGTAGAAGAAGTTGGTGGCTACCGTTCCTGTATCGCCCATGGCTGTGCGCACACGGTGGAGTAAGAACTGGGCTTCGTGGACCATCGTCACCGAGATCATGTAAATCCCCGACACGGGCACACGCCAGTACTTGATCGGCTGATCACCCTGGACTGTTTCGGTCCACCCGCCCGTCGGGTCCAGAATCGCCTTCCACGAATGAATCCCGAAATGGTAGGACAAGCGCGTACTAGCCCCAGCAGCATAGAAAGTCTCGTCGTGATCCAACTGGATGTGCGCGTATACGCCCTGCCTGGCGGCAGGGTTACCGAACACGCCCGCGGCCACAGCCCCAATATCAGCCGCCAGCGCTTCCAGCACTGCAGGGTCAGCATCCCTGCCCGGAGCCCCGTCCTTACCTGGGGCCCCGTCCTTCCCATCACGCCCGTCTTTGCCGTCTCGTCCTGCGGGGGCGGTGTAGATCGTGAGCTCACTGGGGGCCGGCGGGGTGAGAGTGACGGGCGGCTGGTTGTGGACGGTGATTGTCACGTTGTTGTTCATCGGGTGATGTCTCCCATCCACCGCACTATGCCCCGCGCCCAGGTCCGCACACCGCCGGCGTTGGTGGCTTGCAGGTCCCAGGCCCCCTCACGCACCTTGCCACCGTCCACCGCCGACAGGCCCGCGGGGATGGTCACGGCCACCAGACCCTGCTTGGCTTTGCTGGCATCTACGGTGAGGGCGACGGGCTGGGCGGTCTCGTCAACGCTCCCGCCAGGCAGGGTCGGGCGCCAGGTGGCTCGCCAGTTACCCCACGCAGACAAGTCGAGTGGGGTGTCGTCGGTTTTGTATTCGAGGGTGAGTGTCGCGTCGTCTCCGGCGTAGACCTCCCAGTCAGGCAACCTCGGCGGAAACCCCATCACAAACCTCCTCAGTCTCGTTTTGTGGGTGGGTTGCGCCAGGCCCCGTTGCCCTCCAGCCGGTGGGTCAAGGCATGACGGGTGGCGGCATGCTCGGGGCCGTTGAAACCGAGCCGGGTCAGCCAGGTTCGCATCGCATACCTGTCGTTCTCGCACTGGGGCGGGGTGGCCCTCACGGTGCGGGCTGTGGCGGCTTTCTCGACCATGCGGCGCGTGAGGGCGGTAGCGGCGTCGAAGTCGGCGTCTGGGGCGGGCTGGTCGAACCACACGAACTCCGCCACGCACGCCCCGTCCTTGTTCGTGGTGAACTGGACGTCTGCGTCAATCCCCAGCCGCAGGGCCCGGCCGATGAGGGGGCCGTATGCGGCCAGCATCGCGACCAGGTTGTGCTTTTCCCGCTCACCCCACCCCGGCAGCGGCACCCTGATCACAGTCCAATGCACCGTGTCGGGGTCGAAGCCGGTCTGCTCGACCTTGATACCTGCTTCCAGCAGCGCCATCCAGACCGCGTCACTGATTCCGCCTGAGGTGAGGAGTTCACTGTGGCGGGTGAGGGTGAGCTCGCCGATCTGGTAGGCCATCGACGGGGTCCGCATGTACTTTGCGGGTCGGCCGGTGGTGGCGGCGATCAGGTGGGCGGCGTGCTTGCGGCTGGTGCCGGCGGGGAGGGTGAGTTGGAAGGTCGCCATCAGGGTTTCTCCTTGAATCCGGTGGGTGTAAGGGGGCGTGTATATACACGCTCTAAACCGCCCAGATAGCAACCCGTAAACCCCACTATTTCAACGCTTCCTCGACTTCTATTGCGAGGTCGAGGTAGGTGCCGCGCTCACAGCGCACGCCGGCTGCGTCGCCGGTGTGTTCGACGTAGCGGCGCAAAATCACGCTGGCGTACTTCGGGTCCAGCTCCATGCAGTAGGCGACCCGGTTCGTGTCCTCGCACGCGATGAGCGTGGAGCCAGATCCGGCGAAGGTGTCCAGCACAACTCCGTTGGCCTGGGTGGAGTTTCCGATCGGGTAGGCCAGCAAGTCCACGGGTTTGGAGGTGGGGTGGTTCTTGTTGCGCTTGGGCTTAGCGAACTGCCACACCGTGGTCTGCTTACGGTCCGCATACCAAGCGTGCTTCCCGCCCGTCTTCCACCCAAACAAGCACGGCTCGTGCTGCCACTGGTACGGGGAGCGGCCAAGAACCAGTGAGTCTTTGACCCAGATGCAGCAACCCGACAGCTTGAACCCCGCATCGATAAAAGCCTTGCGGAAGTTCAGGCCTTCGGTGTCCGCATGGAACACATACGCGCTCGCTCCCGGAGCCATCACCTCCCTGGCGGCGGTGAACGCGGCCAGCAGGAACTCATAGAAAGAGTTCTGGTCCATTTTGTCGTTCTTGATCGACAGGCCAGAGGCGGATTTGAAGTCGACGTTGTAAGGCGGGTCAGTCAGCAGCAGGTTCGCGCTCTTGCCATCCATGAGTGCTTGCACGGCCTCGCTGCTGGTGGCGTCAGCGCACGCGAGGCGGTGGCGGCCGACCTGCCAGATGTCACCTGGCTTCACGAATGCTGCCTGCTGCAGGGCTGCGTCCAGGTCGAACCCGTCATCGATGACCTGGCTATCGTCGAGGGAGCCGATCATGGCTTGAATCTCGGCCTCGTCGAAGCCGGTGAGCTCGGCGTCAAAGTCCGCTGCGTCAAGGTCAGCGATGACCAGTGCGAGCTTGGCTTCATCCCAGGAGCCGCTGATCTTGTTCAGCGCGATGTTGAGGGCCTTCTCCCGCGTCTCGTCCAGCTCGACGATGACCGCGTCCACGCTCTCATAACCCAGGTCCGCCAGTACGGTGAGTCGTTGGTGTCCTCCCACGATGCGGCCGGTGGTCTCGTTGACGATGACGGGTTCGACATACCCAAACTCCTGCAAAGAGCGCTTGAGCTTCTCATACTCCCCATCGCCCGGCTTGAGTTCCTTGCGGGGGTTGTACTCGGCCGGGGTCAGTTCACTGATGGGGCGTGTTTCGATGCGCACGAGCCTGAACCTCCTCACGCAACTGAGAGACATAGATGGGGAATTTGTTCCACCGGGATGAGCGGGTGAAGTGCCCGTAGGTGGCGTGCTCGGCATACCCGATCCGGCGCAGGTGGAGCAGGTCGATGATCGCCGCCGGCCGCAGATCAAACACCGCCCGCGCCGCATCGGTCAGCACCTCATCGGGGACGCGGCCGGTTGCGTGGGTGTCGATGGTGAACGCGATCGGGTCGGCCTTACCGATCGCATAAGTGATCGCGACCGTCACCTCACCCGCCAGGCGCGCATGCACGATGTTCTCCGCGATCAGACGCGCCATGTAGGCACCCGACCGGTCCACCTTCGTCGCATCCTTACCCGAGAACGCCCCGCCACCATGGGGTGCGAGACCGCCGTAGGTGTCAACCGCGAGCTTGCGGCCGGTCAGCCCCGTGTCTGCCGCGGGGCCACCCAGGGTGAATGGGCCAGCAGGATTAACCAAGATGAGCGTGTTCTCGTCGCTGCCCAGACCATGGGCCTGAAGCGCAGGCTCAATAATCATCGAGCGCACCTGACGGGCCAGATCCTCCGGGTCAGTGTCGCGGGTGTGCTGGATCGAGACCACCACAGCCGCAACACCAACAGCCTTTTCTCCCTCGTAGCGCAGGGACACCTGAGACTTGCCGTCCGAACCAATACCGGTGATGGTCCCGTCAGTGCGGGCGGTGTCGAGGCGCTTGCAGATCTCATGGGCGACCACCAGCGGCAGCGGCAGGTACTCGGGAGTCTCATCGGTGGCGTACCCGTAGACCGTGCCCTGATCACCCGCGCCGGTGAGCACGAACGCGCCCTCACCACCCGCTCGGGCTTCCAGGGAAGCATCCACGCCAGCCGCGATATCCGGACTCTGGCGATGCACATGCACGCTAATGCGCCAGCCAATCGGCGAATAACCAGCACAAGTCAAGGCCCGTCGCACGGCGGCCCGGATGGATACCTTGGCGTTGGAGGTGATTTCCCCGGCGACGATGATCCGGCCCTTGGTCGCCATCACCTCCACCGCACAACGAGCCGAGGGGTCCTCAAAGAGGAGGTCGTCCAGGATCGTGTCGGCAATCAGATCACACAGCTTGTCAGGGTGCCCGATACAAGTGGACTCACAGGTTCGAACAGTCATCGCTACTCCAATCTCGGGTGTACATACACGCCTGCCCGCCACCAACAACGGCAGCGGGCAGGGCACAACAGGCGGGGGCCGGGGTCAGTCGAGCAGGCGCTCCATCAACTGGTCAGCAGGCGTGGCCCCCGAATAGTCGCGGGTCGATGTGGCGCGCACGATCTCGTAAATCTCGTACCAATACACATTCGCCTGCTTGCTAAACGACTGGCTCATCGCCACAAACGGGGATGCGATCGCCGCCCCGGTGGTGGGATGCTTGCCCAGCAGACCAAACTTCGAGATCGCGTTCTCACACTGGATGTAGCGGGCGAACGCCTGCGCGTAGGCCTCAATCAGGCGGGGTGAGACGAACTGGGCGACACCGCGCGCATCCAGCCACGCCCACGTCTCCCGAAACAAATCCGCCGCCAGAAGATCACTGCCGTCGCGCTGGGCGGCCGACAGGTACTCCGACGGCTCCGGCATCGCCTCACCATCAAGCAGCGCGCCCTCGCCGATGTCGGTGGCCGGCAGATCGGGCCCCTCGAACACCTCCGGCTCAGCCAAGCGGGTGGCGGGCTTTCCTGCGGCCAGCTTGTCACGCAACGGTTCCGGCTTCGCGCCGGCACGGACCCTGCGTCCGCCGCGGTTGGTGCCGTCCTTCGCCACGCTTCACGCCTCCTTCCGGCAGGTCTCGAGGCCCCGGAAATGGGGGCAGGGGGTCAATCGGGCGTTTGATTCGACGTCTTTGCGCGCAAGACCCCCGGCCCGCTCAGGAGCAGCCCATGGGCTAGAGATTTCACGCCCCCTAGGGGGCCTGGCTGGCCGCGTGTGGGGCGAACTCGCTGAAAATGCCCACGCTTGGGTTCTGGGATTCCAGGCCCACAGTGGGGCTGACGTGGCCTCATGTCAGTAGGTGTAGACCCTGGGGCCGTGCCTCCACCGGTCACCATCCACGGCGGACTGGCGGGAGTGGCACGGCTTGCACAATGCCCGCAGGTTGCTGGCGTCGTGGGTGCCGCCGTGTCCCAGCGGGAGCACGTGATGCACCTCAGCCGCAGGAGTCGTGCGTCCGGCTTCCAGGCAGTCTTCGCACAAGGGGTGGGCTGCGATGTAGCGGTCGCGGATCTTCTGCCAGGCGTGTCCGTAGCGGCGGTTGATCTCAGGGTCACGCTGATAGCGCCGGTACCGGCGCGCCTCTTGGCTGGCGTGCTGGTCACAGAAGCGTGTGTGGGTGAGCTCGGGGCATCCAGGGTGGGAGCACGGGCGGGCGGGCTTGCGCGGCACGGCACTTGTTCCTTCCTTTGGCATGGCAAAGCCCCCACGCACCACCGGGGATGCTGGGGGCTGTACCTAAATCTCGACTGCTACCACCGTAAGGGGCGGATAGCGGAAAGTCATCTCGCGTTTCGTACACTCGCCAACGCTCGCGCTCACCAGCTCCTGTCCTAGTAGCCGTACAGCGCGGTTGCTAGGCGGGTGACAGCGCGGTTTTTCTTGCGGTAGGCGGTGGGGCGTTCGACGTAGAACTTGTCAGCGATCGCAGTGACACGGTCTTCCTGGCTGACATTGTCGGCGGCGAGGAAGAAGGTGTCGAGTACCCACCGGTCGTCCTCAGACAGCGCAGCCCAGGCGGGCAGGAACCAGTCCATGTATTCGCGCGCCTGCGCATACCGGGCACGGTAAGCATCGACCTTGTCCAGGGTCGCGGCGATCCTGTCCTCGCCAGCACGGGGGTTGGGTGCGTGCGGCATCCCATCCAACCGGGCCGAGGAGACGTTGGTGAGGGCGTTGTAGGTGTCTTTGATGTTCTGGTCAGTGGTGTCGATGATCTGCTGCATCGCACCGTAGTCCTCGAGCGCGGCGATTGCTGCTTTGTAGGTGTCGATGTACTTGGTCATCACATGCATGTTTCGTCTCCTTCACTGGTGGGGGTCAGTTGTGCTGCGACCGCCTGGATCAGGCGGGTCTGAGTGGTGTCTTTGGTAGCTAAAGCAGTCAGGACTGCTTGGTCGAGGGTGCCCTTGGCGGCGAGGTGGATGATGGTGACGGGCTCGGTTTGGCCTTGCCGGTACAGGCGGGCGTTGGTCTGCTGGTACAGCTCAAGTGACCAGGTCAGCGAAAACCACACCAACACATGACCGCCGGCCTGCAGGTTGAGGCCATGGCCAGCGGAGGCCGGATGGATCAGTCCCAGCGGAATCTCGCCCCTGTTCCACGCTTCAAAGTCCTGGCTGGTCTTCAGTTCCCTGGCGGTTGGGAAACGGGCAGCGATGCGCTCCAGGTCGTGGCGGAACCAGTAGGCGACCAGCACGGGTTGGCCGTTTGCGGCTTCGATGAGGTCTTCGAGGGCGTCGAGTTTGCGCTCATGCACCACCACCGCCTCGCGCCCCTCCGCGTAAACCGCGCCGGAGGCCAGTTGCAGGAGTTTGCCCGAAAGGGCTGCCGCATTACTGGCGTCCACGGTTTGACCGTCCAAGCTGATCACCATCTCGGCCACCAGCTGCTCGTACAGGCTGCGTTCCTTGGGGCCGAGGGTGACTTCCTGGGTAGTGACCGTGAGTGGTGGGAGTTGGAGGTGGTCGGTGGTTTGCATGGACAGGGTCACGTCGCCGATCGCCGCATAGATTTCCTCTTCAGCACCAGGCTTGGGTTTGTAGGAGAAGATCTGGGTGGCGTTGCGCTTGTCCGGCTCAAACCACCGGGAGCGGTAGTGGGTGATGTACCTGCCGAGCCGGTCGCCGCCATCGAGGAGTCGGAACTGCGCCCACAAGTCCTCGAGCCCGTTGGCTGCGGGTGTGCCGGTGAGGCCAACGATGCGGGTGATGTGTTTGCGCACCGAGGCCAGGGCCTTGAAGCGGGCGGCCTTATGGTTCTTAAACGAGGAGAGCTCATCGATCACCACCATGTCGAACGGCCATTGGCTGCCCAGGGTGCGTACGAGCCAGGGGATGTTTTCCCGGTTGATCACCGTCACCATCGCACCCGCAGCCAAGGCGTCCAGGCGCTGCTGGCGGCTTCCTACCGCGACGGCGAGGGTGAGGCCGTCCAGGTGGTCCCACTTGGCGGCCTCTGCTGTCCAGGTGTCGCGCGCAACCCTGAGGGGTGCGATCACCAGGACTCGGCGGGCCTGGAAGGAGTCCATCACCAGCTGCCAGATGGCACTGAGGGTGATGACGGTTTTCCCGAGCCCCATCCCGAGGAAGATCGCAGCCTGCGGGTGGGTGAGGATGAACTGCTCGGCTTGGCACTGGTAGTTATGCGGCGTGTAGCGCATCAAGCACCCCCTCAATGCCTTCTGGGCAATCAACGACGAGGCAGGTGAAGCCTTGTGCTTGGAGCTGGCGCATTCGCAGGCGTTGGATGGCTCTGGGGTGGGCTCCTGGGGCTTTGACCTCCACGAACACGACCCGGCCGCCCATCAGGCAGATGCGGTCTGGTACTCCGGCGGTTCCGGGGCAGGTGAGTTTCCAGCACAGGCCCCCGGCAGCCTCAACGGCCTTTTTCAGCCTGTTTTCAAGGGTTTTCTCGTTCATGGCTTCCTCCATTGAGTGGCCATGTGCAGAGGGGTGCAGGTGCAAACCTAACCTTTTACATATTGATCTAACATGCATTTTTTCCACATGCGATTAATAGGTAATCGGTCTGCACCCCTCTGCACACTTGGCCCGTATTTAGTCCTCGAACTCGTCTTTCAGGCGCAGCCCGAACACTTTGATCGCGGCTCGGGTTTTCTTGCGTTGGAAGCCGGCGGTCTCACACGCGGCGTTGAAGTCGACCATGGGGCGCGCCCATCCGGATGTGGACAGCGCCCAGGCCCGGTAAGCCTGGTAGAGCTCGCCGGCTTTGACCTCGCTGCCGTTTTCGATGACGCATTGGTCGGCAAGGAAGTGGCTGAACCAGTCGTTTTCTTCCCGGTAGGCCATCGACGCCTCAAGTACGCAGGTCGGCGGATCAAGGTGGTAGTTCTCGGCGTGGATGAGGCGTGCGCCTTCCATGATCCAGGCCAGGATTGCGCCGCCTGCGTGGGTGAACAGGTGGTCGGCGTAGTTCTTCACGTCGGCTGCCCCGGTGATGGTCGCATTAAACGGGATGACGATGAGCCTGCGCCAGATGCCCGCGTCCATTGCTCCCACCCTGGGCAGATGGTTGGTGTAGAGCACGAGCGAGTGGGATGGGGTGAAAGAGAAGGGGTCTTTGAACTTTTTCTCTGCGGCGATCTTGTCGGTGGAGGCGAGTTGTTTGACGTTGGAGGTGGACAGGCGCACGCCCTCCTCGGTTTCGGCCGCAATCAACAGGCGTTTGCCGCGGGCTTCGGCTAGTTCGGGTTTGACGTTTCGGCGCACCCCGATGGTGAGGGTGTCGGCGCTGATGGACCCGGAGTAGGTGCCGAGCACCCGGGCGATGGTGTTCCAGAAGGTGGATTTGCCGTTGCGTCCGTCTCCGTAGGCGATGATGAGGGCTTCGAGCATGACTTTGCCGATCGCGGCCAGACCACACACCCGCTGCACATACCCGATCAACTCGTTATCGCCCTGGAAGGTGACTGCCAGCGCCTGCTCCCACAGGTCACGCCCCGCATCACTCGGGCTGATCGCGGTCTGCAAAGTAATGAGATCGGCTGGTGTGTTGTCTCGCGCAGATCCCATGCCTTCACGCAGGTCGAAGGTCGCCTGGGGTGTGCATAGCAGGTAGGGGTTTGAGTCCAGTTCGCTGGCTCGCACTTCCAACAGGGGCTGGGCTTCTTTGAGAGTGGCCGCGATATTGGCAGATCGCCGCCGGCCGAGCACGAATTTGTAATACGCGGTCGCGTCCTCGAGCTGCTGGTAGGCCGCTTGCTGGGCCTGGGACAAGGACGCGATCCCTTTTGCTTTCGAGCTCGCTGAGGCGATCGCTTGGGTCGCGCCAGTGTCGGCCATGAGCGTGCTGGCTTGCTCGAGCAGTGCCTGTGCTTCTTCAAGCTGGCGGGTGGTGAGTTCTTGGGCGACTGCTTGTGCGAGAAGGTCGTTTTCTACCCACACTCCGCCGTCATAGACCAGCCAGTGGGTGGCCATGGAATAGCGGATCTTGTCTGCATACTCGGTGGCCATGGCTTCGGCCTGCCCGACATCGGTGTAATCGTCAGGTTTGAGACTGGTCAGCGCCTGATACGCGGCGGGACTGATATAGGACGGGTCCGCGGCAACTTTGCTCGCGAACTTGGTTGCTGATCTCCAGATTGCCTCTACTTCCGCCTGCGGCAGCGGCGGGTCACACAGTGCTGCTTTGCGGTCGAACAGGGCCCGGGCCTGGTCACCATTCCCGTAGCGGATGAGCACACGGCCGGCGAAGCGTGACAGGGTCGCGTTCCGGCTACCTTCACCGATGGTCATGGTGGCGGCATCGAACGCTGCGAACGCATCCACTTCCGCCTGAGTGGTCAGCCACTGGTCGATGGTCATGGTGCCGGTGAAGGTCTCGACCTGTGGTGTGGGGTGCCCGTAGAGGAAGCGGGCTGCATCCACAGCCCCGGGGTCAAAGAAGGTGAACTGGTCGGCCAGGGACTTCTTCAGCCCCGCGTAGGCGGCAGGATCCGTGACCTGTTGGATTGGGAAGTAGACGTGGAAGCGCGGCCGGGCAGCCTTCACGCCCTTGGGCAGATTGTGATTGCGGCTGGTAGCGGTCATGAACTCCACGTCCGCGAGTTGGCCTGCCAGATCCTGCGGGGTCACCCAGTCGGCGGGATCCTCCGTGTGATCGTTGTCGATGTCCATCACCAGGCAGTCAGAGCTGACGAAGCCATGGCTGGAGCGCTGGTTAGCCAGGTACTCGGCGGCCACGTGATCCGTTCGTGCTGCCGCCTCCAAGTCCGCGGCGCTCGTAATCGGAGCCTTGTACGGGTAGATAGTGTTTGTCTGGCATCCGGCAGCGTGAGCGGTAAACAAGGTGAAGACACTCATGGGTGGATCTCCTCAAAGTCGTGGTTAACGAAGGTGATCGGTAGGTCCAGGTGGCGGGCCCAGCGGGCTTCTTCACGCATGCCCGCGCTGACTTGCGGCGCGTAGATCCACACCTGTTCACACTTACTCATCACGATCCGGCCCATAAACATCGCCAACTCGCGCGCATCTGAGTCTGAGTCATCCATGAACTGCGGAAACAACAGGTGCGGGGCAACCGGAATACATCCGCGCTCAACTAGCGCCGCACTGAAGCGGCGTGCGAGAGCAACATTGGCTCGCGTGTCCCCAGCGAAGGGCGAGCACACGTAGACAAGGGGCCTGTAGCCGAACCTGGTGCGCTGGTCGTGTTTGAGGACCTCGAAAGCTGTCGGGTCCGGGCAGCCTGAGGGGTTCAGGCGTTCAATGCGTAGAGTCGGCGAGCTCATAAAGCCCCCCTGACGCTTAATCCACTCCATGGCGTATCGCTCTTCCCGATGTTCACGGTGGCGGCGAATGCCGACGCAGCGGACCGTGCCCATCTACCTGTAGGCGTGGCAGCAGGCAAAACCGGACGGGCCAGCCAGAAGACGTTTCAGCCCGCCTAATCCTTCATGTAGAAGTCGCACTCGCAGCCGTCAGCATTCAGGGGCAGACCGTCAGCCCAGACGGGAGCCTTAGTCATCAGGGCCACGATCTCGTCCACGCTGGCACCACCCGCTGGTTCGTCGATGACGGCCTCGTCGTGAATGTGCATGACGATCTGGTGGCCTGCGGCGTCGATGGTGTGCATGGCATGAACCAGCAGGTCCCTGGCGGTGGCCTGGACGATGTTCTCTGTGAGTTTGCCGCCGTAGGTCTCGACCGCTCCCCACCGCCTGCTCTGGTCGACACCATCGAAGATGATGGAGTCGCGGCCGAACTTGTTCTGCCCGATCCTTGCCCTGGGGTATGCGAGCTCGCGGCCAGAAGGCAGGCGGATAAAGAGGCAGCCGGATGCGTAGCGCATGCGGATCCTGCCCACCCGAGCAGCCCTGCGGGTGGTGATGGTCTGCATGGCAGCCGCTTCAATGTCCCACCACAGGGAGACGATGGCCGGGTTTGCTTGCCGCCAGGCATCCACTAGGCCAGGCAGGTCATCTTCGGCCAGCCCCATGTTGAGTGCGCCCATGGCAGTGAGCGCCCCAACGGAGCCTCCGAAGCCGCAGGCGAGTTCGGCGATCTTGCCTTTCTGGCGTAACTCCGCGTTGGGGCCGTGCTTGGCGACGGGTACGCCGAACATGTGGGTGGCGGACTGACAGTAAATATCCCCACCCCGCCTGAACAGGTCCAGCCGCCATGTTTCGCCAGCGAGCCATGCGATGACTCTGGCTTCGATGGCGCTGAAGTCAGCGACGATGAAGCGACAGCCTTGGCTGGGGATGAAGGCTGTGCGGATGAGCTGGGACAGGGTGTCTGGTAGTGGGTCGTAGAGCAGTTCCAGGGTTTGGCTGTCACCATCACGCAGGAGCTTCCTTGCGGTGGGGAGGTCTTTCATGTGGTTGCGGGGCAGGTTGTGGACTTGGATGAGGCGGCCTGCGAACCTGCCTGTGCGTCCCGCGCCCATGTACTGGATCAGCCCCCGGGCACGCTCATCGCCCCCGGCGACGCTGAGCATGGCCTGGTACTTGCGGACGGAGGATTTGGCCAGGTCTTGGCGGAGCCTGAGCACCTCAGCGACATCCCCGGTGGCGGTGGTGAGGGCTTGTTCGACTTCCGCCTTGGTGAGCGTCTCGAGTTGGCAGCCGCGGTCGGCCAGCCATTCCTTGAGCTGCAACGGAGAGTTGGGGTTCTCCAGGCCGGTGAGCTGCTGGGCGCGGGCCAAGCATGTGTCTCGGTGGGTGGTGTCTGCGGTGACAGCATTGGCGGCGAGCACGGTGTCGATGCGGACTCCGGTGTCGTTGATGCGCTGATCGAGTGCGTAGGTTGCCCACTCGGCTTCGGGCATGGGGTGCTTGGCGAGGCGTTTCCCGAGGGCGACCTCGACGTCCACGTCGGCCTGGTTGTAGGAGATGAACTCCATCCACGCCACAGGGTCTTGTGACGGCAGTACTCTGCCGCCGTCCTTAGTGGGGATGGAGAAGCGTTTGATGAGGCGTTTGCCCGCGCTGTCTTTCTGTGTCTCCAGGTGGAGTGCTTTGGCTACGCCGTCCAAGCTCATCGGCAAGCCGAGTGAGGCGGCCCAGACCATGGTGCACCGCCACTGCGAAGGATCCAAAAACCCATTCTCGAGCAGGCGCGGGTGGTGGCGGCGTAGGAACGCTGAGAGACAGAGCCGCTCAAAAGCAGCGTTGAACGCTGACTTCACCACCCCCGCATCCGTGAGAGCCACCAAGATCTCTGCAGGTATCTGCTCGCCACTGGCTAGGTCGATGACCCGTGCGGGAGCGCCGTCGATGGAGTATCCGAACAGGAGGATCTCGAAGGCGGGGTCTTCGGCGTAGCGGTACACGCCAGCCTTCGTCAGGTCAGTTGGTGAAAATGTTTCGAGGTCCAATGACAGGTGCTTCATCGCGGTCGCTTCCATTGTTGGTGGTCGTGTTCAAGGGTGTGGCGGAGTGCCAACAGACCATGGCCTGTCAGCACTCCGCCACAGATCGATGCGAACTAGTTGAGGAAGTCCGCCCCAGCACTGAACGCTGCGAAGTCGTCCGCCGCGCTAGTGCGCCCGCCACCGAGCGGCTGCCCGTCGCGGAGCTTTTGCAGGTTGCCCAGCCCGCAGGCGATACCACGGTTGCCGTTGGTGTTGAACGCGTAGAAGGACAGGCTCACCCGCCCGTAGCAGCCCGAGTACACCTCTGTCGGGGACAGAATCGGCTGGAGGTCCGCGTCCACGATCTCCGGGGGCTGGATCGAGTTGGCGTTAACGAAGAAGCAACCCTTGTAAGCCTCATCATCACGCTCGAGATCCCCGTCGCGCAGCGGCAGCTTGAGGGCAGCCTTGTTCGGGCGCTTACCGCCGAACTTGCCAATACCTGCCTCGATCGCGGCGTCGATCGCGCGCTCGATCTTGGAGATGGTCTCGGTGTCGGTCTTGGGGATGATCAGGGACACCGAGTACTTGGGCTTGGATCCCTGGATGGACTGGGGCTCAAAAAGATGCGCGTAGGAGAGGCGAACTTCGCCGGTAACCACGCGGGTGGGGTTGAGAGTGTTCATGATGGTGACCTCCTTGGTCAGTTGTGGGTGGTGTTGGTGAAATCAGTGGCGGCACTGACACGTTCGAGCGGCGGCCGCTTGTCGGACTCAGGAACGAGAGTGGGTTTTCCCTCTGGTTTGACCACCAGATCCCCGAGAACGTCCTTGAAGGTGGATCGGCCCATGAGCTTCTCCATGGCAGTGATGCCGATGAGCTTCTTGTCCCAGATGTCGGTGTAACCCGCCTTCTTGGCGGCCTCAGCCACCGCAGCCTCATCCGAGTACTTGCGGACCGAGCGGCCTGCGACGACCTTGAACCCAGGCACCTGCGTGCCGGCCTGGGCCTGGGCTAGCGCCCATGCCTCCACATCCGACGCCCATGCTTTGAGCTCAGGAATCTTCATGAGCACGTCAGCGACCTCGTCCAAGGTGAGCTCGGCGGGCGGCGCGAACTCATGCCTGGCCAGTGCCAGGTTGGCGGCTGCCCTTGCGCGGCATGTGGGTGCGATTCGGCAGAACTGACACCACGACCCCGCCCGATATTCGCCACGACCCTGTGCGGCGATAGCCGCGATGGGTGCCACGACCTCCTGCCCCCAAGCAATCAACTCAGTGGCGGGGATGGTCCAGGTTTCGACGTTGTCCCGCCTGGGCTGGAAAATGCTCAACCGTACTTCGGTGATGTCGTACAGGGCACCGAACGCCGCCAAAGCGCCCAACCCGTACAACATCAACTGCGGGTTGTTGACGGGTGACACTGCGATGCCCGCGCCGTACTTCAAGTCGACCAGGTGAAGTACTGGTTCGGCCAGAATGAGCGCGTCTGCCGTGCCGAAGCCACCCGGCGCATAGGTGCTGTAGTCCAGGCGCTGTTCAACGAAGACCTGCGCGTCCACGCACGTCTGACGAACCTCTGCCAGGCGCTCGAGAACGAAATCGCGGTAATCATCCGTAAGCGTCTCCATCTCGTCGTCGATCCACTCAGAGATGGGTCGCTTGGAGCGGCGCTTCAAGGCTCGCAGCAGCTTGTGTTCTGCAAGTGCATGAGCGGCCGTACCCTGCAGTGCGGCATCCGATGGGGTGTCTGCCGTGCCCTCTACCGCCTTGGCAGAGGGCGGGCAGTTGAGCCACCGGTGAGCGCTCGAGGCGCTTAGGAGTGCGTGGCTGTCAGGCATTGCGCAGCTCCTCAGCCCGCTCCAGCAACTCCGTGTACTGGGCGGGGTCCACCTGGGACAGTGCCTCCGCACCCAGATCCCGGATCAACTGGTGGACCTGATCCCGCAAGCCTGCCTGAGACAGCTCCACCAGCACGCCCCGGACCTGCTCCAAGGTGACTGCTGGGGCGGGCGGGGGCTCCGGCGTCGGGCTAGGCGCGGCAGCATTCATGGCTGCGGCCTCAGCCTCAGCCATCTCCTCCAGCGCAGCCTGGAATGATGGTTCTTCCAAGCAGGCGGCAGCCAGTGGACGCAGGCCAGTGGCTTCAGCGTGGTCCTCAATCCCTTCCCAGCCGTCATCCTCCAAGGCTTTGCTGACCATGGCAGAACCTTCTGCAATGCGGTTAAAGCCCGCGATGAGTTGGTTGCGCAGCTGCATGTTCATGCCACCTCACCGCCCCGAGCGCTCGAGACAGCGGTGTCAGTGCCGTGCGCCTTGATAGCGTCTGCCAGGGCTGACAGGTCGTCACCGGCGCGAGTGAACTGGACTTCCACGCGATCGGCCGCGTCTCCGGGAAGAAGTACCGCCATGCGATGGCGCGTTAGCGGTGCCGAAGACGCGCTTGATCATGCGGCGGCTCAACCGCACTTTCCGGGCTGCCAGGACTGCCTGGGGTCCGGGGTGCGCGAGAGACGGATCTTGAGTGCGTTACTCATCGTGCCCTCCTGTAAAGGTGGTGTCGGTGGTGCGCTTGGTAGCGCCTTGCACCTGTAGGGCGTGGGGAAGGTCGTAACCGGACGGGTCAGCCAGGATCTTTTTCCTCAACTGAGCTGCCCCTCGGCTAAACGTCTTGCGCACCGCGTCAGCAGTGGTGGGCTGCCCCTTGCCGGTCATGTCCTCGGCGATTTGGGTGTACTGGTCACGATCGATGGCATGCAGCTCGATAAAGGCGGCCTGCTGGGGTGTGAGGTCACTGAGCAGGTCGAGCACGACAAGGTTTGACAGGACCTGTTCTTCCATGGGGATGCCCGGGGCTGCGAAGAAGTCAGCACCAGCGTCACCGTGATCGATGCTGACGTCGGTGCGGCGGCGATTGTCAGCCTCGCGGTATTCGCGATAGATGCTCTCGAGTTGGTCTTTAGCCCAGTC
Organism: Trueperella sp.; assembly: GCA_022783305.1. Classification (GTDB taxonomy): domain Bacteria; phylum Actinomycetota; class Actinomycetes; order Actinomycetales; family Actinomycetaceae; genus Trueperella; species Trueperella abortisuis. The sequence continues at coordinate 6,574 of JALEWQ010000054.1, read as the reverse complement.
GGGGCGGTTGTCCTCGTCGAGGTAGAAGCGGCGCGCTTCAGGATCGTTGGGCACTTCGGGCACGCACAGCCTGATCTGCTTTCCGCTGGGGGTTGTGTAGTTGACGGTGAGGTCGGAAACGGACGGATTGGTGGAGCTGGCCGGAGTTGGCATTGACTCGTCCCTTCAAATGAAGGGAGAGCCGTTGAGCTGTTACGGGCTCACGATGGGAGGAAAACTGGTAAGAAAAGACCAAGGCGGGCACTCCGCAATCGGGGCACCCGCCAGGTCAACTCAACAGCTCTCCCACATGAACACGTGGGACCGGGCTTGATCAGGGCCTGGCCAAGAATCCCGGCCGGTTGCCCACACTCGCGATGAGACCTGAGTTACACTGTTTCCTAGGAATTGATGGGAACCAGTTGGATCTCGTCTCGAGCGTGGAACGAACCCTGCCGTTCATCTCTGACATCAACCGTGATGTTCAGAAGGTTCAGCGTCTACCTCGAGACCATGTTCAGAAGGTTCAGAACGTTCGGAATTTTTGGGAGTAGGCATGGGCCAGTTTGAACAGCCGCATGTTCGGCTTACAGGCGGCACTTTGCTCGCCTTGCTTAAGGCTGCCTTCCGCACGCGTTCGAAGAAGCGAGACTCCTATGAAGGTAAGTCTGATGGCCTGACCGACCTGGGGCTTGTCGAGGACCTCATCCGGTTGGTCAACCCTGACGCCTACTTTCCTCATCCGGATGCGATGCGTAAGAGCGTGTCGAACTACAAGTCATGCGTTCTCGAAAGTGAGGGAACATTCGCCTACCTGGACATGCGCGAAGACGCCCACCAAGAGAAGTTTGCGCGCATGCTTGACGATGACTATCCCGTGCTCGCTGAGCGGATGAGCGAGGTAGTCGATTTCTTCATCGACTCCGATGAGCATCAGACACAGTGGCTTGTTCAGGCATTGCTCACCGCGCTAGACCGGGACGACAGCATCGAGGCTTCAACCCCACTCTTTGTTGTTCCTGACGGACACACCATCACAAAGACAGAACTACTAGCAGCCGACGAAGTCTGTCTCGACACCCTCATCCTCGGACTGTGGTACTTCGCGATCACTAGAAACCTGCCAAACAGTGCCGGTCGCGACACCTTTAAGCGCTGGCACTATCCAAGATCCAGCGACCGTCAACAATGGAGAATCAATCGCGCCGCCGTCAACGTAGACACCGCCCGACGTCCAGCCGTGACACGGTGGGCGGAGTGTGCGGCAACCCTGCACAGCGAGGCAGACAAAGAACCGCGCGTGGAGACAGATGTTGATGAGACGGCTTCGACCGATGTGATCGACGCTGAAATCCTTGACGATAACGACGACAGCGCAGATCAGTCCGCAGCGCATGAGGATCCTGAATCAACCCAGCAGCCAACCGTGCAGCAGGTCGTGTTTCAACAGTTCGGAGCGAATAGCACCCAGATCGGCCATCTCGATACCCTCAATATCACCCTGTGGGGGCAGTCATGACCACCCGTGATGTCACCTCACCATCGAGCAACACTCAGGCTGTACAAGGTCAGAAGCCTGCATTGGCGCAAAGTGGCGACAACAGTGTGCAGATCAATCAAGTCGCCACCCTCAACCTCTTTCAGATGGCCAGCGGCAGCGGTAAAGAGATCGCATTTCCGTCGTGTTTGAGCGCGGAGTGTTACCACCTCATCGTCGGCGAGGTCGAATACTCAAACCTTCATGGGAGCATCACGCTGCGTAGCGACCGTGTACTGTCCACTGGCTCGACGGTTGAGCAGCTCGTTGCACGGTTTGCTGCGCTGACCAAAGAAGCTATCGACGAGCTCAGAACATTTCCGGTGCTTGTTGCGGCAGAAAACGATAACTATGGCAGCGCTAGCGAGGAACAGATAGCGCGTATTGGATTCCTGACCGACGTGAGAATCCTTCGCTCAGGCATTCGTGTGGAGTGCTTCGCGATCGATACCGTCCCGCAACAGGTGATCAACGATCTGCTCAAAGAGTTGGACCTGTGGGGCAATAGCCGATTCAACGAGCTCAACCAGACGCACTGGGCCCTGAAGAACGTGGATCTCCTGGGTGTTCTGGGAGCTGCAAGCGCCCCGATGAAGGGCCTCGCCAAGGCACTGTGGGGAGGCAGATCATGACGAACGACGTCAACGAACCTTGGGTGAATCTAGAACAAGTCGCTGATCATCTGACGGTCAGTAAGGACACCATCCGTAACTGGATCAAAGATGGGCTTTTGCCTGCCTACCGGGTCGGCAAGATGTACAAGTTCAAGCTCTCTGAAGTGGACCGGTGGGTGCGTGAAGGGCGACTGGACTTGGAGGCCAAACAATGAGCGCTCGCAGTGACAAGATGACCGCCGCCATCGAGCGCATCACTCTCAACCAGGCCACCTTCACCGGCCAGGAAATCAGGCCTACCTACATTAACTTCATCTTCGGCAAGAACGGGACTGGTAAGAGCACTATCGCCAGGGTGCTAGGTGAGGGTTCAGGCGTGACATGGCACGGTGGAAGCGCGCAGGCCGGCATGCCGGTGCGAGTGTTCAACCGGGACTTCATTAGCCGTAACATCAGCCGACTTGATGGGCTTGCCGGTGTTTTCACCCTGGGCGAGGAAAACAATGAAATCAACCGGCAAGTCGCTGAGCTACGCACAAAACAGCAGCAGGCCGATGATGAGGCTGAAGCGCTTGGGCAGGAAGCAATCGAGATTGGGAAGAAACTCACCCAACTGCGCTCAGCGTTTGAAGAACAGTGCTGGAGCGTCACACAGGATCTGCGCTTACAGATGCCATTTGCGTTTAATGGGGTACGCGGCAGCAAACAAAAGTTCGCTGACTACGTGCTCGCTCAGACCACGTCAGTCGACCATGACCTCAAGGCGCTTCTCGCGCAGTACCGCCTCGCCCATGACAGCAGCGCCACTCAATGCCGCATGCTAGATGACATCGAGGTGCACACCCCCGATGAGACGATTTTGTCGAGCGTGTCAGATTGTTTGTGTATGAGGATCTGATGAAAGGATTCGATTATGACTATGACACGTGATGAGAAGACCCGCCCGGCTGGCGCTGATGTTGTTGCTGAGCTGAAGGCTAGTGGTGCTTTAGACGATCTTTTTGCTCGCATTGATTCGGGCCAGATCGAGCTGACTGGTGATGGGGGTATGATCCCGGCGCTGATTAAGGAAGCCTTGGAGCGCGGCTTGGAAGCTGAGATGACCTCACACGTGGGATATGAGCCTCGCGATCGGCAGGCTAAGGCTGAAACGGATCGGCCTGTTAATGCGCGTAACGGCTCGTATACCAAGACTGTGGCGAGCGAGGTTGGGGATATTGAGTTAACGATTCCTCGGGATCGTGAAGGCTCGTTTACCCCTAGGCTGGTGCCGAAGGGGTCACGGCGCCTCGGTGGGCTGGATCAGATGATTATCAGCCTGTATGCCGGGGGAATGACGATCCGTGATATCCAGCATCATTTAGCTAAAACGATCGGGACGCAGCTGTCGCATGAGACGATTTCGACTATTACTGACGCGGTCTTAAAGTCGGTGACCACCTGGCAGGAGCGTCCCTTGGAAGAGTTCTACCCGGTGATCTATCTTGATGCGATCCGGGTTAAGGTCCGTGATCAAGGCCGAGTGCGCTCTAAAGCTGCTCATATCGCGGTGGGAGTCGATTTGGAGGGTATCAAGCACGTGCTGGGTATCTGGGTCGACGATAATGAAGGAGCGTCATTTTGGGCTTCCGTGTGTGCCCAGCTGGCTAACCGGGGTATTCGCGATGTGCTGATCGTGTGCTGTGATGGGCTGATGGGCTTGCCTGAGGCTATCGAGGCCACCTGGCCTAACTCGCTGGTCCAAACCTGTGTTGTTCATCTGATCCGGGCCGCGAATCGGTTCGTGGCCTACCAGGATCGCAAGGCCGTCTCGGCCTCGTTGAAGACGATGTACACTGCCTCTAGCGAGCAGGCAGCTCGCAGCGCGTTCGAGGCCTTCGCTGCTTCTAACCTCGGTAAAAAATACCCCTCAGCGGTTGCGACCTGGGAAAACGCGTGGGAGCGCTTCACCCCGTTTTACAGTTCCCACCCGCGTTACGCAAGGTCATCTACACGACTAACGCTATAGAGTCGTTGAACTATCAGCTGCGTAAGGTGACGAAGAATCGCGGCCAATTCCCTACCGATGAGGCGGTGGTCAAACTATTATGGCTAGCCATCTGCGATATCGAAGACACCCGAGCCCGTCAGCGAGCCAAAGACCAAGGCAAAGCCGCCGCAGAGCGTAAAGGCGCGGGTCGACTAATCGAAGGGCAGGTGACAACGAACTGGAAACAGGCCCTGGCCCAACTAGCCGCGGCCTACCCCGACCGCATGAACCCCTACCTATAAACAACCCCTTCATACACAACAAACTTGACAAGCTCCGGCCGAACACTGAAAACACTCTGCGGCACGCCGTAGCGGCCATCCTTCCTCAACGACAAGCACAGCCAGACGACGACGCCCTTCCGGGGTCAAGGGTGCGTTAGGATGAGTCATGAAGGCCTCCTGGTCAGTATTGGATATTTCTCTATAACCCATATTCTTCCCGGAGGCCTTCACCTACCTCAACCGTTCACAACCTCCATGGGAAGTACAACTAGGTGATGAAAACATCGATAATGGAAGCGATTGAGCCTACCGCTGATACTATGAAGACAAACAGAAACACCTTGCCATTTCGACTAAGATCAGATAGTCGTTCACCTGGGGTTCGAGTCCTGCCGGTCTTTTTGACAACCTTCGGAGGCATTTCCAAATAAACCATAAAAAGTGATCCGAAGGTGATTGCTAAAGAAGCAAATGCAAAAACAATGGGATTGTCTAGAAAATCAAACATAAGAGCGTCTTTCAGAATTCAGGAAATCTCTTTATAGATGTTGTAGCAAGCACGTAAACCTATAAGATCGATAACTGTCGACCCGGAGTTTATCATAAATTTCTTTGCCTGATCTCCTGCTTTTGTGGTTGACATCCGAGCCCACGCTAACTTGAAATTCCCTTTGGTAGAAATAATGTTCCCAGCAAAATTCTTCACGTGCTTGACGAGTGCTGCAAAGCGTGCACTATTTGTTTTCCCAAGATAGTTCCAGTTTGCCAAAGCAGCACGGAGCTTCATTGTCTTTCCAGCTTTTAATATCTTGTACACTTTGGCGGATACTGTAGCGACTTTTGCAGGACCAAACGCAACTAGCGTAGCAGTTCCTGCGAGGCAAGAAGCTGCTTGCCTGACCCACCACACCACATTCGGATCCGCCACAACGGGAAATATTGTCTCCTCGTTAGTTAGCACAACCTGGGTAAGTTGTGTGCCGTCAATTTGAAAATAGGTTTCGAGTACTTCGCCTGTCGCATCAATAGCCCACGGCTTTTTGATTGTACCTATTGATTGCTTAACAGTATCTTGTGAGGTATCTGCATCAGGTATGTTAGCAAGAGCATCGATCTGAGCATCGGTTAGGTGTTCCAAATCCTCAAAAGTCACGTTATCTGTTCCAAGCGCACGTGCTACATCTCGCTCGATACGTTCGTCTTCACCGGCAAGTGGCACGGTTTCGACCACCTCGGCGTATATGTTGATCGATCCGTCAGCTAGTAGCTCAAGGCTTGCACCTTCGGGTAAATCAAGATCATATACTTGCTGTGTAGGGGCTTGATTGGAACTTAAGACAGTGACAATTTGCTCTCCACCATTGTATTTCTGGTACATCATGTCAACATCGTTACCTACATCTGTGTAGATAAGTTTATCCTCGACTTGCTGGGAATTGTCGGTGTGAACTGGTAATAATACAGGGTCATCATTTTCAGGTACAAGAGTAGTTTGCTGGAGAGATGGTTCAGTGAGATTAGAATCTTGCACATAATCAACAGCTGCAAGAGCTAAGTCTGCTACTTCTTGTGCACTACCCGCAGTGAAGTTCTCGGGCCCGACCCCCGGAAAGTGGACATGGGTGTGGTGTTTATGCTGCAAGGTCGAGTGTAGCTGACGCGTGGTGTTCGAAGGTGTCGGGGGCCTGGTATTTGCACCAGGTGTGCAATCGTTTCGTGTTATACCGAGCACACCACGCAAAGACCTGCCGGCGGCAGGAGAGCATGTTGGGAAACACCTTCGCATCTCGGAGAACTTCTCGTTTGAGCGTTGCGTTAAATGACTCTGCCAACGCGTTATCGGCACTACTGCCAACAGCTCCCATGGATTGTTGTACTCCCAACTGGCGGCATGTTTCTTGAAATACAGAGGAGGTGTATACACTGCCATGATCAGAATGGAAAATCGCTCCACGCAAGGATCCTCGCTGGCCTGCGGCCATCAGTAATGCCTCCTCGACGAGTTCAACACGCATGTGATCTGCAATCGCAAAACCGACCAGTTTCCGGGAGAAGCAGTCAATCACAGTAGCTAGATACATGTTTTTCTGCCCGGCAAGGGGAAGATACGTAATGTCCCCGACAAGCTTCTCGTTAGGCCTGGCCGCGGTGAAATCACGCCCGAGAAGATCATCAAAGACCCGCCTATGCG
>JALEWQ010000043.1 GCA_022783305.1 Trueperella sp. | reverse complement strand
AGAAGCTCCTCGGCGCGTTTCTTGGCGGCCCCCTTCTCTATGCCCTTGACCTGGATGGGTGCCTCCATGACGTTTTCAAGCGCGGTCATGTGGGGAAAGAGGTTGAAGCGCTGGAAGACCATCCCGATCTGGGTGCGCTGGGCCGCCACCTGCTTCTCGGTGAGCTCATGGAGCTTGCCGTCCACCTTGCGATATCCCATGAGCTGCCCGTCGACGACGATTGACCCGGCTTGGATCTTCTCCAGCACGTTGATGCAGCGCAGGATGGTGGACTTGCCGGAGCCGGAGGGGCCGAGGATGGTGGTGACCGAGCCGCGCGGGACGTCGAAGCTGACGCCTTTCAGGACGTGGAGGTCGCCGAAGAACTTGTGGACGTCGCGGACCTCAACCATGTTGTTCATTGTTTTCTCGTTTCGCAAAGTCGTGGAGGGTGGGACGCGATGTCTAGGGCGTGTACTCGATCATCGGGTCGTCGGTGGTGGTGCCGGCGGCGTTGATTGCGGCCTGGCGTGAGCGACGTTGCTTGGCCTTCGCCCGGCGGGAGAGACGATCGACGTCGCCGTCCTTGACCCCGCGCCCGTAGTAGGCCTCGATGTAGTGCTGGCCGACCATGAGGATTGAGGTGATGGCGAGGTACCAGATGACGGCGATGAGGAGCCACGGGATCTGACGAAGCGAGGCGAAGCCGAGGGCGTTGGTGACGTAGGTCAGGTCGAGGGTGAAGGGGACGGCGGAGACGAGCGAGGTGGTCTTGAGCATGGAGATCGTCTCGTTGCCCGTGGGCGGGATGATGACGCGCATGGCTTGCGGGAAGACGATCCGGCGGAGCACCTGGCCGCGCGACATGCCGAGCGCCTTGGCGGCTTCCTCCTGCCCGGCGTCGACGGAGTTGAGGCCGGAGCGGACGATCTCGGACAGGTAGGCGCCCTCGTTCAGACCTAGGCCGAGCACGGCGTAGATGAACATGGTCCGCTGGAGGTCGCCGGGCACGAGCCGGTTGGGGTTGATGGTGAAGAAGTCGATCCCCGTCCACGGGATGCCCACCGTGATAGTGGTGAAGAGCGTGCCGATCAGGCCCCAGAAGATGAGCTGGGTGTAGATTGGGGTGCCGCGGAAAAACCAGATGTAGGCCATCGCCACCCAGCGCAACACCGGGTTGTGTGAGCGGCGCATGACGGCCATGGTCACGGCGAGGATGATGCCGAGCACCATGGCGCCCACCGTGAGTGCGAGCGTCCACCCCACCGCGCGGATGACCTCGGGGCGGAAGAGGTTGTCCCACACCACGTCCCAGTGCCAGTTGGGGTTGGTGATGAGCACGTTGATAATCATCAGGGCGAAGATGCCAACGATGACGGCTGAGATGATGCGCCCCCAGTGCCGGACCGGGACGGCGTCGATGATTTCGATGTTTTCGCGTGGCATGGGTGAGCTTTCTCGGGCGGGCCGGGCGGGCCGGCATGGGCTAGTGGGCGAGCGGTAGGCCGCGGCGTTCGCGCCGCGGCCGGTGCCCGGTTAGGCGGCGGGGTTGAGCACGGCCTCGCCGGCCACGCCCTCGGAGATGCCCCAGGTGTTGAAGATCTTGGTCAGCTCGCCGTCGTCCATGAGCTTCTGGAGGGCGGCCTGGATGGCGGCGGTGAGTTCGGGGTTGTCCTTGGTCGTGACAATGCCGTAGGAAGCCGAGTCTTCGACCTCGCCAATGCGTTCGATCTTGCCCTCGTTGAGTGAGATAGCGTAGTCGGCGACGGGGGAGTCGGTGTACATGGCATCGACTTGGCCGGAGGCGACGCGTAGCGTGACGGCGGACTGCTCGGACAGGGACTGAATCTGGATCGGGTTGTCCTTGCACTGGTTGGCGTTCATGTCGGTGAGGACTTCCTCCTGGTAGGTGCCGGTCTGGACACCGACGACCTTGCCGCACGGCTTGGTCTGGTCGAAGCCGGTCGGATTGCCCGCGGGGACGGCCCAGGCGGAACCCGCTTGGAGGTATGCGATCATGTCGACTACCTCTTCGCGCTCGGCGTTGATGGTGAAGTTGGCGATGCCGACCTCATAGCGCGAACCCATGCCGGGGATGATGGAGGCGAACTCGGCCTGCTGGAATTCGACCTCGAGGCCGAGGATCTTGCCGATGGCGTTGCCCATGTCGATGTCGTAGCCGAGGGGGGTGACGCCGTCGGAGGCGTAGAACTCGGCGGGGGCGAAGAAGATGTTGGTGCCAACCACGAGCTTGCCATCGGCGGCGATTGCGTCGGGGACCATGGCGGCGATCTTCTCGTCCTTGGTGATGGACGACAGGTCGGTAGCGAGCTTGTCGCTGCCGGTGGTGGTATCGGTGGTGGCGTCGTCGTTCGAACAGGCCGCGAGCGTGAGTGCAAGGGTGGCGGCTGCGATGGCCGAGATCGTGCGCTTCATGATTCCTCCGTAGAACGTTGTTGCGCCTGCCTGGCGCTATCACGAGTATATGCGCTCGAGCGAATAAGTATGCAACATGTTCACGGTGTGGTCGCCCACAGTGCCTACGACGTCGGGTGCGGATTGACGAGGTCGGGTGCTACCTATTGACCATCGACCAGGCGCGCACGCCCCCCGCCATGCCGGCCATGTTGGGCACCCAGGTGGCCTGCGGCATCCGGGCGCGCACGGAGGCGGTCACCCGGGCGGCGTTGCCTCCCCCGATGTAGAGGGAGTCCCAACGGAAGACGGGCCAGAGGGTCTCGACGGCTTTGGCCACGCGCCGCGACCAGGCGGAATCACCAAGGCGGACGCGCTCGTGCTCACCGAGGATGTCGTCGAAGGTGAGCCCCCAGCGCACCGTGGCGTGGGAGATCTCGAGGTGGGGGGCAAGCACGCCGTTATCGAGGAAGGCCGATCCCAATCCGGTTCCGAGGGTGAGGACGAGCTCGAGGCCCTTCCCGGAGGCGATGCCGGCGGCGGCGACCTCGGCGTCGTTGAGCACGAGCGCCGGGGTGTCGAAGCGCGACTCGAGCGCGGTCTGCATGTCCTGCCCGGTCCAGGCGTGCTCGAGGTTGGGAAGAATGCGAGTGTGGGGGCCGGCGCGGCGGATGTAGTGCGGTGTGTAGACCACCACGCCGTGGCGGATCATGCCAGGCATGCCAAGCGTCACCCGATCGAAGTGCGGCTCGCCGAGCTCGGCCAGCTGGCGCTCGATAACCTGCAGCAGATCCTCGGGGGAGAAGGGATAGGGGACAGGGGTGCGCACGACGTCGCTACGCTGGAACCCACCCGCGTCGAGGACGCAGGACTTGATGCCGCCTCCACCGCAGTCGACGGCGAGGGTGAAAAGAGGGGACGCGTCCATACTTAGACGGTAGCGCAAAAGTAAGGACATTCGATAATTTCGACCGGCCGCCTCAGCCCCGTAGGCTGGAGGGCATGAGGATTCGCATCGATCTGTCCTACGACGGCGCCGGCTTCCACGGCTGGGCCGCCCAGCCCGGCCTGCGCACGGTTCAGGGTGAGCTCGAGTCGGCGCTGGCGATGATCCTGCGCCAGGAGGTGGCGCTGACGGTGGCGGGCCGCACCGACGCCGGGGTGCATGCCGCCGGCCAGTGCGCGCACCTCGACGTCGAGCCCGCGGCATGGGAGGCCTTGCCCGGCCGATCAAGCCGCACCCCGGGCGAGGCGCTCGTGGCGAAGGTCAACGCGATCACGGCGCGGCGCGCCGGTGGGGCGCCGGGCTACACCGACGTCGTGGTGACGAACGCGCGGGCGGTCCCGGACGACTTCGACGCCCGGTTCTCCGCGCTGTGGCGGCGATACAGCTACCGGATCGCCGACGGGGTCGCCTCCTGGAACCCGTGTCGCCGCGACGTGCTCTGGCTGAATTACGCTCTCGACGTCGACGCGATGAACCGGGCGGCGCAGACCCTGCTGGGCGAGCACGACTTCCTCTCCTTCTGCAAGCCGCGCGAGGGGGCCTCGACGGTGCGTACCCTCCTCGAGCTAGACTTCGCGCGCGAGGACGGGATGATTGTCGGCAGCGCCAAGGCCGACGCGTTCTGCCACTCGCAGGTGCGCACGCTCATGGGTACCCTCATCGAGGTCGGGCGCGGCGCGCGCGACGAGGGCTGGCCGGCCGCGCGCCTGGAAGAAGCGGTGCGCAACGGCGAGGTCGTCGTCGCCCCGCCCCACCCCCTCACCCTTGAGGAGATCGGCTATCCGGACGCCGAGCGATACGGTGAGCAGGCGCGCCTGACGCGCCGCTACCGAGGCTAGCCTCACAGTTTTTCCACTTCCGCTCGGGCCGCCGTGCTGTTAGCGTTGACCACGCAAGGGAGCCCCTTGGTCGGAAGGCCAAGGGGCTTCGTTCTGCCCGGGGTATCCCGGGCGGGAAAGCGCGGCAGCCTGCCGCATGAGTGACATCCTAGGAGGTGTCAGATGAGAATTGCATTGGTCGCACACGATCGCAAGAAGCAAGAGCTTCTGGAGTGGACTCAGTACAATTACCCCGTGCTGAAGGAGCACATCCTGTGTGGTACGGGTACCACCGCGACTCTGATTCGCAATGAGACCGGCCTCGACGTCGAAATCCTGAAGTCGGGCCCCAAGGGCGGAGACGCCCAGATCGGCGCACGCATCGTCGAGAATCGCCTGGACGCGATGTTCTTCTTCTGGGATCCGGAGGCGGCTCAGCCCCACGATCCCGACGTGAAGGCGCTGCTGCGCCTGGCCACCCAGTACAACATTCCCGTGGCGATGAACCGCGCGACCGCGGACATCATCGTGGGAAGCCCGTTGTTCTACAACGAGGGCTATGAGCGCGCCCTGTACGATCCGGCGCTTCGCGATCCGTACGAGGTTCTCGACATCGTCGAGGCCTAAGGGCAATCTTCGCCGCGCGCCATCGTTCGGGCGGGCACCAATGCTGCGAAGGTTTGGTGGTAACCGTCAGGGAAACGGCGCGGGGCGAAAAGAGAGCGGCGAGTATGTCTACTCGCCGCTCTTTCGTTGCGATCGTCCGTTATCGCACGTCTTGCCCGCCGCGGTCCCTATCTGGCGAGGGAGCGGGCGGCCATCACCTCGTCGACGTAGCTGAAGTTAATCCGCGCGTCGGCACCGGAGGCCGTCGGGGAAAGAGCGGCCGTATCCCGGTGCGCGCCGTGGGCCGCCATCGTGCGGTGAGCCTTCGTGGCGATGAGCTGCTTGAGGTAGGCCCGCTTGACGGTCAGCACCACGTAGAGGCCGATGAGGGTGAACATGGCGTTGGAGAAGACCGAGGGCCAGGCCCCGGTGGCCGAGGCGAGGATGACCATGAACAGGCCCGAGCTGATGCACATGAACTGGTAGCGCAGTGAATCGGCCGCGAGCTTGCCGGTGGATACGAGGTAGTATCCACCGAGGTATAGCGCGGCTCCCAGCCATCCCATGCCCTGAGCGAGGGCCTGCATCGTTTCGTTCACGGCCCCATTCTGATGCCGCAAAAAGTTAATTACAATTGAAATAAACTGGAGTTGGGATTAAGTTTTACTTCATGGCAATTTCGGTACAACGTCTTGACTTTCTCTTGGCCGTCTCGAGGGAGGGCGGCATCCAGGCGGCGGCCGACGCCCTGCGAGTTTCACCCTCCGCCGTAAGCCAGCAAATCCGCAAGCTGGAGCGGGAATGCGGGTCCGAACTTCTTGTGCGCACCCACTCCGGGGCGGTGCTGACGGAGGCGGGTAAGATCGTCGTCGCCGGAGCGGAACGCATCGAAAGTGAACTCGATCGCACCGTCCGCGAGTTGCTCGAGGCCGACGGCGTGCCCACGGGAATCGTTCGCCTAGCCTCGTTCCAGACCGTCATCCGCGGCCTCGTCCTACCCAACCTCGACATCTTCGCCGAGCGGGCCCCCGGCATCGATCTTCACCTGCGTGAGTCCACCGCCGACGCCGCGCTGGCGGCCGTCCGCCGCGGCCGGGCCGATATCGCCGTGCTCGAGTACGACTCCGAGATCCCCCGCGGACCGCGCGGGGTGAATGTGGCGCCGCTCCTGCAAGAACCGTGGTACATGGTCTACCCCTCCACGTACCCCGATCCGAGCGACCCCCGCGAGCTCGCCGGCGAAACGTGGCTCGGGGTCGACCCGGACACCGCCGCCGGGATCGCCACGACGCGCCTGTCACAACAGTGGGGGTTCACGACGTCGAGCAAGTACGTCTACGAAGACTACGACGTCGCGCTGCACATGGTCGCCACCGGACTCGGCATCGCGGTCTTGCCCAAGCTCGGGCTGGGTACGCTTCCCGACGGCGTGAAGGTGCGGATGCTGACGGGCCTCGGCACCCGCCGGCTCGTCTTATGCGTCTCCGCGGCACGCTCGCGGCAGTCCGACACCATCGATCACACGTGCAAGGTACTGCGCCAGATCGCGCTCACGCAGTGGGAACAGAGGGACATGAACGCGGCCCCGACCACCACTCAGGTGTAAGTCGGGGCCGCGTCACCGCGTCGCCGGGTGAGAGCGCGAGGCGTTAGGCCTTGGCGAGGCGTTCGCGATTCTTCACGACGTCGATGCACAGCTGCAGGGCGATCTCGAGGGCGTCCTCGTCGAAGCCGAAGCGCGGATTGTGGTGGCCGGCGTCGAAGCCCTTCTCGGGGTTTCCGGCGCCGACGAACACGTACGTGGCCGGCGCGACGCGGGAGAACTCGGCAAAGTCCTCCCCGCCCAACATGGCCTCATCCGCGATGACCTTGCCCGGCCAGTGTGATTCGGCGAGCTCGCGCACGATCGCCGTGCGCGCCGGGTCGTTCCACGTCATGGGGTAGCCCACGAGGTAGTCAAGGTCGATGGCGAGGCCAGGGTTGGCCCGTTCCATACCCGCGCACAGGTCCTCCATGACGGAGCGCACCCGGGCCTGGACCTCGTCCTTGTGCGTGCGCACGACGCCGCCGATGCGGGCCGTGGGCGGGATGACGTTGAGGGCGTCGGCGGTGCCGGCCTCCATGAAGGTGGTGGTGACGACGGCGGGCTGGCGGCCATCGACGCGGGTGGCGGCGATGGAGAGGAGCTGGTTGGCCATCGTCGTCGCTGCAATGACGGGCGAGACGGCGGACTCCGGGGTGGAGGCGTGGGCGCCCTGACCCGTGAAGGTCATCGTCCACAGGTCCGAGTTTGCCGACGCCGGCCCGTCCTTGATGTCGACGAGTCCGACGGGGACGGTGGCCCACAGGTGGAAGCCGAAAATGTAGTCGAAGTCGTTGAACTGGCCGGTGGCGACCATCTCCTTCGCGCCGCCCGGAGGGGTCTCCTCGGCGTGTTGGAAGATCCCCACGATCGTCCCGTCAAGCTCTCCTAGGTGGTCCTCCACCCACGCCATGGCGGAGAGCACGACGGACATGTGCCCGTCGTGCCCGCAGCCGTGCATGCGGTGGGGGATCTTGGAGGCGAAGTCGAGGTCGGGGCGATCCTCGTCCATGACCAGCCCGTCGATGTCCGTGCGCAGGCCGATTTTCGGCCCGGGGCGCCCGGTGTCGAACACCGCGATGAGCGATGTCGGCGTCGGGTTGGACAGTTGCGCGTGCGGGGCGCGCCGGGAGAGCACCTCGCGTAGATACCTCACGGTCTCGTGCTCCTCGAAGGAGGCCTCGGGGTGGGCGTGCAGGTGCCTGCGCCACGCGATCATGTCGTGCACATATGGTTCAGTATCACTCATTGTTGTTCCTCGATAGGTTCTTATCCGACCTTAGCTGAGGTAGATCGGGCCTTCCACGCCCACCGGGAAGCCGAGCAGGTACCAGATGATCATCAGCAGGGTCCACACGATGCCGAGCGCAATAGAGTAGGGCAAGAGCGTGGCGATGAAGGTCCCCATGCCGAGCTTCTTCTGGTAGCGCTGAGCCACCGCGAGGACGAGGGCGAAGTAGGGGAACATCGGAGTGATCGGGTTCGTGATGGCGTCGCCGATGCGATAGATCATCTGGGTGAAGGCCGGGTGGTAGCCCAATACCATCACCATCGGTACGAAGATCGGGGCGAGGATGGCCCACTTGGCCGATGCCGAGCCGATGAAGATGTTGATGAAGGCCGAAATGGCGATGATGCCAATGATCAGCACCACGCCGTGTGAGCCCTGGAGGAGCTCCGCGCCCTTGATCGCCAGGATCGCGCCCATCTGGGAGGCGGTGATGTAGGAGAGCATCTGGGAGGCGAAGAAGACGATGACGATAAAGGATGCCATCTGCGCCATCGACTCGGTCATCATGCGGGTCACGTCACGCGATTCCTTGATCGTTCCGGCGATGAGGCCGTAGACCAGGCCGGGGATGAAGAAGAAGATCGCGATGAGCAGGCCGATCCCGTTCATGAGCGGGGAGGCTGTCGTCAGGGAGCCCGTCTCGGCGTTTCGCATGAAGGAGTTGCCCGGGATGCAGATGGCGACGATGGCAACGACGAAGATGAGGATCGAGATGAAGGCCCAGCGGTTGGCCTTGCGCTGCCGTTCGGTCACATCCACCGGGGCGGTGTCGATGTCGGCGCCCTCTGCGGGGTCGTAGGCGCCCAGACGCGGCATCGTGACCTTGGTGGTGATCACCCACAGGACCGGTAGCAGGACGACGACGGAGGCGGCGATGAAGTACCAGTTCATGGCCACGTTGGTCTGGATCGTTGGGTCGATGAGCTCGGCGGCGGGCTGCGTGAAGCCCTGCACGAGCGCGTCCGACATGCCGAGCATGAGGTTCGCGGCGAAGCCGCCGGTAGCGGCCGCGTAGGCGAGCGCGACGCCGGCGAGCGGGTGCCACCCCATGCCGAGGAAAATCATCGCTGACAGCGGCGGGAGGACGATCGGGGCGGCGTCGCCGGCGATGTTTCCCAGCAGCCCGAGGAAGGCGATCGTCGGGATGATGAGGACCTTCGGGGCCGAGGAGGCCGCGCGGTGGAGGGCAACCTGGAACCATCCCGATCGCTCGGCGACGCCGATACCCAGCATGACGATAAGGACCACGGCCAAGGGCGCGAAGGATCCGAAGGTCTTCGCGCTATCGCCGACGACGATGCGCATGCCGTCGACCGTGAGGAGGTTGACCGCCGTGAGGGTTTCGCCGGTGCCGGGGTGGACCGCAGACCAGCCCGTGAGGCCGGCGATGGCCGACAGGACGAGGACGGCCACGCAGAGGCTGAAGAAGATGATGATGGGATCGGGAAGGCGGTTTCCCGACCATTCGACGAAGTTGAGGAAGCGATCCATCAGCCCCTTTTTTGGCTTGGTCTGTGCACTCATATCGAGCCTTTCTCATCGGTGCCCGTGGTCTCGGCGTTCGCCGATTTCCTGACACTATCGGTCCAGCACCCCGGTTCGTAATATGCGGGCGTAGCTTCTCAGGATCTGGACGGGGCCGGAGGCTAGATAAACGGATTCCAGAAACGCCCGCCGTTGATCTGAACCAGTGCGACCGCGGCGGCGACGACGACGCCGCTGAGGGCCACGACCGCCCAGTCGCCCACCAACATGTTGCGCGCGGAGATCCACGTGCGCTTTTTCTCACGCCCAAATCCGCGCAGCTCCATCGCGGCCGCGATGGACTCGATGTGGTCGAAGGTGCCGAGGAGGAGCGGCATAAGGATGCGCGAGACGTTTCGTACGCGCGTGGTCAGGGCGACCTTGCGCGAAATGTCGAGGCCGCGAGCCTGCTGGGCGAGGGATATCGTGGTGAACTCTCGTTGGATATCCGGGATGAAGCGCAGGGCGAGGGCAACGGCATAGGCAAAGCGGTAGGGGACCCCGATTTTGTTGAGCGAGGCTGCGAACTCGCTCGGCGGTGTTGTGCCCACGAAGGTGAGGACCGCGGGCAGGACCGCGAAATATTTCAGCGTGACAAGGCTCTGGTAAAAGAGTTGCTCCTGCGTGAGATCCCATCGGCCCGGGCCGTCGACGATCATGTGGGTGGTGCCGAACAGCTCCGTGCCGTACATGGGCGCAAACAGGAAGATGAGGAGGTTGTTGAGCACCATGAAGGCGAAGATGAGGGTGATGACCACCTGCATGTCGCGCAACTTGAGCCGTGCTGCCACCCACATGCCGATATTGATGGCGGCCAGCGCCACGAGCAGGCGCACGTCGAACGTCATCGCTGCCGCCACGATGAGCGCGATGACGATGAGAAGCTTCGCGGTGCCGGTGAGGCGGTGGATCGGGCTGGTGCGTTCAATGTAGCCCAGGATCGAGTTAGCCACGTGCGCCTCCGTTCACGACGCCGTCGGTGCCAGCCGCGTCCTCGGCCTCGGTCACGGCCGCTCGGGTTTCGCTACGCCGGTCGCGGTCGACCTCGATGAACTTGCGCACGAGCGCCTCGGCGTCGAGGCCGTAACGCTCGGCGAGGGTATAGAGCCCGGTGGTGACGAGGTCGGCTCGGGCGGTGACGTCGGGGTCGGTGAGGACCACTGAGGGTGGTGCGTCGGCGATGATCTTGCCCTCGGAGATGACGAGCGTGCGCTCGGTGTAATCGAGCGCGAGGTGCATGTCATGGGTGATGAGGATGACGGTCGTGCCAGAGTCGTTGAGCTCGGCGAGGAAGTCCATGAACTCCGTGTAATGGCGGAAATCCTGGCCGGCGGTGGGCTCGTCGAGGATGAGGATTTCCGGGCCGAGGGCGAGCATGATAGCGATCGTCACGCGCTTCTTCTGGCCGTGCGAGAGCGCTGCAACTGGCCAGGATCTAAAGGGCCACAACCCGCACACCTTGAGCGCGTGGTCGGTGCGCTTGGCGATCTCCTCCTCAGACATGCCGCGGGCGCGCAAGCCCAACTCGACCTCCTCGCGGATGAACGCGCTAGAAAGCATCTGGCCCGGCTCCTGAAGAACGAAGCCCACGCGCTCACCGTGCTGGGCCAGCGACCACTGCGCCGCGTCCTGCCCGCCAATAAGAATGGTGCCGCCGGTCGGCTTGACGAATCCGGCGACCGCACGGGCCAGCGTGGACTTGCCCGCACCATTCGACCCGACGATCCCAACCATCGAGCCTTCCGTAATCGTCGTGGAGAGGTTCTCGAGCACACTCACGTCAGCGAGGTCACCGCCGCGCTCGTAAGCGACACAGACGTTCGCGACGTCTATCGCATTCGGGCGTGTCTCGGCGTGAGGCTCGTCGACGGTACTAGCCGCAAATGCCGCGAGCCGGGCGACGGCGTCGGCGGAAAGAGCGGTGAGCGCGACGTTGGAGGGGTGAATCTCAGGCGTTACGTCGATTCCGGCGTACCGTAGCGCCGTGGCGTGCAAGGGTGGGCGGATACCGTTGGCCTCGAGCAGGCCGGAGGCGACCATCGCGTCGGGCGGGAGGTCGGCCACGATTTCGCCGTCGTTCATGAGGATGATGCGGTCGACTGGGCGATGGAGCACCTCCTCCAGGCGGTGCTCGATGATGATGACGGTCGTCCCCTCGCCGTTGAGGCGGTCGATGAGCTCAATGGTGGCACGCCCCGAGGCGGGGTCGAGCATGGCGAGGGGCTCGTCGAAGAGGAGGATGTCGACGTCGTCGACCAGCACGCCGGCCATCGCCACGCGCTGCTTCTGCCCACCGGAGAGGTCCTGCGGGGCGGAGTCGAGATGCCCCTCGATACCCACGCGCGAGGCGGCCTCGAACACGGCCGGGCCCATGAGATCTTGGGGAACCATCTGGTTCTCGAGTGAGAAGGCGATGTCCTCGGCTACGGTCAGGCCCACGAACTGCGTAGAACAGTCCTGGAGGACGGTGCCGACGTGGCGTGAGACCTCCACGAGGCTTGCCGACGACGGGTCAAGGCCCGCGATCGAGACCGAACCCTCGACCACGCGGCCATCGAAATGGCTGAAGGCCAAGGAGTTCAGCACGTTGATGAGCGTGGACTTGCCGCACCCCGACCGCCCGACGATCGCGACTTTTTCCCCCTCCTCAATCGTCAGAGAGACCCCAC
This sequence comes from Trueperella sp., assembly GCA_022783305.1. Taxonomy (GTDB): domain Bacteria; phylum Actinomycetota; class Actinomycetes; order Actinomycetales; family Actinomycetaceae; genus Trueperella; species Trueperella abortisuis. Next base: position 11,683 of record JALEWQ010000043.1, on the reverse strand, counting down.
GCAGGGTGGGCTCCGCCTGGCTCTTGTATTGGAAGGTCAGGTTCTTGATCTCGATGAGCGGTCGGGGCAAGGTGCTAGGCCTCCTGGCGCAGCGTACCCGAGCCGGTGCGGGTACGCGCGTAGATGACGAGGATGAGGGTGCCGAGCACGCAGGTGGTCACGGAGTTTGACGCGAAGGCGAAGGCGCCCTGCGTGAAAACCTTCGAGGAGGGCTCGGAGTAGATGAGGATGTCACCGATTGGTGCCACGGCCAGCCATGCGACGGCATGAGCCACGACGACTCCGAGGTTGAATCGGAGCAGGGCCTTCGACCCGAAGTCGCCCTCGCGCACGCGGTTACCCACGAGGAAAAGACCGATGAGCAAGCCGAAGACGAGGGTGGCGAGTTCCCATGAAAGCCAGATGCCCCAGGTGGCATCGATGAGCAGATGGCCGATGAATCCGGCCAGCGCGCCGACGACCGGGCCGTACAAGACGGCGAGGACGGCGAGCACGGCGTACTGCGGGGAAATCGTGGTGTTGGGAATCGGGGACGGGATCGCCACGAAGCGGCCGAGCACGAAGAACAGGGCGGCGCCGATGCCGATCGCCACCACCTGAACGACGGGGGAGACCTTGGTGAACTTGGACATGGGAGTATTCTCTTTCGATTGGTGCCGCGAGGGTAGTCGAGGCGGCATGCCTTATTGCTTGGAAAGCGTGATCCGCCACACCGGGCCCGTGCCGATGTTGAACGCACGGGCGTAGGAGCCGCGGTTGATGGCCACTGCCATACGGTCGAGCGAGTTGACGTAGGCGAGGGATTCGCCGACCTCGACCGAGGCGAAGGATGGGACGTAGGTGACGTGGTTGGCGTGGACGACGCGATCGTCGTGGATGACGTGCATGCGCACGCGGTCTCCGAAGTTAAAACCGAGCCCGAGGAACTGGGTGCGCGTAATTGAGGTCCACAGCGAACCGTAGCGGACGTCGAGTGCGTCGATGGTTCCCGTGATGGAGTCTTCGCAGATGACTGGCTCGCTCACCGGAAGGAGGGTCAGCTGCGTCGGGTCAAGGGAGGGGCCAACCTCCGGGTATGAGATGTTGCCGGCCGCCAGGCGGGCGCCCGTATAGGCGTAGACGTCGCGGCCGTGGAAGGTGTATGAGGCCTCCGAGCCGCGCAGTCGGTTCGCAGTCTCGTCGATCTCGCGAACCTCGGTGATGCCGAAGATCGACGAGACATGGGTGAGGGTACCGTTGTCTGGGGTCACGATGTAGTGCCCCGTGGCCGTCTTCGCCACCACGGACTTGCGCTGCGAACCCACGCCCGGATCCACCACCGAGACGAAGACTGTGCCTTCGGGCCAGTAGTCGATGGTCTGGGCTAGGCGGTAGGAGCCCTCCCAGATGTTGTAGGGCGGGATGTTGTGGGTGAGGTTGTAAATCTGCAGGGTGGAATCGCAGGAGAGGGCGACGCCGTACATCGCGGCCACCGCGCCGTCATCCAAACCGAAATCAGACTGAATAACTAGTGCTTTCACACGTGCATCGTATATGTTGAGCGTCCCCCCAAGGTGAAGCCTTCCAAGGGTCGGACACCATGAACGGGTTGCGGCGAGGGCCGTGTCCGCCCTCGTCCGGCAGGTGTCATGACCATGTAGAATCCCGTTCCATATCCGAGCCTGGGCGCTATGAGGTTCAGGCTTTCTGTGGCGGCGTCGTTGGTGGAACTGGCCACACAGCGCCGCGCACCTTTGACGCAAATCTTGTGCGCTGATTACAATAAAAAGTCGTTGTGCCCTGATGCTTTTCCCACTCGTCTCGGCACGGCGGCGAAACTGACCATTTGGCACGTAGCGGCAAAGCCATCCGCTAGCCAAACATGAGTAGAAAAGGCTACGCAAGTGCGCACTTTTACACCGAAGCCCGGTGACATCGAGAAGAAGTGGTACGTCATTGACGCCACCGATGTCGTCCTTGGCCGACTGGCAGCCCAGGTTGCCCCCTTGCTCCGTGGGAAGCATAAGCCGACTTTTGCTCCGCACGTTGACACGGGTGACTTCGTCATCGTCATCAATGCTGACAAGGTCGCTCTGACCGGTATGAAGCATACGCAGAAGATGGCTTACCGCCACTCCGGTTTCCCGGGTGGGCTGAAGGCCACCTCGTACGCAGAGCTTCTCGAGGAGAATCCTGAGCGCGCCATCTACAAGGCCGTTGCCGGCATGCTCCCCAAGGGCACCCTCGGACGTCAGCAGCTGAGCAAGCTCAAGATCTACCGTGGCGCTGAGCACCCGCATTCCGCTCAGAAGCCCGAGGTCTACGAGCTCAAGGCTGCCAAGTAACCACTTTACTTAAGGAGAACCGTGGCACAGACCACCGAAACTGAAGAGCTCGAGGAGCTGAGCTCGTACACTACCGAGACTGCCGAGGAGCAGACCGGCCAGGGCACCTCCCTGACCGCGCCCGGCGCCGGTCTCGGCCGCCGCAAGGAAGCAATCGCCCGCGTCCGCCTCGTCCCTGGCACCGGCCAGTGGACCATCAACGGCCGCACGCTGGAGGACTACTTCCCGAACAAGCTGCACCAGCAGCTCGTCAACGATCCGTTCACCCTGCTTGACCTCAAGGGTCGCTTCGACGTCATCGCCCGCATCCGTGGCGGCGGCACGAGCGGCCAGGCCGGCGCGCTGCGCCTTGGAATCTCGCGCGCGCTGAACGAGATCGACCGTGAGGCAAACCGTCCGGCGCTGAAGAAGGCCGGCTTCCTCACCCGCGACGCCCGCGCCGTCGAGCGCAAGAAGGCCGGCCTGAAGAAGGCACGTAAGGCCTCGCAGTTCTCGAAGCGTTAATCGCACCCTTTGTATTGGCCCCGCCCGCGCCGGTTCCCCGGCACGGGCGGGGCCAACCTATTCGTCGGACAAGCAGGCTATCTCACGAAAGTAGGATGCTACCTTCGCCGGCGCTGGCGGGGCGCGTGCGATAATTAGTGGCACATACGCCCATGGTAAAGGAGTAACTCGTGGCTCGTTTGTTTGGTACCGACGGTGTGCGCGGTCTCGCTAATCGTGAGATCACGCCTGAATTCGCGCTACAGCTCGGTCAGGCCGCAGCGCGCGTACTGGCCGAGGAGGCCGAGGGGCGCCCCAAGGCGATCATCGGGCGCGACACGCGCCAGTCCTCCGCGATGCTTTCTCACGCCGTGGGTGCCGGCCTGGCCTCGGCGGGCGTGGATGTGGAGCACGTGCGCGAGATCCCGACCCCGGGCATCGCCTACCTGACCGCGGCCCGCAACTACGACCTGGGCGTGATGATCTCCGCCTCCCACAACCCGATGCCGGACAACGGGATCAAGTTCATCAATGCCAACGGCTTCAAGCTCGACGACGCGATCGAGGATCGCATCGAGGCCACCCTGTCCTCCGACTGGGAGCGGCCGGTAGGGGCCGAGGTAGGCATGATCGACGAATCGGCTGCGGTCTCGGATCGCGTCTACATGGACCACCTCGTCGCCGCGGGGGCAGACCTGACGGGTCTTTCCATCGTCCTCGACTGCGCGAACGGCGCGGCCTCCCGCGTGGCACCGAAGGTATTCCAGGAGCTGGGCGCCGACGTCGTCGTCATTAACGCCAGCCCGGACGGGCGCAACATCAACCGCAACGCCGGCTCCACCCACCCCTACCGGCTTCAGCAGATGGTTAAGGCCGCCGACGCCGACATGGGATTCGCCTTCGACGGCGACGCCGACCGCTGCATTGCGGTGGACACGAACGGCAAGCTCGTCAACGGCGATGAGATCATGGGCCTGCTCGCGCAGTCCATGAAGGATCGGGGTGAGCTGGCGGGTAACACGCTGGTCATCACCGTCATGTCGAACCTGGGGCTTCGCCTCGCGCTGGATCAGAAGGGCATCGACTACGCGATCACGGGCGTGGGAGACCGCTACGTGCTGGAGAACATGCTCGCCAACGGCTTCGTGCTCGGCGGCGAGCAGTCGGGCCACGTCATCAGCCTCAACCACGCCACCACCGGCGACGGCACGCTCACCGCGGTCCTCGTCGCCTCCGAGGTGGCGCGCCGGCAGGAGGCGCTACACAACGCGGTGAGCTGGGTGCACGAGCTGCCTCAGCGCCTCATCAACGTGCCCAACGTGGACAAGACCCGCACGGACGAGATCGCCTCCGAGGTGGCCGCCGCGGAGGCCGAGCTGGGCCAGACCGGCCGAGTCCTGTTGCGCGCGTCGGGTACGGAACCGCTCGTGCGCGTCATGGTGGAGGCCCAGACACAGGAGCAGACCGACCGGGTGGCCGAGAACCTCGCGGCCGTCGTCGCCTCGCGCCTCGCGCTCTAACCGCTCAACGTGGGCGCCCCGGGGAATTCCTCCGGGGCGCCCATCCGCATGCTCCGCCGTCCAGGCCCGCGGCCGGGACGGCGCTAGATCTTGCGAAGATGGATCGCCTCGATGCGGTGGTCGCGACCCTTGGTGAGGGTGACCGTGGCGCGCGAGCGCGTGGGCGCGATGTTCTCGCGCAGGTTGGGCAGGTTGATGGAGGCCCAGATCTGGTGCGCGGTCGCGCTCGCCTCCTCGTCGGTGAGGTTGGCGTATGAGCGGAAGTAGGAATCCTTGTGTGAAAAGGCCGTGGAGCGTAGCGAACGGAACCGGGAGACGTACCACTCCTCGAGGTCGGACTCGGCCGCGTCGAGGTAGATGGAGAAGTCGAAATAGTCGGAGACGGCCAGCTGCTGGCTGGCGTCGGTGCGCGCGGGCTGGAGCACGTTCAGGCCCTCGACGATGAGGATGTCGGGCTTGTTGACCACGATCTTCTCCCCCTCGACGATGTCGTAGACGATGTGGTCGTAGACGGGCACCTCGATCTCGGCCGCGCCGGACTTGACGCGCTGGAGGAAGTCGAGCAGCGCGCGCCGATCGTAAGACTCAGGGAAGCCCTTGCGCCCCATGATTCCCCGCTCGGTGAGCACCGAGTTGGGGTAGAGGAAACCGTCGGTGGGCACGAGCGCGACGTTGGGGGTGTAGGGCCAGCGCGAGAGCAACTCGCGCAGGAGGCGTGCCGCGGTCGACTTGCCGACGGCGACCGAGCCCGCAATCCCCACGATCCAGGGCGTTCGCTCGGCCTGGCGCCCAAAGAAGGCGTTGGTTTCCTTCAGGAGGCGGCCGGAATAGGTGGCGTAGGTCTGCATGAGGGCGGACAGTGGCCGATAGATCGCGTCCGCCTCGGTCAGGTCGATGGGGTCGCCGAGGGAGGAGATCCGGTCGAGGTCATGCTGGGTGAGGGGCAGCGGCGCTTTGTCCGCGAGCTCCGCCCACTCGTCGTGGGTGAAGGAGACGTACGGGGAGAGGAGATCAGTCATTCCTCAAGTCTGCCTTGGCCGGGCACTTTTCGCACGCCGCGGGTGATCAACGACGCCGCCACGCCGCGCGCCCTTTTCCTCGCCCGATATCTTTTCGCGACACTTTTCGACAGTGTATGTTTTTCTACATGTGTGGAATCGTTGGATATATCGGACCCGAGAGGTCCTCCCGTACACCGATCGAGGCAGTCCTTGAGGGCTTGACCCGACTCGAATACCGTGGCTACGACTCGGCTGGCATAGCGCTGGTGGGAGATGGCATCACCACGGTGAAGAAGGCTGGCCGCGTGGCCAACCTCAAACATGAGCTTGAGCAACGGGGAATTCCCGAGGCGGTTTCCGCCATCGGCCACACTCGCTGGGCAACCCACGGCGCTCCTTCCGACGCGAACGCTCACCCCCACGTGTCGCCCGACGGAACCATCGCCATCGTTCATAACGGCATCATTGAGAACCACAGCGCGCTACGCGCCGAACTGATCGCCGCCGGCGAGGTCTTCACCTCCGAGACCGACTCGGAGATCATCGCCCACCTTCTTGCCCCGCTCATGGCCGAGCACGGTGACCTCACCACCGCCATGCGGGAGGTCGTCGCCCGGCTGGACGGCTCGTTCGCGATCGTCGCCGTGGCGCAGGCCCAGCCGGACCGCCTGGTGGCTGCCCGACGCAACTCCCCGCTCGTCGTCGGCATCGGGGAGGGCGAGAACTTCCTCGGCTCGGACGTGGCCGCGTTTGTTGGCCGCACGCGCACGGCGCTCGCGATCGGCCAGGACCAGATCGTGAGCGTGTGGGCGGACAAGGTGGAGGTCACGGACTTCCTCGGCGCGCCCGTGGAGAACGAGACCTACGAGGTGGACTGGAACGTAGAGACCGCCGTGACCGGCGGCTACGCCACCTTCATGGAGAAGGAGATCCACGAACAGCCGTCCGCGGTGGAGGAGACCCTGCGCGGTCGCCTCCAGGACGGTCACCTCACCCTCGACGAGCTGCGCATCCCGGAGTCGCAGCTGCGCGCGATCGACAAGATCATCGTGGTGGCCTGTGGCACGGCGGCGTACGCGGGCCACGTGGCCAAGTACGCCATCGAGCATTGGTGCCGCATCCCGGTGGAGGTCGAGCTCGCTCACGAGTTCCGCTATCGCGACCCGGTGGTCAACTCCAAGACCCTGGTCATCGCGATCTCGCAGTCGGGGGAGACGATGGATACCCTGATGGCGATCCGCCACGCGGCAGAGCAGGGTTCGTGCGTGCTCTCGATCGTCAACACCTATGGCTCGACCATCGCGCGCGAGTCCGACGCCGTCCTCTACACTCACGCCGGCCCGGAGATTGCGGTCGCCTCGACGAAGGCATTCACCGCACAGATCGCGGCCTGCTACCTGCTCGGCCTTTACCTGGCCGAGCTACGCGGCAACAAGTTCGCTGACGAAGTGGCCTCCTATCTCGATGAGCTCGCCGCGATGCCGGCCCGCATGGAGAAGGTTCTCGAGCAGGAGGCGGAGATTAAGAAGCTGGTCCTCGAGCTCAAGGACGTGACCTCGGTTCTCTTCCTCGGCCGCCACGTCGGCTTCCCGGTGGCCCTGGAGGGGGCGCTCAAGCTCAAGGAGCTGGCCTACATTCATGCTGAGGGTTTCGCCGCCGGCGAGCTCAAGCACGGCCCGATCGCGCTCCTAGACGAGGGCCTGCCGGTCTTCATTATCGTCCCCACCCCGCGCCGCGAGGTGCTCCACGCGAAGGTGATCTCCAACCTCCAGGAGGTTCAGGCGCGCGGCGCCCGCCCGATCGTCATTGCCCAGGAAGGTGATTCCTCGGTGGACGACATGGAATATGTCTTCCGCGTCCCCGCAGACACCCCGACCCTCATGATGCCGCTGGTCTGCGTTATCCCGTTGCAGATCTTCGCGTGCGAGTTGGCCCGTCAGAAGGGCTTCGACGTCGACAAGCCGAGGAACCTGGCCAAGTCGGTGACTGTCGAGTAGGCACCGGCCCAGGCGCAACGCAAGATGCGGCCAGCGGTTTCCAAGGTGCGGGGCGCGTTCGGGATTCCGGGCGCGCCCCCTGGCGCCTCCGCCCGGCCAAGCACCGGCGTAAGGTAGGTAAGGAGAAGGGGGAGCGATGTACCGAGCTTACGAGGCGAAGGCCGTGCGCGCGGCGGAAGAGCCGCTGCTTGCTGCCCGCGAGCCCCTCATGGAGCGTGCTTCCTACGCCCTGGCCACCCGCGTCGCCTCGCTGAGGGCGCCGGGGCGGCGCGTGCTTGCGCTCGTGGGCAAGGGAAATAATGGCGGGGACGCGCTCTTCGCCGCCTCCTACCTCGCCCGCCGGGGCATCTTCGTCACGGCTGCTTTCGCCGGCGACGTCCATGCCGCCGGCCTGTCCGCCGCCAGGCGCGCCGGGGTGCGCATCGTCGAGATCGACCCCGACGACGTGACCACGCTGCTCGGCATCGCGCGCGATTGTGGCATCTGGATTGACGGCCTCCTCGGCATCGGCGCCACCGGCGGCGCCCGTGAACCCTACGCCACCTGGATCCGCTCCCTGGCGGCCGAGCGCAAGGCGATGGTGGTCGAGCCCGTCGTCGTGGCAGTGGATGTGCCCTCGGGCATCGGGGTCGACGACGCCGACCTGCCCGGACCCGTCTTGCCCGCCGACCTGACCCTCTCCATGGGGTGCCTCAAGCCCGCCCACCTCCTGCCGCCCGCGCGCTACGCGTGCGGGCACGTCGAGGTGGTCGAGCTCGGGTTGGGCCCACACCTCGGCGAGCCAGCGGTGCGCGAGCTGAGCGACGCCGACGTGGCCGGGCTGTGGCGCGTTCCCGGCCGGGAGGATCACAAGTATCGGCGCGGCGTCGTCGGGCTGCTCACCGGCTCCCGAGACTACCCCGGCGCAGGCGTGCTGAGCGCCGCCGGCGCGCTGGGCGGCGGGCCCGGTATGGTGCGCTACCTCGGCACCAGTCCCGACGTCGTGTCCGCCCACCCGGAGGTCGTACCCGGCCCGGGGCGCGTGCAGTCCTGGGTGATGGGATCCGGGCTGATCGATCTCGCCCCCGCGCAGGAGGCCCTGACACAGGCGCTGGCAGAAGATCTGCCCGTTGTGCTCGACGCCGGGGCGATCTGTCTCGCCTACGGGCGCACGCTTTCCTCACGCGTGGTGCTCACCCCGCATGCCGGGGAGCTGGCCGCGCTGCTGGCCGCCGTCTCCTGCCGAAACTGGGACCGGGCGCGCGTGGAGGCTCAGCCCGTGCGTGCGGCACGCGAGGCCGCCGAGCTCACCGGGGCCACCGTGTTGGCCAAGTTCGCCACGTCCATCATCGCCGCGCCTGACGCACTCTTCGTCGAGGGCGGCGGGCCAGGCTGGACCGGCACGGCCGGGTCCGGCGACGTCCTGGCCGGCCTGACCGGCACGATTCTGGCTACTCACGCCGATGACCTTGCGCGCCGCCCCGAACGGACCGTGCTCTACGCGGCCGCCGCCGCCCACGTCCACGCCCGTGCGGCCGCGCGTGCCGCGGGCGCATTCACCGGCCAGATTGGCCGCCCCATCACCGCCACGGATATCGCCCGCGCGCTCCCGCTCACGATCGGATCGATGCTCAATGACTGAATTCCCCTCCCGCGCACTCATCTCGCGCGCTGCCTTCGCCCACAACCTCGAACGCATGCGCGCCGCGACCTCGGCGGAGGTCATGGCGATCGTCAAGGGCAACGCCTACGGCCATGGCCTGAAACGCATCTCGCGCTGGGCATGGGAGGAGGGTGTGCGCTGGTTCGGCGTGGCCCAGCTCGCCGAGGCGCTCGAACTGCGCGGATACCTACCCGACGCGCGGATCCTCACCTGGATCTACACCCCCGCCGATGACCTCGCCGAAGCGCTTGACGCCGGCCTCGACCTCTCGGTCGGCTCACTGTGGGCCCTCGAGAAGCTGGCGGGTGCGCGCCACGCCCGCGCCCACATCAAGGTCGACACGGGCATGGCCCGCGGCGGGCTCAGCCTGGCCGAGCTCGAAGCCCACGCCGGGCGCATCGCGAGCCTCGAGCGTGAGGGGCGTATCGACGTCGTCGGGCTGTGGTCGCACCTGGCGTGCGCGGACGAACCTGCCAACCCGGAGACGGCCCGGCAGATCGAACGATTCGAGCGGGCGCGTCAGATCCTGCACGAGGCCGGTGTGGTTGCGCAGCGCCTACACCTGTCCGCCTCGGCCGGCACGCTGTGGCACCCGGCCGCACACTACGACATGGTCCGTCCCGGCATCGCGCTCTACGGGCTCAGCCCGAACCCGGCCGTCGCCACAGCCGCGGAGCTGGGACTTCGGGCCGTCATGCAGCTGGAGGCCGACGTCATGACGGTGCGCGACGTCCCGGCGGGCACCGGCGTCTCCTACAATCACAGCTACGTCACTGACGAGGGCGCCCACCTCGGCGTCGTGCCGCTCGGATACGCGGACGGCATCCCGCGCATGGCGTCCAACATGGCGTCCGTCACGGTGGCCGGGCGGGAATGCCCGATCCGCGGCAAGGTGTGCATGGATCAGTTCATCGTGGAGGGCGAGTTGTCCCCGGGGGATGTGGCCGTCCTGTTCGGGGACGCGGCCACCGGCGTCGCCACCGCCGACGACTGGGCGGGCCTGACTTCCACCATCGGCTACGAGATCGTCACCCGTATCGGATCCCACGTCCCCCGCGTAGACGCCCCCTAGGCGCCACCACGTAGAATGTGGGGAAGAAAGGACAGCTATGAAGCTTCACGTTCCCACTGTTGACGACATCCACCGCGTCGGGCGCGCCATCGGCGCCCACGCCCAGCCGGGCGATCTCGTCATGCTCAACGGCCCGCTCGGCGCCGGCAAGACGACGTTGACGCAGGGGATCGCGGAAGGGCTCGCGGTCACCGACGCCGTCTCCTCACCCACGTTCGTCATCGCCCAGATCCACCCGGGCCGTTTCGACCTCGTCCACGTGGACGCCTACCGGCTCGCCTCCATGGAGGAACTCGACGCCCTCGACCTGGACGCCTCGCTCGACGAGTCGCTGACCGTGGTCGAGTGGGGAAGTGGCAAGGTGGAGACGCTCGCCGGCTCCCGCCTCGAGATCGACATCGCGCGTCCCACCGGCGCGGACGTGGCGGCGGGTGAGCTGGGCGGCGACGAGCCACGCACCCTGACCTTCCGGCCCTACGGTGAGCGTGCCGGCGAACTCGCGCAGGCCGTGGCGGTCGAGGTCGCGGACTTGGCGGTGAGCTAGTAGACATGCGCCGGCTTCTGCTCCTCCTCGCGCTCGCGCTCCCCTTCGCGCCCGCGGTGGCCACGCCGTCCGACACGAAAGACATCCCCGAGGTCGTCACCGCCTGGTTTAACGACAAGGCGCTTGCCACCGTTCGTTCCCACGCCGCCGAGGCCTTCCCGCACGCGAGCGCCGACGAGGTGGCCGCGATGAGGGTGGGCGCGCCGCAGAAGACGGCGGTCTTCGCCGATCAGGCCTCCGTGTCCAACGCGATCGCAACCTCGGACCGCTGGATTGCGCCGATCATGAGCGGTTCAGACGCCGTGGGCGCCGTGTCGGTCAACTTCGCCTCCGGGGTCGCCGGGGGCGAGATCGTGCGCGGCGATGAGCGGTTGGGCGCCTCCATCGCGCGTGACGAGCCGGACGTGACCTTCGTGTGGGATCCGCGGTTGAGCGCGTGGTTCGCCATGCGCGAGTCCGCCATCGAACCCGCCGATTCCGCGGGGGCCTCCGTCATCCTCGGCGCGGTTCCGCTGACCGACTTCCTCGCCCAGCGCGAGCGTATCCTCACCAGCTCCACGCCAGTGCCCGATCCGCCGTCGACCACCCCGGTAGTTCCGATCGACTCGGGGCGCAATCTGCCGGTGGTCATCCTGGCAGTGCTCGTGGTGCTCGGCTTGCTCGTCGGCTCGCTCGTCTGGCTTCGGTCCGAGCAGATCGAGGGGGAGAAGGAGCAAGAGCCTCCCAGTGAGGACCCGGCGCTGGTCCACAAACGGCTGACGGGCATCGGCGAAACGAAGATGCGTTTCCGCGATTCGGCCAAGAAGATTAACGTGTATAAGTCACCGAAGAAGAAGGACGAAACCCGTGCACTTTCTGACGATTGATTCATCGACCGGCATCGAGGTCGGTGTGTGCCGTTGCGAGCTGGGCGAGTACCGCGACATCGCCGTTGCCGCTTCCGCCTCGACCCGCGAGCACGCGGAGAAGCTTACGCCTCTGATCCAGGGCGCGCTTAGCGAGGCCGGCATCGAGCGGCCCGACGCGATCGTGGTGGGCACGGGCCCGGGCGCCTTCACCGGCTTGCGCGCCGGCCTCGTCACCGCCCGCACCCTTGCCCG
>JALEWQ010000039.1 GCA_022783305.1 Trueperella sp. | reverse complement strand
CCACCGGTGCGAGCCCCGCCAAAGATGCCGAGGACTAGGCCTCAAGCTCCTTCGCTAGCTTCGACACGTCCAGGCGAATGCCCGGGCCCATCGTGGTCGAGACGGTTGCCTTCTTCACGTAGCGTCCCTTAGCCGAGGCCGGCTTAAGGCGCAGGATCTCTTCGCGAACAGCCACGTAATTCTGGTAGAGCTGCTCGGCAGTGAATGAGGTGTTACCGACGATGAAGGCGAGGTTGCCGTGCTTGTCAACACGGAACTCGATACGGCCACCCTTGATATCCGAAACGGCCTTGGCCACATCCATGGTCACGGTACCCGTCTTGGGGTTCGGCATGAGGCCACGCGGACCAAGCACGCGGCCGAGACGGCCGACCTTGCCCATCATGTCCGGGGTGGCCACGGCGGCGTCGAAGTCCGTCCAGCCACCGGCGACCTTCGCGATCAGCTCGTCGTCGCCGACCTCATCCGCACCGGCGTCGATCGCGGCCTGGGCGTTGGGGCCCTGGGCGAAGACGACGACGCGGGCCGTCTTGCCCGTGCCGTGCGGAAGAATCGCCGTTCCGCGCACCAGCTGGTCAGCCTTGCGCGGATCGACACCGAGGCGGAACATCACTTCGACAGTGGAGTCGAACTTGGTCACGGATGTCTTCTTGGCAAGGTCCATCGCCTCGAGCGGGGTGTATAGCTCACCCGGCTGAATCAGTTCAGCGGCCTTGCGGTAATTCTTAGAGCGCTTTGCCATTCTGCATTTCTCCTAGTTGGCAGTCGTGGGAAGCGAGCCCGCTCCGGGCTCTACCACGGCGATCGGTGATCGCTAATTAAATCTCGTCGGTGGTGACGCCCATCGAGCGAGCGGTGCCAGCGATGATGCGAGCAGCGTTGTCGATGTCGTTGGCGTTCAGGTCCGGCTCCTTGGTCTTGGCGATCTCGCGCAGCTGATCTGCGGTGAGGTGGCCGACCTTGTTGGTGTGCGGAACACCGGAGCCCTTCGCGATTCCCGCTGCCTTCTTGATGAGCTCAGCAGCCGGCGGGGTCTTGGTCACGAAGTCGAATGAACGATCCTCGTAGACGGTGATCTCGACCGGGATGACGTTTCCACGCTGAGATTCCGTCGCGGCGTTGTAGGCCTTGACGAAGTCCATGATGTTCACGCCATGCTGACCCAGTGCAGGGCCAATCGGCGGTGCAGGGGTGGCCGCTCCAGCTTCGATCTGGAGCTTAATCAGACCTGCAACCTTCTTCTTGGGTGGCATATTTGATCCTTCTTGTTTATCTTCAAACCGCCATCATGGCAACGATGGCGGGCGTCCAACGACGGCGAAAAAGCGGTGTGTTTCCACGCCCGGTTCGGAGAAACCGGGTTAGTCCATCTTCTCCACCTGGCCGAAGGACAGGTCGACCGGGGTTTCCTGGCCGACAAGAGTCATGAGCACGGTGAGCCTCTGGTTCGCCGCGTCAACCTGAGAAATTGTAGCGGGCATTCCGACCCACGGCTCGGTGGTAAGCGTCACGGTCTCGCCCACCTCGTAGTCGGCAACGATCGCGGGGGCGCCTGAAATGATGGGCTTACCGGCGGCCTTGGCGGCCTCGGCGGCCTCCTGCTCGACCACGGGCGTGAGCATTTGCACGACCTCAGCCTGGGTCAAAGCAACCGGATCGCGGCCATTACCGACGAAGCCGGTCACGCCGTTCGTCTCCTGGACGGTCCGCCACGAGTCGTCCGTCATCTCCATGCGGATGAGGGCGTAGCCGGGCATGCGCACGCGGGTGACGAGCTTACGCTGGCCCTTCTTGACCTCGTAAACATCTTCCATCGGCACCTGAACCTCGAAGATGAAATCCTCCATGTTCATGGTGTGGGCACGCGATTCGATGTCCTGCTTGACACGCTTTTCGTAGCCCGCGTACGTGTGTAGCACGTACCAGTCACCGGGCAGGCCGCGTAGCCGTTCGCGCACGGTTTCCTCCGTCACGACGCCGTCGTCCGCAACCTCCGGTTCGGGCGCAGCCTCCTCGGCCGCAGCGCTCTCCTCTTCGCCATCGGCCGGAGCCTCGGCGTCGTCGAGTCCAGACTCGACGACGGCAACCTGCTCGACGTCGGCAACCTGCTCCGCGTCGGCCTCCTCAGCTGACGCGACGGGTAGCGCCTCCTCGGCCTTATCGGAGAAAATATCGTCGATCGATTGAGACATTGATTCCCTCTTCCTAGCCAAAGATCCAGAACATGGCCTGGTTGAAGACCACGTCAATCACGCCAACGAACGCCATTACGACGGCCACGAAGAACACCACCGTGAGGAACAGCTGCCACAGCTCCGAGCGGGTCGGGCGCTGAACCTTCTTGAGCTCGGCCACGACCTCCTTGAAGAAGGTAATAATGCGCTGCCACAGGCCCTTGGACTCAGACTCGCGTCGCGATGCTGCTGCTTGGCTCACTAGGTTTCCTCTCGGTAATGTGGAAAACGACCCTAATCTAGGGCCGCCTTCATTGCAGGGCAGGAGGGACTCGAACCCACAACCGCCGGTTTTGGAGACCGGTGCGCTACCAATTGCGCCACTACCCTATTGACCTCAGACCCATTATGCCTGACGTCGCCGTGGTGTTGCCAATGAGCAACTCGCAACAGTCTAGTGACAAATGGCGCCGAGGTCTAGGCGCGGGGCCACCAGGGTGTTGTAATTTGGACCACTTAGACCGCGTTTCGGGATTCATCTTCCTGCAGCGGCCAGTTCGTGCGACCATGGTGAGCATGGCAACACAACCACGTACCAGAGTCTCCCAGCGCCTCGCCGCGCTCCAACCGTCCGCCACCCTCGCCGTCGACGCGAAGGCCAAGGCCCTCAAGGCCGCAGGTCAGCCCGTCATCGGCTTCGGTGCCGGCGAACCGAACTTCCCCACCCCGGCCCACATCGTCGCCGCCGCGATCGAGGCCGCCTCCGACCCGAAGAACCACAAGTACACCATCGCCAAGGGCCTACCCGAGCTAAGGGCTGCCATCGCCCAGAAGACGAAGGCGGACTCCGGCGTCGTCGTCGACCCGGACAACATCATCGTCACCAACGGCGGCAAGCAGGCCGTCTACCAGGCTTTCGTCTCGCTCCTCGACGACGGCGACGAGGTCATCCTTCCCGCGCCCTACTGGACCACCTACCCCGAGGCGATCACGCTGTGCGGGGGCGTGCCCGTGGAGGTATTCGCGGGCTCCGATCAGCACTACAAGGTCACCGTCGCCCAGCTGGACGCCGCGCTGAGCGAGCACACGAAGGTGTTGCTCCTGTGTTCCCCGTCCAACCCCACCGGCTCGGTCTACACCCCCGAAGAACTGCGCGAGATCGGTCAGTGGGCGCTGGACAACGGCATCTGGGTCATCTCCGACGAGATCTACGAGCACCTCATCTACTCCGGCGAGATGGCCTACATCCTGCACGAAGTCCCCGAGTTGCAAAACCAGACCATCATCGTCAACGGCGTGGCTAAGACCTACGCCATGACCGGTTGGCGCGTGGGCTGGATGCATGGCCCGGCCGACGTGATGAAGAAAGTGGCCAACTTCCAATCCCACATCACCTCCAACGTCAACAACATCGCCCAGCGCGCCGCCATCGCGGCCCTCACCGGCGACCAGGGCGTGGTCGAGGAGATGAAGGAGGCCTTCGACCGCCGCCGCACGACCCTCGTATCGATGCTGCGCGAGATCGAGGGCTTCGAGGTCCCCGAGCCGACCGGCGCCTTCTACGTTTTCCCCAACGTCCAAGCGGTGCTCGGCAAGGACATCAACGGGCGCGTTGCCACCACCACCTCCGAGTTGGCCGAAATCATCCTCGAGGAAGCACAGGTCGCGGTTGTCCCGGGCGAGGCCTTTGGCGCGCCTGGCTACATCCGCCTCGGCTACGCACTCGGCGATGAGGACCTCGTGGAAGGCGTGGAGCGCATCCAGCGCCTGTTCGCCTAACCGCGCCTTAGCGGCGCACCTGGAGCTATCGGGCCCGTGCCAGCCAGTCCTCGGCCACCTCAAGCCGGCATCGGGCCTGATCCTTCCAGTCGCTCCTGCCCCGCTGCCGGGTCGAGGCGACAAGCGAAAGCACGACGCCGGCAGCGGAGGCGGCGATCGCCGCGGGGTCGGCGTCGTGGGCGGCTCGGGCGTACCAGTCCTCCTGGATCCGGCGCGCCCCGGCATACTTCTCGCTGAGGCCAGGCAGCACGGACAGGTGGCCAAGCAGGCACCCCCAGTCGTCGGCGCGGTAGCCGGGACCGAGGGAGTCAAGGTCGAGCAAGCCGCTCACCCGACCGCCGCTCACCAACACGTTCGCCTCATAGAAGTCGCCGTGGGTGGACACGAGTGGCCCGTAGTGGGCGCTTTTGCGAACGCGCAGGATTCCCGCCGCCAGGTCGCCGGCCCGCCCGGCAAGCTCCGGCATGGCGGCGCCCGCTGCTCGCGCGTAGTGCTCGCAACGCTCAGCCCAGGCGGGGCGGTAGGGCAGGTCCAGCGCGGCGGGCGGCAACGCGTCGAGCGTGCTGGTCAATGACCTGAAGATCGCGGGCAGGTCCCGCCCGCTTTGAAAACTGACGGCCAGCGGCGTTCCCCCAACCGAGGATGTCACCACCAGGCCGTCGGGGCGGCAGGCCACCACGCGCGGGACGGGCAGGCCGGCTTCGGCACAGGCGCGGTGCCGGCCGACAAGGCCATCCACGGCGTTCGGGCGGACCACCTTGGTGTAGTGCACGCCTGAGGCACCCTGCACGCGCAACACCGCCCGCCGCGTGGGGCGATAGCCGAGCAACTCGACGTCGCACTCCCCCACGAGCTGAGCCATCGCCTCGGGGTCGCACGCGTCCGCGAGCGCGGGCAGCTCCGGGTCCCCGGGAAACTCCCACACGTGGACGGGCAGGTCGTCGGCGTAGAGAGTGATGGCTCCGGCGTCGTCGAGCCTATCGCGTGAGATTTTGGCGGTGGAGGCCACGATGTAGCCGTCCTGCCGCTCGCGCACCTCCCGCGCGCTCGACTTGTGGCGTACCTCGTCCCACGTGACTGAATACCCCACCGAGACCCCGGCGCCCGGGCGATGATTGACGGCCCGCAGTCGCCAGGCGCGCACGATCCCCGGGCTCAGCGCCAAGGACAGCATCTCCCCCGCGGATGGGCCGGTGAGGAGAGCAACGGCTCGGCGCTCGGCGTGCTTGGTCATGCTTCAGTTATAGGGCTGATTGGGGAAGGTCTCAAATGCGCGGCGTGTATTGGGATGGCGCACCGACTAGGATGGGCGCATGCGAGATCTGAAGACTTTGCCCAAAGCACACCTTCATCTTCATTTCACCGGCTCCATGCGCGTTACGACCCTCATTGATCTCGCCCGCGAGCAGGGAGTGCGACTGCCCGCTAACCTCACCGACACCCAGGCGATGCAGGTGCCCGCGAACGAACGCGGCTGGTTTCGCTTCCAGCGCGCCTACGACGCAGCCCGCAAGGTAGTGCGCTCGGAGGCCGCGATGCGCCGGATCGTGCGGGAGGCCGCCGCCGACGACGCCGCGGAGGGCTCGCGCCGCCTGGAGCTGCAGATCGACCCCACCTCGTACGCGCCGTTCGTCGGGGGTATCACCCCCGCGCTGGAGATCGTGCTCGACGAGGCGCAGGTCGCCTCGCGCGAAACAGGCGTGGAGGTCGCCATCATCGTGGCGGCTTCGCGGATCAAGCACCCACTCGACGCCCGCACGCTCGCCCGCCTTGCCGCCAAGCACGCCGGCGACGGGCCCGGCCAGGTGATCGGCTTCGGGCTGTCCAACGACGAGCGGCGCGGCGACACCGCCCAGTGGGCCGCCGCCTTCAACATCGCGCGCAAGGCGGGGCTCGCCAGCATGCCGCACGCCGGGGAGCTACTCGGCCCCGACCACATCCGCCAGGTCATCGAATACCTGCGCCCCACGCGGCTCGGGCACGGGGTGCGCACGGCGGAGGACGCCGACCTGCTGGCCCGCATCGTCGGTGCGGGCATCGCGCTTGAGGTCTGCCCGGCGTCCAACATCTCGCTCGGCGTGTACTCCAACCCCGAGAACGTGCCGCTGCGGGTGCTCTACAACGCCGGCGCGCAGATCGCCCTATCCGCCGACGATCCCCTGCTCTTCCTCTCCCGGCTCACCGACCAGTACCAAATCGCCCGCGACCAGGGATTCTCCGACCGCGACCTCGCGGGCTTCGCCCGCGACTCGATCACCGCTTCCATGGCACACATCGAGTCCAAGCAGAAGTGGCTGGCCGAGGTGGACGACTGGCTCGCCACCCCCGACGCGGACTGATCCGGCTAGATCTGAAGGCCCACCAGTACCGGCTCGGGAACGAGGGTGACGCCGAACTTGTCGCGAACCCCGTCGCGGATCTCGCGCGCGAGCGCCGCGATGTCCTCCCCGCTTGCCCCGCCACGGTTCGTCAGCGCCAGGCAGTGCTTGGTGGACAGCGCCGCCGGACCGGGCATGTTGTAGCCGGGCTTAAAGCCTGCGTGGTCGATGAGCCACGCCGCCGAGGTCTTGACCTGCCCCGGGATCGTCGGTGCCGCGGCGCCGATCTGGTTGACGGCGTCGTGCCTGGCCACCCCGAAGCGGGGCGCCTCGGGCGGGAGTAGCGCCGCCTGTTCCTCGCTGAGCACCGGGTTGGTGAAGAAGGAGCCGAGGGAGTACGTGTCGCGGTCGGCATCGTCAAGCACCATGCCCTTCGAGGCGCGCAGCTCGAGCACCGCGGCCCGCACGTCCGACGACGGCGCCCGCTCCCCGATCTCAACCCCGAGCGTGCGCGCGAGCTGCCCGTAGCCGATCGGGCGGGACAGCGTGGCGCGGCGCATGTGGAACGTCACCGCCAACACCACCCAGCGCGGGCTGGCGCCGGCGATTGAGCGTTTGAGGATCGAATCTCGGTAGCCGAACTTCATATCCGACAGGAAAAGCGTGCGAAACTGCCGGGTTTTCCGGTCCCACGTACGCACCTGCGCGAGGGTTTCGGCCACCTCCTGGCCGTAGGCGCCGATGTTTTGCACGGGAGCGGCACCCACCGAGCCCGGGATGCCCGACAGTGCCTCCAGGCCCATCCAACCGTGCTCGATCGCGTAGACCACGGCCTCGTCCCAGGGCGTGCCCGCGGTGATGCGCATTTCGGCGCCTCCGCAACTGTCCTCCATGAGCGTCTCGATCGCGGAGCGGGTGTCGTGGACGACGACGCCGTCAAAGGGCTCGTCGCTGGCGAGGATGTTCGATCCCCCGCCGACCACCAGCACGGGCCGACCCTCGGCGTCGGCCGTGGAGACGGCGTCGACGATCTCGGCCTC
>JALEWQ010000022.1 GCA_022783305.1 Trueperella sp. | reverse complement strand
GTCCTTGAGCGCCTGAGTCGCAATGTTGACCTCGCCGGTCTTGGCGGCAACGGTCTTGGCCTTCTCGATGGAGCTGACTGCTTCTTCGTAAGTCGAGGTGGTTACCGTTGTGGAGACCGAGTGGGAGTCGTTCTCGGTCTTCTTGAGCTCGTCGTAGGCCGCCTTGACTGTTGCATCACCCTGGAGGTCAGCATCACCGTCGACGACGGCGAGCTGATCGGTGGCAGCCTTCTGGGCCGCAGCCAGATCGCTCTTTGCTGTTTCCATGGAGAAGGTAGCCTCTGCGCTGGCCGTCTGTAGGCGGTAGGCTTCTACGGCATCGGTGAAGCTCTTTGTCTGCGCGGTGAGCTTATCGAGGTCAGCCTGGCGCGAGGTGGTCAGAGCCTCGATGGCGTCGAGGTCATCACCCGTTGAGCATTGCTGCGGGCTAGCCGCAGCACTGTCCTGCTTTGCCGTGTCGATGGCTGTCTTGAGATCAGCGGTCAGAGCTGCGCCATCAACGGCGTCGGCGTCAGTGTCTTCGGTGGCGGTGCTGGGGCTTTCGGTGGGATCAGCCGACTGGGTGGCATCGCTTTGGGCAGCGTCAGTGGTGTCGGTGTCAGCGTTCGCGGCAGCACTCTCGGTGAAGCCCTTGGTGTGGTCGGCAGGCGTGTCGCCCTCGACGAGAGCGAGCGCAGCCTCGGCGTCCTCGATAGCCTTTGTGAGCTCAGTCTTCTGGTCGCTAAACAGCGCAGTCTGAGCCTTACAGTCACGGTCGATCGTGTACTGGTGGTAGGCGATACCGCCGCCGGTACCGGCCAGCACGAGGGCGAGAGCAGCGCCACCAGCGATGAACTTGGTGCGGCGGGTCCAGGTGACAGGGTTGAGACGGGCGCTTGCTACGGTGCGTTCGTTTTGGTCATTGTGCTGTGGGGGTGTCATAGGGGATTCCTGTGTCGCGGGGTTTTAGTAGGGGTGGTAACCAGGTGGGTAGAGGATATCAGGGCTTGTTTGGGCGGCGTGTGCGGCAGCTGCCGCTGACGCGTATTCTGCATCACTGATTTCTTTGAGCTTGGGACGGACGTATCGCTTGATGAACAGAATCGACCAGATGATCGAAATGATCGCGCTGACCCCGAGGATCCAACAAGCGATCACGACATCTGTATTCGTTTCGAAATTGAGAAACTCGCCAGCCACGCTCAAGAGGACACCGATCGTGATCAAATACGAAAGGGGGAAATGCAGGACGCCCATCAGTTTGAGACGAATCCGCCGACTCTTAACCGCAGCCGCTCCGAGCGCGACGCCGCCGAGTATGAGAGCCCCTGTCGCCAGCGTGGCTCCCTTCATTGAGTCTTCGAGCCCGTTTTGCATCGTCTCGCCGAAGCTCGGGCCACGCGGTTCGATTCTCAATTTCATGATCGTCCTTCGGAAGTACTTCTCATCATTTAGTCGCGGCGGATCTCCACAGTTCGCGGCGCTGAAACCGCTGCGGCGATGTTCTGGCCTTGAGTGCGGATCTCGCTGAGCGTTGCTGCTTGCATCGCGGTGTTGATCACCGTGGACATTACTTGGAGACGCTGTGTCTTCTGCTGCTCTGCGATGATCTGTTGTTGGCTGCGTTCCATGCGCATCCGGTGCTGTTCCTCTTCGAAGAGATTGATCGCTTCTTGGAGGGTTGACGCCCTGTAGTTCGACACGAGAGAGAGCAGGTATCCGACGATTTCTTCATCAAGGTACTGACCCGGGAAGACGGTGAGGTACTCGCTGCGAAGCGCCTGTGCCACGTCGTTCATTCGCCGGGAGATCGCCAGAGCGTTCTCTTCGATCGGCGCATTGGCCTTCATCGATTCACGATTTGCTCTATCAGCCCGTGCATTGAATCTCGCGGCACGAGTGACCGACACGAATGTCACGATCAAACCGACCACCAGTCCCATGACGATCGCCACTGCCGTGACGACGAGGGTCTCGACTGGAGCGAAGGCGAACATCTCATAAGCGACGAGGAGAACCACAGTGACAAGGAGCGCCGCGGCGAGATGCTGGGCAGAGTATGTTCTTCCGAATACGGTGACGGGCAGATCATCAGTTTTGTTCGGTGTACGCGCTTTTCTAACCCGAGCAGACACTGCGTACGCGATGGCGAAGAACACGATATTCACCAAGATCGTCATCATTCGGTTGCGCCCACTGAGGATGAGGAAGAACAGCTCAATGAAGCCGCACACCGAGAAGACCATCACGAGGGATCGATCGCCTGACAGGACAGGTGATCGATGAGGAATCATCCCGCGATAGCCAGACAGCACCCTTCGCTTCTCCCAATCTAGCTGGCGAAGACCACCTAGAAGATCAAGCAGACGAGACAGCCATTGCCGGAGGGGTTCTTGCCCTTGGGGAGCTGAATTAGCCATATGTGACCTACCTCTCGCACGATGTGAGGCATCGAGATTTTGTCGGCGCGGCAGGCGCAGTTCGGCAGAAGTTCTCGATTGCTGAGTCAATAGTACCAGAACCGATCGGTTCTCCAGAACTCATCAGTACCTGGAACACTTGCGTGCCGATCCGGACGATGGATTGAGTGACCGATCGTGAGGAACAGGGCCTGCGAATGACGCTCGGTGCGAAGGTCCGCGCCGAGCGCCACCGCCGAGCCCTCACCCAAGAAGCTCTTGCCGAGGAGCTCGGGATCACGCCCCGGTACCTCGCCGCGATCGAGCGCGGGGAGCGGAACCTCACGCTCGACTCCATCGAGGCGCTCGCTGCACAACTCGGCGTTGATCCTCACTCGCTTCTGGCACCAGGTTCTCGCCCATAACGGCTTCTCAGCAATGCTGGACTCGGCGCTAGGGCCTCAGCAGCAGCCGACCACGACACCCCCTCAAAGGTGACAAGTTCACGGACATGGATGGCTATTGCCTCATCGACCGCATCACGCAGTAGGGCAAGGTCTCTCAACTCGGCTTCACCCTGAGACAAGAGTGGATCACCCGCATAAACATGGAAAACGGAGACATACTCGTGCGCCTGCTGGAATACATCCATCACATACCCCTCAGCAGTGCGCGAACACGTAGGCAGCCCCACCGGGCGCGTCGAGCACCTCGTAGTCGTACTTCGCGTCGCGCTCATAGGCATCCGCGTCGAAGAAGCGGATCGCGCTCTCGGGCCAGTCCCGCTGCATCTCGTCGATCTCCTCGGCGAGATAGTCGCCGAAGGAGGGCCAGCAACCCCGATATCGCTCCTCGAAGTCGGGCAGTGATGGCAAGCCATCGGAGCACATGGCGAACGACTCTGATTCGGTCCACGCGACGAGAGCAGGCCATTGCGCATCCCCGAGCGCCTCATACATCGCGCCCCACGATGCAGCCTCACCCAGATCGATCTCCCCGATCCCAGCGGGCAAGCCCTCAACATCGAAACACCACAGTTCCTCGCACTCACCACTGAACCCTGAACCATGGAGACGGTCAGCGGTGACCGACAGTGCGTCCTCAGCGTCAACCCAGGAACCGACAAGTTCACCCGCGTTGTAACACGACAGACACCCGACCCACACGCGAGGACAAACAACAGAAGCAACAGACATGACAGAACCCCCAAGTAGAAAGGAGGCCAGGCCGGGCAGCCCACTCTTAACAAGGGCGCACACGAGGCGACCTGACCTCCAGGAGGTCTCCCGGGCCGCTCGTGAGCGGCCACGTGGGGAGTTCAGCTTGTGGTGAGCGAAAGAGATGGCGGTGTGGGAAGCAGTGAGAACAGCAGACATAGTAACCTGCGAGCTCAGGCCCATGATGGCGCCATCAATAGCCCGTAGGAGACCTGTGACTAGGCGGTCAATGAGGGCCTCTCCAAGGCCCGATAGATAGTCTGTCTGGACACGTTGAAGGACCGGGCTACCGAGGCGATGCTCTCACCGCTGTCGATGAGCTGGCGGGCCTGTCGGGCTTGCTCGTCGCTGAGCTTGGGGTTGGGGCCAGCGATCCTGCCCTGCGCTCGTGCATGTGCGACGCCCTCACGGGTGCGCTCAACGAGGAGCTCGCGCTCCCACTCGGCGAGGGAGGCCATGACGTTGACGACCACCTTGTCAGCCGGACGAGACGTGTCCAGCGCGGGATCGAGCACCTGGACGTTGATGTCGCGCTCGGCGAGGTCAGCGATCGTCGTCACCGTCTCGCGCAGGTTGCGGCCCAGGCGGTCGAGCCGAGTGACCACAAGGGTGTCACCCGGCCTCATGTAGTCGAGTGCCTGGGTGAGGCCGGGGCGCTGCCACTTGGTGCCCGAGATCGTGTCGCTGTAGAGGTGCCCGGCGTCGCAGCCCGCGCCCACTAGCGCTTCGCGCTGAGTGTCGAGGGACTGCCCCTGTCGGGCGGTCGAGACCCTGGCGTAGCCGATCTTCACGTCCTCACCTCCTGCGGTGTGTGCACTATCGGTCGATCTCGGACACGCTGGGAGCGCTGGAGCTGATGGGGCTCGATGAGCCTCAGAAAGTGTCCCATAATCGGTGTCCGCTAACATGAGTGTATCACATTGTTAGCCTTACCGATCTCGGACAGGTGCTCACGTGAAAGACAGACCCCGATCACCACGTGGGTGACCGGGGTCAGGTCGGGGCTCAGCAGGTGAAGACGAAGACGCCACCCTCAGGGGCATCGAGCACCTCGTAGTCGAAGCGAGCATCCCGCTCATAGGCGTGCTCATCGAAGTAGCGGACAGCCTCGTCGGGCCAGCCGCGCTGCATGTCGTCGATCTCGTCAGCGAGGTACTCCCCGAACGAGCCCCAGCAGCCCCGGTAGCAGTCCTCGAAGGAGGTGAGATTCGGGAGGCCATCGGCGTTGAGGACACACGAGCCGTTCTCCACCCAGGCAAGGAGAGCAGGCCACTGAGCCTCTCCCAGCTCGTGGTAGAGCTCGCCCCACAACGAAGCTGCATGGGGCGAGAGCTCGCCAGTGTGCGCCGGGAAGCCCTCATGATCCAGGCACCACAACTCTTCATGAACAGTGGGTCCGTCGTGGAGATCCTCAGGGGTGACCTCCCCGGCTTCCTCGGCTGGGAACCACTGACCAACAAGCCTGCCGCCGTTGTAGCAGGCCAAGCAGCCGACCCACACGGCGGGGCGGATGAGGGTGCGGTTGGACGTGAGAACAGTAGACATGTTGACCTCCGTGCTCGGGTGTGTTTTGCACCGTACTCGGGGTCGCGAAGCGGCCCGGAATGCACCGGAGGCTGGGGTCTGGGCGGCTCGCTCACGCGAGCACGCCTCAGCGCCCCTACGGGGCGGCGGTGAGCCCGCGCCTGCGGCGCAGGACAGTGCTGACAGTGCTCGTGGACGTGAGGAGGATGAGGGGGATCATCCCATAGCCAGTTGTAACGCCAGTTGTAACGCTTGTAACGCCTGTGTAACGCTTAGTCTCACGCAAGCGTTACACATCAAAACCCTCGTTGACCAGGCAAAACGACCTTGATTTTGCCTGTTGTAACGCTGTAACGCCTGATTTTGAAAAAGTGTCGCGCGTGAGAGTAACCAGACCTTACACGGGTGTGCACGTGTGTGTAGAAAGTTTTTGGGTTCTGAGCGTTACAGCGTTACAAGCTCGCGTTTATGCTCATGTTCCAGGCGAAACTCTGTAACGCTTGTCGAAATCTGGCGTTACACCAAGCGTTACAACGCCGGTTAGGCGTTACAAGCTGGGTCTGGGCGGCTCGCTCACGCGAGCACGCCGAGACCCTCGACACGACCCAGCCCGACCTCGATGACGGTTACGAGATGTGAAATCTCAACATGAGATTCAACATGAGATTGCCCTGTCAACGACGAAGCCCGGAACCTCAATCGTTGAGATTCCGGGCGTTTGGTCGGGCTAGCGGGATTTGAACCCACGACCCCTTGACCCCCAGTCAAGTGCGCTACCAAACTGCGCTATAGCCCGTGTCGCGTTGGACGTATAGATCTTAGCCGAAAGCCCAGTCGTTTTACCAAATCTGTACCGGGTTGGTGCGACTCACCACAGCTGCGCATGCATCGCCAGAATCAACGACGCGCCTCGGCCCGGTCACGCCACCGCGCACCTGTCTATCCCCGGATCCGCACTGACAGACAGGTGCATGACCCTTCCATCTTCTCGATTTCGGTGAGCTCGCATACCACCACGTCAAAGCCTAGGCTGCGCAGGTAGTCGGCAGTCTGCGGCGCGGAGGCGGAGATCAGCACACTGTTCCCGCCGAGAAGCACCACCTGAGTGCCGAGGAACTCCGGGACGTAGTGCAACCCGGGGAAGTACTCGGCCGGAGGGGCATAGTCCCTGTGCGAGATGAACGTGCCATCGGGCAGCGCGGTAAGGCAGGATTTGAGGTGTAACGCGCGCTCAACGGGCACGCCCACCACCTCCACGCCTTGCGGCGCGAGAATCTCACGCAACGCGCCGACCCCGGCGTCGTTGCTACGGGTGGACAAACCCACCCACACCTTGCCACCGAACTTCAGCACGTCTCCGCCCTCGAGCCGGGCGCCTTCGGGAAGGCCCACGACGGTGAAGCCGCGGGCCTCCAGCACTCTGATCACGCTGTCCTGCTCCGCGGCACGCGTGGGATGCATGTTCGTGCGGACAGCCACGTTGCCGTAGGTGAAGACGGTGTCTTCCACGAAGATCGAGTCTGGCAGATCCGGGGTCGGCTCGACCTCCACCACGTCGGTGTAGTGGGAGAGCACCTCGCAGTAATCCTGCCACTGCGTCAGTGCGAGCTCGTAGCTCATTGGCGTCGGCTGAAGGTGTGTCAGCTGGCCGCGGTCCATGATGGGAGAGGGGCGGCGTACAAGCGCATAATCAAGATTCATACCTACTAGCGTAGCCCGTCGGGGCGACGCGCGGACTTGTCAGCGCGATAAGGAGGGGTGAGAATTGAGCAGTGACTGAGAATCTGAAGCGTGAAGAAGCCCGCCGCCGCGCCAAGCTGTTGAGCCTGGACGGCTACACCATCGATCTGGACGTGTCCGAGGCGACCTCGAAGGCCACCACCTTCGGCGTCGTTTCCCGCATCGAACTGAAGGCGGCGGAGCGCGGTGACACCTTCCTCGACTTCATCGGCGCCGACGTCTCAAGCGTCAAAATCGACGACGCCGTCGTGCCCTTTACCTTCGACGGTGCGCGCGTTACTGTGGAGATTCCGGAGGGCCACCACGCGGTGGAGGTCGCCGGGCGCGGGATATATTCGACGACGGGGGAGGGGCTCCACCGCTTCCGTGACCCCGTTGATGGCCAGACCTACCTCTACACACAGTTCGAGCCCGCCGACGCTCGTCGCGTCTACCCCAACTTCGAACAGCCGGACCTCAAGGCGACTTTCACCATCTCGATCACGGCCCCCGCCGCGTGGGTGGTGCTCTCCAACGGGGAGGCCACCGGCACGGGTGCGGCGGGAGCAAACAGCCGGGGCGAGGAGCTCACGCGTACCCAGTTCGCCACCACGAAGCGTATGTCTACCTACCTCACTGCGTTCATCGGTGGGCCCTACCATGCCTTTGCCGATTCGACTGAGGTGGACGGGCAGGAGGTCAAGCTCGGTTTCTACTGCCGTACCTCCCTCAAAGACCATTTCGACCTGCAGGACATCTCGACGGTGACGAAGCAGGGCCTGGCGCTGTTGCCGCAAGTCTTCGACTACCCCTACGTGTGGGGCAAGTACGATTCGGTCTTCGTGCCCGAATACAACCTCGGCGCGATGGAGAACCCCGGTTGCGTGACTTTCTCCGAGGACGCCTACATCTTCCGCGGCCAGTCCACCCGTTCCCAGCGCGCCAGCCGCGCCAACACTATCCTGCATGAGATGAGCCACATGTGGTTCGGCGATCTCGTCACGCCCGTGTGGTGGGACGATCTGTGGCTGAAGGAGTCTTTTGCCGAGTTCATGGGAGCGTGGAGTATGGTCGCGGCTACCCAGTACACGGAGGCATGGGAGAATTTTGCCGGCGCCCGCGTAGCCTGGGCTCTGCGTAATGACCAGTACCCGACAACACACCCCATCGTGGCCGACGTCGTGGATCTTGAGGCCGCCGACCAGGTTTTCGACGGCATCACCTACGCCAAGGGCGCGGCCGTGCTACGTCAGCTTGTGGCATGGGTGGGGGAGAAGGAATTCTTCGCAGGAGCCGCCCTACTGTTCAAGGACAGGGCTTTCTCCAACGCCACTCTCGACGACCTTCTCGGGGCTCTTGAGACCACGTCGGGAAAGGACGTTCGCGGCTGGGCGCGGCACTGGCTTGAGACGGCCGGAGTATCCTCGGTCACTATCGAGCGCGGACCGCACGGCGTGACGCTGCGTCAGGTCGGAGTCGATCCCGCCGGTGCCCCCATCACCCGCCCGCACCACCTGAACGTTTCCGGCTGGAGGCTCGACGGTGACCGTCTTGTTCGCACGGGCGCCACCGACGTCGAGCTCACCGATGCCGTCGTGGTCGACTGGGATGAGATCGGGGCCGACGCAGACCTCATCCTTCCCAACGACCATGCCCTTTCCTACCTCAAGATCTCCTTCGACGAGCGATCGCTCGCCGCCGCGTTGGCCCACGAACTGGACGAGCCGCTCGCTCAGTGCGTGGTCAGCTCCGCATTATGGGAGATGGTCCGCGACGGTCTGCTTCCCGCTGTCGGCTACGCTGACTTCACCGCGCGCTCTGCGCAGGGGACCAGCTCGGGCCTGCTCGCGGCCCGCACCCTCAACTCGGTCTCCGCGCTGCGCGCCTACACGAAGGCAGACGTACGCGAGGCCGAGCTGGAATCCTTCTTCGACGCGGCCGTGGCGAACATCGCGGGCGACCCCGACACCCGCCTGATCTGGTCACGGGCCGCGGCGCGAGCCGGGCAGTCGCTGCCGAGCCGGGCGGACGCCGTCGTGAGACTACTGGAGAACACCGATGACCAGGACCTGCGCTGGGCCTACCTCGCGGCGCTGGCGGCAACCGGGACCGCGAGCCAAGACGAGCTCGACTCCGAGCTCGCGAGGACGGGGACAGCCGCCGATGTCGTCGCACACATGTATGCCACCGCGAGCATGCCGGGCACTGCCGCCGATACGCTGGCCAAGGTGCTCGCTGGAGGGCTGTCTAACGACCACGTCCAGGCGCTCATCGACGGTCTGCGTCAGCCTTTGCGGGCCGCGGAGAAGACGGCCGCTCTTGGCGACTACTTCGGTCAACTGACCGAGATCTGGTCGACACGTTCGCAGGAGATCGCCGAACGCATCATCTACGGGCTCTACCCGATGACGGATCTCGGCGAAGCGAGGAGCCCACAGGAGCATCCGGACGTCGTGGCGGCAGGACAGTGGCTGGATGCCAACCCGGAGGCGCCTGGCGCCTTGCGAAAGGTTATCCTCGACTGCCGCGACGAGCACCTGCGCATGCTCCGCGCGCAGGCTGCGTGAGCTTATCCCCAGTTGACGACCAGCAATGACACGTCTTCGCTCGTGCGTTAAAATTGTATGAATAAGGGAAGGGGAAGTGATGGCAGATTTCGAGGTAAACCCGCAGGGAATTGACCCCACCTCCACGTCACGTTTTACGGCGATTAACGATGCCGTGGAGCCGGCACCCGTGGTGCGGGGTCTCGATCCGGAGGATTTGGCCACGATCAACGCGTTGCCGCCCACCTCGGCGTTGCTCATCGCTCACACCGGCGCCAACGCGGGTGCCCGCTTCTTGCTCAACGCGGATTCGACCACTGTCGGGCGCCACCCGAAGTCGGACATCTTCCTCGACGACGTCACGGTCTCCCGTAAGCACGCCTTCTTCCTGCGCAACGGGCGCGACTTCTACGTGCGCGATATCGGCTCGCTCAACGGCACGTACGTCAACCTCCAGCAGGTGGAGGAAGCCAAGCTTAATGACGGCGACGAGGTGCGTATCGGCAAGTTCCAGCTGACCTTCTACGCATCTCGGCAGGCAGGCGAATGAGTCCACTGCCGCAAAGTGCTGGGGAGGAGTCTCTTCCCAGCTCCTGGCCACACGACCTCTCACACGAGCCCACGTTGAAGATCGGTGAGGTCACTACTCACTTGCGCCGGGAATTCCCGTTTCTGGCCGCTTCGAAGATCCGCTACTTCGAGTCCCAAGGGCTCATCGACCCGTACCGCACCGAGTCGAACCAGCGCATCTTCTCGATCGCCGATGTTGAGCGCCTGCGCTTCATCCTGGTCGAGCAGCGAGACCGCTACGTTCCGTTGCCACAGATCAAGGAGATGCTCGCCCAGCTCGACTCCGGGCGGGTCAGCCAAGACCACCCCGGCAAGTTGCGCGCGCTCAGTGCCGAGCCGGAGGTTCGTCCAACCCCGGGGATCCGGATCCGCAGGGATGAGCTCGCAGCGCTAACGGGCACCTCTCTCGCCGAAATCGACCAGCTGGTAGAGGCCGGCATGATCATCCCTGATGCCCGTGGGCGCTTGACGGCGCACGCCGTGGACATCGTGCGCTACTCGAAGATGCTGGGGGAGGCCGGCATGGATCTTCGCAGCCTGCGTCAGGTGAAGAACTCCGCGCACGCGCACGCCACTAATGTCGCCAGTCGCCTCGCCACCGAGCGCGCGCGCAACACGCCACTGGCCAAGGAGCGGGTGGTCAACGAATCGGCGGAACTGGCGACAATGCTGACCAACCTGTATCGAGCGCTGCTGACGGAAAACATCGACGTCCAACTGAGATAGGGGAGCGAAACTTCAAGTTGAACTTGAGACACGGCACAAAGACACGCCGCGCGTGTTTCAAGCAGCTTCGTTGAGATCGCCCCACTTCCGGTTTACGCTAGAGATAACAATTCGAAGGAGGCTGACGTGAGTGACGCAACCGCACATGGCGCACGCCCGCAGCTCGCACAGGGAACGCTCTTTGGTGGCCAGTTGCCGGATCTTGACACGGAGACCGGCTACCGCGGGCCGGCCGTGTGCCGCGCGCTCGGCATCACCTACCGTCAGCTTGACTATTGGGATCGCATCGGGCTTGTCTCGCCCTCGATCCGCTCTGCGAAGGGCTCCGGCTCGCAGCGTCTCTATGCCTTCCGCGACGTGCTCGTGCTCAAGGTGGTCAAGCGCCTGCTTGACACCGGCGTATCCCTCCAGCAGATTCGTGTGGCCATCGCCCAGCTCACGGAATACGGAGTCGAGGATCTGTCTGCCGTCACGCTCATGAGCGACGGCGCCTCCGTGTACCTGTGCACCTCGAACGACGAGGTGATCGACCTTATCCAGGGCGGACAGGGCGTGTTCGGCATCGCCGTGGGTAAGGTGTGGCGAGAGGTGGAAGGCGAGCTCTCTGAGCTTCCCACCGAGCGCGCGCACAACGAGCCGATTGATGAGCTCGCCGCGCGTCGTGCCGCCAAGCGTAACGCGATCTAAGCGATCTGAGGGCGCCTGCTAACGCGCCACGGGTAGGCGTTCATCTACGTGCACGCAGCAATCGTGGGAGAGCGGGCCCGGGGAGGGGTTCGCAGCTCATTTCTATCAACCGGCATGAACGGTGTGTCGAGGCGGGTTCCCGCCCGCTCTTTTGACATAATGTACATTATCGGATCTTCGTTGCGGATTTGGGCTCGCGCCTAATAGCCCCTTTCCGTGAATTCTCGCCCCTTCCGGCCGCTCGGCATAACTGGTGATCTTCCGGCGTTAAGATAGGCATAAACAAAGGAGACAACCATGGCAGAACGTTCACTGCGCGGAATGAAGATCGGCGCGCACTCGCTCGAGTCCGATGCCGGCGTCGCGTTCGTCGCGCGCCGCGAAGAAAACTATCGCTGCGAGGACGGGCACACGTTTGCCGTCACCTTCGCCGAAGACGCCGATGCGCCCGCGACGTGGGAATGCAAGTGCGGCAAGCGCGCCGAGCTCATCGGCGCCGTCGAGGGTGAAGACGACGAGAAGCCGGCCAAGCCGCAACGCACCCACTGGGACATGCTGCTCGAGCGTCGTTCGATCGAGGAACTGCAGGTCTTGCTCGACGAGCGCCTCGCGCTACTGCGCCAGGGAAAGCTCTACAAGCGCCTACGCTAAGCGCTAGCCCGAGCCCATAGAGCCCGCAATTGCGCGCCGCGTCGCTCAATCCCGAGCTTCGTGGCGCGCAAAAACGCTTCCTGCACGATGTTGCCGCTCATTTTCGACGCGCCCGCCTCGCGCTCGACGAACGAGATTGGCACCTCCGCAATCCGCGCACCCATATCGGTCATTTTCAGCGTCATATCAACCTGGAAAAAATATCCCTTGGACTCGACGGCCGCGAAATCCAGTCGCTTGAGGGCGTCCGCACGGTAGACGCGGAAACCCGCCGTAGCATCCTTTGCTGGCAGGTTCAGCCATATCTTGATGTAAAGATTTCCGGCGCGGGAGAGGAGCTCCCTGTGCTTGGGCCAGTTCACCACTTCCCCACCGTCGGTCCACCTCGAGCCAATGACGAGTTCGGGCTTATCCCATGCGTCGGCGCGTGCGAGGAGATCGACAAGTTGCTCGGGGCGGTGCGAGCCGTCGGCGTCCATCTCGCACACGTGGCTATAGCCACGCTCGATGGCCCACTCGAATCCCGCAAGATAGGCCCTCCCCAGGCCCTCCTTCGCCGTGCGGTGCATGACGTGAATCTGCGGATCGCGCCGAGCCCGATCATCGGCCAAGGCGCCCGTGCCATCCGGGGAATTGTCGTCGATCACGAGGACGTCGGCATCGGGGACAGCCGCCCTCGTCCGGTCCAAGAGCCCCGGGAGAGACTCGCGCTCGTTATAGGTGGGAATACAGATGACTACCTTCATGATCGTCCTTGCCTCGACATGCCTATCGCTAGGATAGCGCCAAGCGCGCCAAGGACGAAGACGATCACCCTACGGGGTGCGGCCGTCGAAGTGGCGAACGTCGTCCGGTCATACAGCGCCACCTGCACCACTCGGGCATCTTTCGTGAACAGGTCCGTCTCGTAGACGACGCCGTGGTGGTCGGCCACGCCCGAGATGCCTGAGGTCGATACCTGGATCGCAGTGCGACCGGTCTCAACCGCGCGGAAAGCCGTCATCGAAAACTGCTGGGAGGACAGCTCGCTCGTGCCAAAGGAGGCGTTGTTGGTGGGGATGACGAGCAGCTGGCTGCCGCGCACCGCCTCGGCGACGATGTCGGTGTAGGCCACCTCGAAGCAGATCGGCACCGCCAGGCGCAGTCCCAGCGAGGGCACCTCCACCTGGGCCTTGCCCGTCCCAGGAAGCATGTCTGTGGAGACCTGATCCACGACGTCGGTAATCTTGTGGAGCAGCTCCCGGTGCGGGATGTATTCCCCGAACGGTACGGGGTGTTGTTTCGAATAGCGGTCCGCGATGCCGTCGGGTTCGATGACGAGCACATCGTTGTACCGCCCGCCCTCAACATAGCTCTGCGTGCCCATCACGAGCGGGATGCCGAGGTCGGCGACCATGTCGAAGACGAGGCTGCCCGCGGCGTCGTCAACCCGGATGTCGCGATCCGAGGAAGACTCCGGCCACAGAATGAGATCGGGTTTCGTCTCGGAGGCCTTGACCAGTTCGCGCGTTGCGCGCACGTGGTTTTCCGTCACCGCTAGCGCGCGGTCTTGCGTGCCTGGGGGCACCACGTTGCCCTGTACGATAGCGACGTTGAGGCTCCCCGACGAGCGTGCTCCCACCGGAAGGATAACCGGGGCGATGACGAGTACGAGGGCCGCCACCACCGATGCGGCGATCTGCAGGTAGCTCATCGACAGGGTCATCGCCGCGAGCACCCCGATCAAGACGGCAACCCCGCCCACCAGGGCCGTCGAGCCGTACGGCGCGTAGCTGACCAGCGGCGAGGTAGTAAACGTGAAGGCCAAAGTTCCCCATGGTAGGCCGCCGTATGGCCACATACCGCGGAGCTGTTCGACGGCGAGGAAGATGGCGGTGGCCGCCAGTGCGCGCAGCCACGGCCGAGTCAGTCGTTCCCCCGCGCGCGAGAGTAACGCCCACGCCGCCCCCACGACGCCGAGGTAGCACCCCTCCACGACGGCAAGCGCAACCTGGGCGGCGATCAGCCCGGTGGAGACGGCGGCCCACTTCACGAGTGGGAAGAAGAATGCGATACCCCAGCACCAGCCGAGGGCGAATCCGGCGCCCACCGCCCTACCCCGGACCGCCAGCCACAGCAGCGAAATCGCGAAAAACCCCGCCACCCACAGGCCGGTGGAGGTGGCGAACCACAGCGCCACGCCGCCGAGGACTGCGAGAAGGAATTGGATCACGTTCAGATCTTACGGCATAAAACAGTGCAGGCCGCTGTTCCTCGGACCGATCTGGTGGATCGTTTTCTATCGAACAGGGCCTGCACTAACACCTTCGTGCTCTTCATAGCCTAGAACCGCGTGAGCCGGCCAGCAACTCAGTTTCGCCAATCGCCCAGTGTAGCACCATGAGGTCGCTCACTAGCTGCCTGTCGGTTGCCGACCAAGGTCATGGGCCATGGCCACACCGAGTAGATCAGAGCCATTGCCAGCGGCGAATGAGCCTAGCCGCCTGACCCGCCACGTCACGCAGGCGATCCGAGGGCGCCACCGCCTCGATCTGACCAAGCAGATCGATCAGGCGTCGATTAGCGGAGATGAAATCCCCCACCACCAGGTTGCCCAGTGCAAGAACGGTTTCGAGGTCGTGCCCGCCCGCCCACGCGGCGAAGGCTTCCATGCCGCCCGGAAACGGCTCCGGGGTACGGAGGATGGCGAAGCCTTCCTCCACGCGGGTGAGGAAGGTGACGTTGCGCTCGATCGCCTGCCACGCCTCGCGGAGGGCACCGCCCGTCGGCCGGTCGATCCCGAGCCGGCGGTCGCACAGGAAGGCCGAACAGGCGCCCGCAAATTCCTCGGGCGTGAGGTCAGCGAAAGCGGCCTCGGACAGGCTCTGGCAGACAAGGAGGTCGGCCTCGTTGTGGATGCCGCGTAGCATAGCGGCGCCGGCCGCCAGCTTGACCATTCCGGACCTTGGGCCTTTGTCGCCGGGCTGGAGATAGCCGAGCCGGAACAAGACGCCGGCGGTGGCATCAAACTCCTTGGCGACCGAGTCGTCGTAGGCCTCGCTTTCAGCCTCCAGATTCTCGAGGCTGGCCAGCAGCGAGGTGAACTCGCTGCCAGCACGGATATGCGAGGCCAGGTCCGGGCAGTGGTGGACGGGGTGGGCCTCAAGCTCGGTGGAGGACGTGACCGCGAAGCGATCCCAAGAGCCCGTGAGGTCGCGGTCGGTTCCCAGCTCAATCCTCTCCCCCACGGCCTCCCACATGGCATCGGCAATGTCGGCTCTGACCTCGGCCTTCTTCGGGGAGAGTCCGAAGGGCATGGCGATGGTGCCCAGATCGCGTAGCTCGGAGGACAGCTCCTCCTCCCGTAGCCACGTCATTTCTGCGTTCAGGTCAACGAGGCGTAGTTTCGCGCCCACCGAGAGAACGACGCCGTAGTCCAGTTCCCCGCCGCGGGCGAAGGCGTACAGGTGCCCGGTGGCGGCCTCATCCCACGAATCCTCGATGCGCTGGCGGTATTCGCGTTTGGCGCGCTTGCGCTCAGCCTTGGAGGCCCGCTTGGCCTTCCGACGTAGCCGGAGGTAGTCGGGCAGGCTCCCCTCGAGGCACTCCCCCGCCAATACGTCCTCGACGGCCTCGAGCCGGGCACGCACACGCGTTATGCGCCCGCGCACCTCGCCCAGCTCGGCGTTGCGCTGATACTGGGCGAACGACGTACCCATGATCGCCCGCGCATCCTCGTAGGGGTGGAAGGCCAGGAGGTTGGCAACGGAGTTGTAGGAAGGATAGAACGCGGACTCGAGCGGCTCCACGCGTCCCGAGCCAAGATCTGCCAGGGCCTGGACGTCGAGGTCGTCGGTATGGATCACGACGGCGTGACCCACCTTGTCCTTCCCTCGCCGGCCCGCACGCCCGATGAGCTGGGTGTACTCGGTGGCACTCAGGGGGACGAAATCGGAGCCGTTCCACCGCTGGAGCTCCTCAAGGACGACGGTGCGCACCGGCATGTCGATTCCGAGCGCAAGCGTGCCAGTGGCGTAGACGAGCTTGAGCAGGCCATCCTCCATGAGATCCTCCGCCAGCTCCTTCAGCGCCGGGAACATGCCGGCGTGGTGAGCACAAAACCCACGCGTCATCGCCTTGGCCCAGAACCCGAATCGGACCGCGCGCTGGTCCTCCTCACTCACGTCGGCGCGTAGCTTGCGCAGGCGAGCGCGAACCTCGCGCTGCTGGTCGGCCCGGTTGAGACTGACTCCGGCGTCGAGCAGGTCTGCCACCGCACGGTCGCACCCCTTGCGGGAAAAGATGAACTCGATCGCGGGCAACAGGTCGGCGTCGTGAAGCTGGTTGAGCACGCGCTTGCGACGTGCGAAGCCGGTGGGACGGCGTCGGCGATGAGCGGACAGGGAGGCATCGGCCTGTACGAGACGCTGGTTCATCTTCCCACCGACGAACAGCGGTTCGAGGCGCCGATTGATCGCCACGTGCTGCACGAGAGGGACCGGACGCTCCGTGGAGACAACCACGGCTGTCGCCCCACGCACCGATCGCAGCCAGCTCGCGAACTCCTCCACATTCGAGATGGTGGCGGATAGCGCCACGAGACGGGCATGGGCAGGTAGCTGCAGGATGATCTCCTCCCACACCGGCCCACGAAACTCGTCGCTGAGGTAGTGCACCTCATCGAGCACCGCGTAGCCGATGTCGGCCACGATGTCGTCACGCTGGAAGAGCATGTTGCGCAGCACCTCGGTGGTGACCACCAAGATCGGGGCATCGCGATTGATTGTCTGGTCGCCAGTGAGCAGGCCAACGTAGTCCTGACCAATCTGCTCGCTCAGGTCGCGGAACTTCTGGTTGGACAGGGCCTTGATCGGGGCAGTGTAGATGCAGCGCTTCGAGTGGGCCAGCGCCAGCTCGACTGCGTATTCGGCCACCACGGTCTTTCCCGCGCCCGTCGGTGCGCTCACCAGCACGTCCCGAGATTCGAGCGCCTCGATGGCCTCCAGCTGGAAGTCGTCGAGGATGATGCCGCGGGCGCGGTAACGGTCGACGAAGTTCTCTAAGATCATATGGCCAGCCTCAGCGCTTTCGGCAGTATCCGGACGGTGGCGGGCGCGCGGCAGATCTCCTCGCCGTCGGCCATGAGTACCGGAAGCGTGGCGCCTGGCCCCTGCTCGATGCGAATCTCATTGGTGCGGTATAGGTGAACGCGCGGGTCAGCAAGGTGGCGGTAGACGATGAGGCGCCCGAGCAGGCCGACGATCTCGGGCATGCGCAGGCCGCGCGTGAGGACGACGTCGAGCAGGCCGTCGTCGGGAAGCGCACCGGGAGAGATACAAAACCCTCCCCCGAAGTAGCGTGTGTTCGCAACCGACAGGAGCGTCATGTTGCCCTCGGCGGTATGCCCGTCCATCGTCACCCGCGCGCCGAAGGGCTGATAGCCTCCGATTGCGCCGGGTAGCGCACGCAGGTAGCGCGTGTTGCCCTTAGGCCAGGACATGCGGTTCGTGCGCAAGTTCACGTCCGCGTCAATGCCGACAGAAACGATGGCCAGCGCACGCTCGCTACCGCCCTCCCAACTAATCTCCATGACGTCAACGTCGCGGTGCCGGCCGGTCATCAGGCAGGCCGCGATCTGGTGAACCGAGTCGTGGACGCAGTGGATGGGCAGGCCAAACTCGCGGGCGATGTCGTTACCCGAACCGGCCGCCACGATCCCGACGGGCACACCCGAATCCCCCACCGCATTGACTGCGTTGTGGATGAAGCCGTCACCTCCCACGATGATCAACGCATCCGCCTCGGCGCTCGCCTCACGCATCGCGAGGAAGGTTTCCTCACGCGAACCGGTGGGCAACCACATCATGTCCACGGGATACTTGCCCAGCACCTCGCGCAAGACCGCCCGGTAGCCATCCGAGCGCCCCTTACCCGAAGTGGGATTCAGCGCAAGCGCAACTCTCATGTACGCTCCTGGACGCGCAGCCGGGCGCGCTCTCGGGCCTGCGGGCCGATCGAGTCGAAGGCGGAATCGTCTAGCCTGGCCCAGCGCTCGCGTGCACCGGCAAGGCTACGGCGGCGTCGTTGCCCGCGCTCGATCCGAATCCGGCGTCGTTGCTCGCGGGCCTCCCGCACGCGCTCCGGGTCGGAGTAGAGGTCTGCCAGTGGCGGGCGCTCACGTTCGGGCACGGACAGGGCGTCGGCCACCCGCGACAGCTCGCCGAACTGGGCGCCGAGCCTCTTCGCCGCGTGCCACAGATCCCTAAGGTTCGAGGCGAGGTAGAGCCCGAGGACTACCAAACCGATCAGTAGGATCCAGAACCACATCAGTCCTCCTTCAGATATCGGCGGGCCTGCGTGGCGATCTGCCGCGCGACGTGCTCCGGCTCGACGTCGAGCACCGATTCTCCCATGCGTACCAGCAACGTGCGTAGCCACGCCAGTGAACTCACCGTCAGCACGATCTCCAGCCTGTCGCCGAGGTCGCGGAAGGAATCCACGGGCAGGGTTTCCGTGACCCAGCGGCCCTCCGCCGTGCACCGAATCGTCACCTGCTCCCCCAAAAAGCCGCCATCGCTCTCGAACGCCTCCACGATCTCATCGCGCGCCTTCTTAGCAAAGCCCGCTTCCAAGACCTGGACGGAGACGATGCGGTCGAGCCGGTAGGTGCGCAGGCGGCCATCCTTACCGGCCACCAAACGCGGACGTGAACCGGTGGCGATCATCGCCGGGAGGACGGTCGCCGAATCCTCGACGACGTGCAGATCCGGACCCGCCTTGAGATAGGCGAGCTCCACGAGCCTGTCCTTCTTCATGGCGAGCGCCAGAGTATCGGTGATTTCGCGGGCGTTGACCGCCGGTGCCGGCCACAGCGCCGAACCGTAGCCGCGCCCCTCCATCGCCGCGGCGATACGTTCACGCAGGCGCAGGAGGTGCAGGCGGGTGCCGGCGTCGACGGCGGAAAGCAGGTCGTCGATAAGGGCCAGGAGCGTGAGCACCTCGGCCAGCGAGAGCGACGGGGCCATACCCGTCGAATCGTCGTTCAGCCGAACCTCGCCGTCGTCGTCCTGTGGAATCTCGACGTCGACGGGGGCCTCGTAGTAGCCACCCTCCCAGATCTCGAAGAGGAAGAGCTCGGTGAGCTCGCGGCGCATCCGAGCAGGTGTGGTGCGGAAGTGCTCGGCGAGGTCGCGCAACGACGGCGCGCCACGCCCGAGGTAGGTCAGGATAGCGATCTTGCGCGCGAGGGACAGGTCAGTCATGCTCACCTCCGAGGCTAGCGAGGTGAGCCACCCTCGCCTCGAAATCGGCCACGAGCTCGGGTGGACCTACAAGGCGGGCGTCTAGGCCGTAGAAGAAGAGGTCCTCATAGAGTTCGGCGCGATCCACCGCGGTGAGAATGAGCTCGTAGCCCCCGTCGGCCTGTCGCACCTCGCTCGCCCGGGAGGCGAGCGGAAGCTCACGCGAGGTGCGCACGACGGCGTCGACCGGCGTGAACGTCGTGGGGAAGCTCGCCGGGGCCTCGTGTGTGATCGGTTCGTCAAGTAGCTCGACCTTGCCGACGATCCGGTCGACCTTGAACAGACGCATCCCGACACCGCTACCCGAATCACTACTGACCTGGTAGCCGCGCAGGTAGAACGCGTCGAGGTGAACCTCGAGCCGCATCGGCTCGACGACGCGGCGGGAGGCGGCCCGACTCGACGTCGAACGGTAGTCAAAGGCGATGCGGCACGCGCGTTGAATCGCCGGGGCGATGGCGAGCGCGGCGTCACCGCGCGGAAGGCGGGCGGCGAGCCGGGACTCCCCGGCCCTCGCCTCCCCTGAGGAGAGAAGCTTGGTCACGGCGGACTGCGCAAAAGCCAGCGCATGTGAGGTCGCCTTCGAGCCCAGGAGCGAGCGCAGGATGCTCATCTCCACGTCCGTGCCGTCCACAAGGATGTTCTGATCCGCCAAGATGTAGCGGTTCTCGGCATCGATATCGATCCGGTAGCCCGATTCGCGCAACACCTGGATATCTCGCTCCAGGTAGCGCTGGGCGTTGGCCGGGTCGAGCTCGCGGTAGGCGGGCATGTCGAGCATCTGGCGCGCCGTCAGATGCCCCCGGCGCAGGGCAACGAGCAGCGAAAAACGCCGTTCACTCACCGTGCGCACATTCTTCATACCCACTAGGTTACTCGACTAGAGTGGCAGGCATGAACTGGCAGCATGCGACAATCGTGGCAAAGCACAAAACCTGGGGCGAGGCGGCGGAGTTTGACGCCGAGCTCCCCGGCGGCCAGCTCGTTCGGGCCTTGGCCTACATTCCGCAGGTGGGTGAACCGCGGGTGGGCGAATCGGTGCTCGTCACCACCGCCACCCACGACCGCGGTCTTGGCACGGGCGGCTTCGTCATGATCGTCGCCATTCCCGGACGGCTGCCCGCCTACACCCCCGGGCCCGGCCATGTCGTCAAGGCACGCTACACGCCACTGCAGTACATGGTGATGGGGGTCGACGAACAGGAATCGCCCTATCACGCCCTCTTGCGCGACGCCGACTCGATAGCCGGGATGCCCGTGATCGCCGCCGACCTCCACTCCGCCCTTCCCGCCATCGTTGCCGGGATCCACGCCGTGCGCCCGGGGGCACGCATCGCCTACGTCATGACCGACGGCGGAGCGCTTCCCGCGTGGTTCTCCCAGACTGCTCACGCACTGCGCGAGGGCGACCACATCCTCGGCACGATCTCTGCCGGTCAGGCCTACGGTGGCGAGCTCGAGGCCGTTAACGTCCACACGGCGCTCCTCGCCGCGCGCCTCGTGTGGCAGGCCGATATCGCGGTCGTCACCCAGGGGCCGGGGAACCTCGGCACCGACACCCGCTGGGGATTCTCCGGCACATCCCTCGGCGAGGCCCTCAACGCCGCGCACGTGCTCGGCGGGCGCCCCATCGCCGCCCTGCGTGCCTCACAGGCAGACCCGCGTAGCCGCCACGTCGGCATCTCCCACCATTCCTTGACGGTCCTCACCCGCGTGGTCCACGTGCCCTGCGCCGTCGTGGTACCGCAGCTGCCCCTACCCGACGACGTCGCCTCGCGCCTTGCCGAGCAGGTGCGTCAGCTCAAGCGGGATCACCTCGAGCTGGTGCCCTATCCGGCGCAGCATCTCGACAGCGTCCTGCGCCATCCCCCCGCTCCGCTACGCACGATGGGGCGTAGCTACGAGGAGGATCCGCTGGCCTTCCTCGCCGCCGCGGCCGCCGGCGAATACGCAGGAAAGATACTTCCCGGTAGCTCAGCTGCCGGGAAGTAGGTCCGACGCGCGTCGGGCGGCGCCGATAGCCGCCTCTAGATGCGCGAAGTCAGGATCGGGGTGACGAGGATGCCACGCGCCCCGACGTCGTGAAGATCGTCCATGACGGCGTTCATCTTCTTGCGCTCCACCATCGCCCGCACGGCCACCCAGTCCTCGTCGTGGAGTGGCGAGACCGTAGGCGACTGGTAACCGGGGGTGAGCGTGACGGCCTGCTCCAAGCGATCACGCTGGATGTCATAGTCCATGAGCACGTAGTTGCGCGCCATGATGACGCCCTCGAGGCGGCCGTCGAGAATGCGTAAGTCGTGGCCGACTTCCTGATCCGCGCGGCGGATGAGGATCGCCTCCGAGCGCAGCAATGGCTCGCCGAACACGGCCATGCCCGCCGCCCGCAACGTCGAACCCGTCTCAACGACGTCGGCGATCGCGTCCGCGACCCCGAGCCGCACCGAGCTCTCCACCGCGCCGTCCAGGTGGACCACAGTCGCCTGGATTCCGCGCTCGGCCAGGTAGCTGCTGACCAGCGAGTCGTAGGAGGTGGCGATGCGCTTTCCGTCCAGGTCGGCGATCGTCATCGTCTCCCCGCCGGGGGCGGCGAATCGGAATGTTGCGCGGGCGAAGCCCAAACCGCGGTGCTCGACAGCGCCCGCCTGCGAGTCGACCAGAAGGTCACGGCCGGTGATGCCGACGTCGACCGTGCCGGCGCCGACATAGACCGCCACGTCGCGAGGGCGGATGTAGAAGAACTCAACATCGTTGTCCTCATCAACGAGCACAAGCTCGCGCGACTCGCGACGCTGACGGTAGCCGGCCTCAGCGAGCATGCGCGAGGCGGGATCGGACAGGGAGCCCTTATTGGGCACGGCGATGCGAAGCATGACTCTCCTAGAGGTACCGGTAAACGTCGGCCAAGGTCAGGCCGCGGGCGATGAGCATGAGCTGAAGATGGTAGAGCAACTGGGATGCCTCCTCGGCCAGCTCCTCGTCAGACTGGTACTCGGCGGCAATCCAAACCTCGCCAGCCTCCTCCACGATCTTCTTGCCGATGAAATGAATCCCAGCATCTAGCTCCTTGACCGACCCCGAACCTTCGGGGCGCTCAATGGCCTTCGTCGACAGTTCCGCAAACAGCTCTTCAAACGTTTTCACGCTTTCATTGTAGCCCTGCCCGGGCACTGGCCTCACTTAGTCCGTGCTTTAAGAACGTCGAGCGTGTAGGCGTCGGTAGCGGACACGGGCTTTTCAAGCACGCCGGTCTCCTTAAGGAAGCCCGACATGGCCTCCCAGGCCCGTTCGTCCTGCGCGCCGAACGACTCTCCGCCGGTGTACAGCTTCAGGGTAGCCTTGAGCACCTCGCCGGCGAGCTCGCGTTGGTCGGGTTCGGCGAGCGTTGGCACATAGCTCTCCACAATGTCCAGCGTGCCATCAAGATCCGCGGAGGCGTCGGCGGTCGCCTTCTCCATCGCGGAAAGCACCTTCGACATCGTCTCCGGCTCGACGTTAATCGATCCCAGC
Organism: Trueperella sp.; assembly: GCA_022783305.1. GTDB lineage: Bacteria > Actinomycetota > Actinomycetes > Actinomycetales > Actinomycetaceae > Trueperella > Trueperella abortisuis. Next base: position 81,226 of record JALEWQ010000022.1, on the reverse strand, counting down.
CCGACGCCGACAAGCGGAAGGTTGCCCTCGACCAACGGCATCTCGACCACGTCGATTCCAGCGTGACGCATGGAGACGGCGTCGTTATTGGTGAATCCGATGATGGCGTCCACCTGACCCGAGCTCAGCGCCGCCGACTGGGTGTAGCCGATGTAGTCGACCTGCATATCCTCCAACCCGTAAGCCTTCTGCATGGCGAGCAGACCGAAATAGTTCTCGCCGTATGGGCCGGGCAGACCCACCGTCTTGCCCACGAGATCCGCGGGTGAGGTGATCCCCGAATCAGCCTTCGCGATGAGAACCACCGGGTAGCGCTGGTACATCGTCGCCCAGTTCACGACGTCGACCCCGGTGCTTCGCGCCTGCATCATCTCGTCCCCGCCGGCGAAGACGACGTCCTCCTCGCCAGACTGCAGCGCACCGAGGAGGGACTCTTGCGCGCCGTGGTGGCGGATGGTTACCTCCAGGCCCTCGTCGGCGAAGTAGCCCTTCTCGAGCGCCACGTAGACCGGGGCGAACTGAACGTCTGGGATGTAGGTCAGGCCGATCGTGAGGGCGGCGGCGGCGTCATCGGAGTGCGCGGCGGGGCTCTCAACCGACGGGGAGGTCGGGGCGGTGTCCGGCCCGCCCGAGCAGGACGTCAACGCCAGCAGCGCCAGCAGCGCCAGTAGCTTTTTCATTTTCTACCTTTTCTTCCTTCCACGGCCAGGACGGCCCTGGATTCTGCGATGAGCAAGAGAACGTAGATCAGGATCGCGCACACTGCCAAGATGACGATCGCGGCGAACATGCCCGAGATGTCATTGAGCGCCTGCGCCCCGACGAGGACGATGCCCAGCCCGTCACGGCCGCCGATGACCATCTCCCCAACTACCGCACCCGTGATCGACAGGGTGAAGCCGTTGCGCAGGCCAGCCAGGATGTTCGGCGCCGCCAGGGGAAGCTCAATCATCCCCACCAGGCGAAGTGACCCGGCACCGTCGAGGCGGGCGGCCCCGATGATGTCCGGGTCGATGCTTTTGGCTCCCACCGTCGTATTGATGACGATGGGGAACACGACCATGATCGTACACAGCACGACGATGGGGGTCGTTCCGTAGCCTACCCAGATCACGAGCATGGGTGCGATGGCGACCGCAGGGATGGCCTGGGACGCCGCCAGATAGGGTTGAACCGATGCCGCCAGCGCCCGCCAATGGGCGATAGCGAAGCCGAGCGGAATGCCGATGAGCGCCGCGAAGAAGCACCCCAGGAGCGCCTCGTACAGCGTCTGGAGCGTGCCGTCGACCAGGTAGCCTTTGCCGAGCCCGGCGAAAAGCCGCTGGCCAACCTGACGGGGGCTGGGCAGAATCCACTCCGCCACCACGCCCGTCTCGGTCAGCGCAATCCAGGCAATCATCGCAACGACGCCGACCGTGATCGGTGCCGCCCATGTCATCCGCTTCATTCGTCCCTTCCCATGCACGCACCGGGAAGGACGCACGCGTCAAGCGTGCGGGCGGCATACGCCACCTCATTGCTCCTCCCATCCGGACTTTAACCGTCGGTCGGGGAATTTCACCCCATCAACCGGCCCAAGTGGGCCGGGTCGCGGACTTTCACCGCCGGTTCAGACTTTCACTGACCCCGGAGCATGTGCACGTGCCCAGTATAGGCACCTTTAGCGAGAATGTGTGTGTCGGCTCGCCAGCTCGCGTAGCGCCTCGACCTCGGCGTAGGCGTCCTCCGACTTGTAGACCGCCGATCCGGCAACGAACGTGTCGGCCCCGGCGTCGGCCGCGATCTCGATCGTCTCCCGCGAAATACCGCCGTCCACCTGAATCCACACATCGAGGCCCGACTTGTTCACGGCGTCGCGGGTGCGGGCCACCTTCGCCATCATCGACTCGATGAAGGACTGGCCGCCGAAACCGGGCTCGACAGTCATGATGAGGATCATGTCGAACTCGTCGAGGATGTCGAGGTAGGGCTCGATGGGGGTAGCGGGCTTGAGGCCCAGCCCCGCGCGCACACCCATCGCTCGCAGCTCGCGCGCGAGACGTAGCGGCGCGGCCGCGGCCTCCGCGTGGAAGGTGACCGACTTCGCGCCGGCTTCGGCGTAGGCGGGCGCCCAGCGGTCCGGGTCCTCGATCATCAAGTGCGTGTCGACCGGAATCTGGGAGACCCCGACGATCGACTCCACGATCGGCACGCCCATCGTCAGGTTGGGCACGAAGTGGTTGTCCATGATGTCCACGTGTGCCCAGTCGGCGTTACGGATCTTGCTCAGTTCGCCGCGCAGGTCCGAAAAGTCACAATTGAGGATAGATGGGGAGATTCTCATGAGGCAATTCTATACGGAGCCTAACGCGCGCGCTTGCGCAAGAGTGCAAGGAACATGGCGTCCGAGGCATGCAGGTCTGGCCACAGCTGGAGGTAGGGCCCCGCCCCGACGATCGGGAGCTTTGCCTGGGAAGAGGCGAGCTCGCGGGCGTCGAGCACCTCCACATCCTCGCGACCGGCGAGGAAGGTCTCAACCACGCCGGTGGTCTCGGGTAGATAGGGCGAGCAGGTCGAGTACCCCACCACTCCCCCAGGCCGGACGGCTTCCCACCCGGACTCCAGGAGGGAGAGCTGGAGGCGGACTAGATCGAGGGCGTCGCCGGCCGCCTTCACCCACCGCGCCTCAGGGCGGCGACGCAGCGCACCAATACCCGTACATGGCGCGTCGATGAGCACCCTGTCGAAGCTCGCGGGCTGCTCCGCGCCGATGTCGGCGCCGTCGCCGAGCCTGAGCTGAACTCGATCGGCCCAGGGTGCCACGTTGTCAGCCACCAGGTCCAGGCGGTGCTCGTGAAGCTCGTTGGCGAAGATGGTGACGGCGGGGTTGAGCGCCACGAGGGTGGCCGTCTTACCGCCCGGCCCGGCACACATGTCGAGCCAGGCACCGTCTTCACCGTCGACGGGGGCGGCGGCGAAGGTCCGGGCCACGAGCTGGGAGCCCTCGTCCTGAACGCCCGCAATTCCGTCTCGGACGGCGAACACCCGCCCAGGGTCGCCACCCTCGAGGATGAGGGCCGAGTCCACGAGGTGGCCGGGCCGGCAGCTCATGTGTCCCCGCCCGACGTCGGAGCGCAACGCGTTAATCGAAATGTCGCGCGCAACGAGGGCCACGTCGGCCGGCTCGTTGTCGGCTTTCAAGACCGAGATGAGGTCCCGGCGCTCTCGGCCGTGGGCCACGAGCGCCTCCGACAGCGCGCGCACAATCCAACGCGGGTGGGAAAACCAGTCGGCGATGAACCCCGTCGAGGCGGCCTTGCCGTGGTCGTCCTTGAGCTGTACCTGCCACTCCTTGAGCGAGCGCTCATTGGCCTGGCGTAGGACGGCGTTGACGAAACCCGACGCGCCCGTGCCCACATGGTGGCGGGTGAGCATGACGGTCTCGTTAATCGCGGCGTGGGGCGGGGTGCGTAGGGCGAACAACTGGTGCACGCCCATCCTCAACAGCACCCCGACGGCCGGCTCGGGTTCACGGTCCATGCAGTGGGCGAGTATGGCATCCCAACGCCCCTGCAGTCGCAGCGTGCCGTAGCACAGGTTCGTGGCAAAGGCCGCGTCCTGCTTGTTCAGCCGCGCGGCTCGGATCGCCTTGGGCAGGGCGATGTTGGCATAAGCCCCGTTCGTCTCCACATCCGTGAGGACCTCGAAGACGGCGGTGCGGGCTGCGTCGCTCTGCCTGCGGCCGGGACGCCACCCTGATGGACGTTCGCTCATCACTGCCTCACCTCAAAGCTCGCCTTACCGTGTAGTCCCCGGATCCAGTCCGCGCTTTCCATCCACGCCTTGCCTGCCGGACCCACCCGGGACAGCCGGACGGCCGTAGTTCCCGTGCCTACCACGCCACCTTCGCCGATCTGTCCGGGGCGCAGGCCCTCGATATCGGTGACGGCGGCCGGGCCGAGTTTGACGCGCTTGCCGTCCATATCGGACCACGCCCCGGGGGCGGGCCACCAGCCGCGGGTACGGGCCGACACCACCTCAGCCGGTTGGGACCAGTCGATCCGGGCGTCCTTGGAGGTGAGCCGCGGTGCGAGAGTCGCCACTCCCTCCTGGGGCCGCGCCTGAGCGTGGCCGGACTCGATCTCGGCCAGAACCTGCGAGAGTTGCGCCGCGCCGGACTGGGCGAGCACGGCGAGCAGGGACTCGGCGGTGTCAGATTCGGCGATGGGGTGTTCGCGCACGTCGTAGACCGGACCGGTGTCCAACCCGGACTCGATCTGGAATACGGCCGTGCCCGTCACCGTATCCCCGTGGGCGATGGCGTACTGCACGGGAGCCGCCCCGCGCCAGCGCGGAAGCAGGGAAAAGTGAAGGTTGAGCCAGCCGTGGGCGGGCAGCCCAAGTAGCTCCTCCGGGACGAGCAGACCGTAGGCGACTACTGCCACCGCCTCGGGAGCCAACTCCGCGATCTGCGCCTGGACCTGGGCGTCCCGAAGACTACGCGGGGTCAGGACCGGCAGGCCCAACTCCTGCGCGCGTTCGTGGACGGGCGACTTGGTCAACACACGCTTGCGGCCCACCGGCGCCGGGGCACGGGTGAGCACAGCGAGGACCTCGTGGTCCTCGTTCAACTTGTCGAGTGAGGGAACCGAGGTGTCGGGTGTTCCTGCAAAGATGATACGCACCTTTCCATCTTACGGGCTTTGGCCCGGCCCTTACAGTTCGGGATCCACCCGTACACGCACACCGGACACCCTCCGGGCCGAAGCCTCGCGGAGCGCCGCATACACCGTGGCCATCCTTTCCGCGCGCTCGGACTCCGGAAAGCGCAGGTAAACCAGGAGTTCATCCCCGGCCAGCTGCGGGCCGAGTATCGCCATGCCAGGCACCACGTCATGCGCTCCCCCGCTCAGCAGCGCGTCGACCGGAAGCTCCGGAGCTGCCTGGCCAACAGGGGTATCCTTGCCCGTCTGACGGGCAAGACCAGCCTGAGCTGCCGCGGAAAGCAGCCCAAGATACTGGCGCAGCCCCTCTCGGTCCGCGCGCACCTCCACCCAGCATGCAGTAGGCGGCAGGGCAATGGGCTGGCGTTCGCCGAGCACGCCCTCTGCCCAGCCGGCCATATCCCACGTGTGCAGGGCCCCGACCAAGGGCGTGGGCACGTCGCCTACCACCAGCAGCTTGCCGCCCGCGCTTCGCGGCCGCACGAGTGCGGTGGCGTGCGCGATGGTGCGCAGGAAATGGACCTCCGCATCCAGCCGGTTGGAACGCAACAGGTAACCCGCGTCGAGCACCACCGCGGCGGTGTATCCGCCCTCCACGTCCGGAATCACACCCGGCGTGGAGACGACGATGCGCGCCGAGCCGTCAAGCCCGGCCGATTGGCCAACCCCCGCCACGTGGATCGGTGTGCCCCGAAACGCCCGGCCCACCTCTTGGGCCGTACGCTGCGATCCGATCCGTACTGCGCGCACCTGCGTGCCACCGCATTCTGCGCAACGAAAAGCACGCACCACGTGCGAACACCGCGTGCACTGCAAAGGCGCACCCGGGTGGCTGATCGCCAGCCACCCCCCGCACAGCGGGCAGGTGGCCAGCTGCCGGCACCGGTTACACGCCGTGACGGGCACGTATCCGGCCTCCGGGACGAGGAAGAGCACCGGCCCGCGGGTGAGCCCCTCGCGGGTGACCGCGAAGACGGAGGAGGGCATCCGGGCCAGATCGATCCCCTCAATCCGGAAGTCCTGCGCGGCCATAATCTGCGCCACCCCGTCGCGGTGCGCACTGGGCGCAGGCGTGATCCAGCGCGCCCTTCCCCGCGCCACCATCGCCGCAAGCTCGGGGGACGGACCGAAGTTGAAGGCGACGAAGGAACAGCCGTTGAGCTTCGCGCGCAAGGCGAGCACCTCGCGTGCGTGGACGTATGGGCTACGGCGTTCCCTTAGCGCCGAGTGGTGATCATCGACGAGCACGACCATGCCGAGCTTTTCGGCCGGCGCCCACGCCGCCGCGCGCGTTCCGACCACGATGCGGGCTCGTCCCGTGAGCACGCTGAGAAACGTGCGGTAGCGGGTGGCGTGCTCGTCTTGCGAGATCATGAGCACCGGCTTCTCCCCTACCAGGCGCTCCAGATCCTCCGCGAGCTGGCGTGCCATGACCGGCGTGGGCACCACGACAAGCACCGACTCTCCCGCCTCCCGCACCGCGCTTACCAGGCTCGGCAACAGGTGGTGGACGCGGTCCCGGGCACGCATCTGCACCGCGGCACTCGGGTGGGCGCCGGCGCGCACCTTCGTAGCGAACTCCGGCCCGCCGATGTAGGCCGACCACGGCGAATCATCGACCACCCTAGACTTCCCGAAGGACGGCGGATCCTCGAAAAACTCGCGCTCAGCGCGCGCGTGACGCTGGGGGACGGCGAGGCGCAGGCAGTGGGCCACCGGCGCGGCTTGCCGGGCGGCGACGGCTCGCGCCAGCTGAAGTACCTCCGGTGTCAAGACCCGCATCGGGGAGACCACCCGGGCGAGCGGGCGCAGCGAGGCCAGGGCAGTGACATCGGTACGCTCCACGACGAAGCCGCCCACCTTACGCTGGCCCACGTTAACCACTACGCGGGCACCTTCCTCCACCGCATCCATTGTCGCGGGAATCTGGTAGTCGAAGAGGTGGTCCATGTGCGGCTGGGGCATGTCGAGCAAGACGCGCGCGACCGGGCGTTCCACTCCGTCCACGCGGCGCGCGACGGGGCTCAGGGAGAGCAGCTCTTCCTGATGTCCAAATTCTGGGAGGCCAAATAGCCCGTCGTTCGTCATGAGTTCATTGAATCATGAGCGTCCGACATTTTAGATCGCCGCGCGTAGCTCCTCCACGCGGTCGGTACGCTCCCACGTGAAGTCGGGGTTGTTTCGGCCGAAGTGCCCGTAAGCCGACGTCGCCGCGTAGATCGGGCGCAACAGGTCAAGGTCGCGAATGATCGCGGCCGGGCGCAGATCGAACACGGCCGCTACGGCCTTCTCGATTGCGGCCTCGTCCACGTGGTTCGTACCAAAGGTGTCAATGCGGACCGAGACCGGCCGGGCGCGGCCGATCGCGTAAGCGATCTGAACCTCGCACCGATCCGCCAGCTGGGCAGCCACCACGTTCTTTGCTACCCAGCGCGCGGCGTAGGTGGCAGAGCGATCCACCTTCGACGGGTCCTTGCCGGAGAACGCGCCGCCGCCGTGGCGGGCCATACCGCCGTAGGTGTCAACGATGATCTTCCGGCCGGTCACGCCCGCATCCCCCTGGGGACCGCCGATGACGAAGCGACCCGACGGGTTGACGAGCACCTCCACCTCCGAGGTATCCACATCTGTCTCGGTGTCGAGCACCGGCAGGACGACGTGCTCTCGGATCGCGCGCCCAAGCCAGTCCTGGCTCACATCCGCGTCGTGCTGGGTGGAGACGATGACCGTGCGGACGCCGACCGGACGATCGCCGTCGTAGTCGACAGTCACCTGGGTCTTGCCGTCAGGGCGCAGGCCTGGAACGACGCCGCGCTTGCGCACCTCCGTCAGGCGCTCGGCGAGGCGGTGGGCAAGGTGAATCGGCAGCGGCATGAGGCTCTCGGTCTCGTTGGTCGCATATCCGAACATGAGGCCCTGGTCGCCCGCGCCCTGCCGGTCGAGCGCGTCCGCGCCCGCGCCCGTGCGCGCCTCCAATGACGAGTTCACGCCGCCCGCGATGTCGGCCGACTGCTGGTCAATCGAGACAAGCACTCCGCACGAATCGGCGTCGAAGCCGATCTCAGACGAGGTGTATCCGATGTCGCGGATTGCCTCGCGCACGAGGGCGGGGATGTCGACGTATGCGTTCGTCGTCACTTCGCCGACGACCGCGACCAGGCCGGTGGTCACCATCGTCTCGACCGCGGCTCGCGCCGTGGGATCCTCGGCTAGTAGGGCATCAAGGATCGTGTCGGAAATGCGGTCGCAGACCTTATCCGGGTGACCTTCGGTCACGGACTCAGAGGAAAATAGCTTCATCACAGGTTCTTCCTTGTGGAGATGGTGGACAGGATGGCGACGGCAACCTCGCGCTTGGTGCCAGCTGCCTCGCCGACGGTGCGCCCGTCGGAGTCAACGATCGTCACAGCCGTGTCGACGTCACCGAAGCCGGTGCGCTCTCCGACGCGGTTGATAACCAGGAGGTCGGCGCCTTTCTTGCGCGCCTTTTGGCGGCCGAACTCCAGGTAATCGTTGGTGTCGTCACCCGTCTCCGCGGCAAAGCCTACGATGATCTGGTTCGGGCGGCGGTTGCGGGTAAGACCCGCAAGAATATCGGGGTTGGCGACGAGGCGCAGGTGGAGCTCCTCGCCGTGCTTGATCTTGGACGTGGAACGCTCGGCGACACGGAAGTCGGAGACGGCGGCCGCCATGATGAGGACGTCGGAATCCGCGTGTGAGTCCATGGCTGCGGAGAGCTCCTGCGCGGTGCCAACAGGCTCGATGACCACGCGCGGATCGAGCTGCGCGAGCAGGGCAGCCTCGATGTTCGCGGCCACGAGAGCCACGCGAGCGCCCCGGCGGGCGGCCTCGTTCGCCAGCTCGATCCCCATCCGCCCCGTAGAGTGGTTACCGATAAATCGGACCGGGTCGATGGGTTCGCGTGTGCCGCCGGCAGAGATGGCGACTGACGCGCCGGCCAGGTCCGAGACTGGCAGGCCGGTCGCGTCCTGCCGGGCGACGTCGCTCGAGGACGGCACGGGCAGGCCGAGGCGGGCAATGGCGGCCTCGGCGATCTCCTCCGGCTCCACCATTCGCCCCACACCGGAATCCGCACCCGTCAGGCGCCCGATCGCCGGACCGATAAACTCAACCCCGCGCGCGGCGAGCGTCGCGACGTTCGCCTGGGTTGCGGGGTTATTCCACATTTCTGTGTGCATCGCCGGGGCAATCATGACCGGGCACGTGGCCACGAGAGCGGAAGCGGTAAGAAGATTATCCGCGATACCAGCGGCGAGCTTGGCCATCGTGTTGGCAGTTCCCGGCGCGATGAGCACCAGGTCGGCGCTCTGGCCGGTCGCCACGTGAACCACTCGGTCCGCGCCCTCCGGGATACGAACGTGTACGGGGTTGCCGGAAAGGGCCTCCCACGTTGTCGCTCCCACGAAGTCGAGGGATGCGGGGGTTGGCACCACGACCACGTCGACCCCCGCCTGACGTAGCCTGCGCACAACGCCGGCGACCTTGTAGGCGGCGATACCGCCGCAGACCCCGACGAGCACCCGCGGGGTGGATACACAAGAGCCTCCCTGCTGGGAGGCTCCCGATGTCTTACTCTTCAACGGTCAGCGAGAGCTTATCCTGATCGATTTCCTGTAGCGCAACCGAGAGCGGCTTGTCCTCAGGAAGCGCGGGAACGAGCGGGCCGATGTTGGTGATGTTCTGATCGCCGGACTTCATCTCCTGGCGGTAGGAGTTGATCTGGCGGGCACGCGCGGCGCCGTAAACAACGAGCGTGTACTTCGAATCGACCTTCTCCAACAGGTCGTCAATCGCCGGCGACGTGATGCCCTCAGGATGAGGGGTGGTTCCGAACATGTTTGCCTCTCCACGAAATGGCGCCTTAAAACAAGGCATCGACCCTACATTCTAGCCTTTGGCGCGCATAATCTTAAGTATGTCCTCGGTGGCCTGTGCCACTGTCTCATTGACGACGACCTCGTCAAACTCGCCCTCGGCAGCCAGCTCAACCTTCGCGGTTTCCAAACGGCGAAGCTGCTCTTCCTCGCCCTCGGTTCCGCGGCCACGGAGTCGAGCTTCGAGATCCTCCCACGACGGCGGCGCGAGGAAGATCTGGTACGCCTCCGGCATGGATTGGCGGATCTGACGCGCACCGGCGAGGTCAACCTCGAGAAGAACCGTGCGCCCCTCGGCGAGCGCCTCCTCCACCGGCCCGCGCGGGGTACCGTACTTGTTCAGGCCATGAACGAGCGCCCACTCGAGCATCCGCCCCTCGGCGACAAGCCGGTCGAACTCGTCGTGCGTGACGAAGTAGTAGTTGACGCCATCGACTTCCCCGGGACGCGCAGAACGTGTCGTAGCCGAGATCGAGAACCACAAACTCGGCAACCGCTTGCGCAGTTCAGCGATGACGGTACCTTTTCCGACGGCGGTGGGGCCAGTAAGAACGAATGCCTGCATGCATCCATCGTGCCAGATTGGACCCCGGCGACCCAATTTCCCGCGCCGCTTGCGGCGCGGGAAACAGGTCAGCGTTAGCCGAAGAGCTTGATGAGGCGCTCGGCCTGGTGCTTGCCCAGGCCCGCGAGGCGGCGCGACGGCGAAATCTTCGCATCCTCCATGATCGCCTCACACTTGGCCGGACCGACGCCGGGTAGCGACTGTAGAAGGGAGGTGACCTTGAGCTTGGCGAGCACCGCATCTTCCTTGGCGAGCTCGAGGACCTCAGAGAGCTTCTTGTTGCCGCTCTTAAGATCGGCCTTGATCGCCGCGCGCTTCTTGCGCGCAACAGCCGCCTTCTCGAGCGCAGCCTGCCGCTCTTCCGGTGTCAGGTGTGGTAGAACCATGATGCCTCCCTAAAGTGCTGGTATACGGCCAATATAGCCGCTCGCGGGGGAAAATTTCCCCTCGATTTGTGACAGTTTTTTCGGATTTTTCACAGACCTTGCGTTTCCGCAGGTCAGCGTCCTAAAAACCTGTCCGCACCACAAAAGTCCGACATATCCGATTACCCCCTCATTTCACTATTTGGACGCCTGGTATTCCTGTAGGGAGCGAATCCCCAGATTTTGGGCGCGCATGCCCTTGATTGCCTGCACGGCAGCGGAGAACTCCGAGATGGTGGTCATGATCGGCAGATTCGCCGCCGTCGTCGCAGCGCGGATGGAGTAGCCGTCTGCACGCGCACCCTGCGTGTTGGGAGTATTGACCACCATGTCGATCGCGCCCGAAGAGATGAGGTCGACGACGTTCGTCTCCCCCGCCTCCGACAGCTTGGCCACCGGTTTGGTCGCGATGCCATAGCGCTCCAGCACCTGCGACGTACCCGTGGTGGCGTAGATCGTGAAGCCCATGTCACTGAGCTGGAGGACGGGGAAGATCATCGCCGCCTTGTCGTTGTTCGACACGGAGACGAACACCGATCCCTCCGTAGGCAACCCGCCGTACGCGGCGCTCTGGGCCTTCGCGAACGCTGCCGGGAAGGTCGCGGCGATACCCATGACCTCACCTGTGGAACGCATCTCGGGGCCGAGCACCGTGTCGACCACCGTGCCCTGCCTCGTCACAAACCGCTTGAAGGGAAGGACGGCCTCCTTAACCGTGACCGGGCTGACGAGGTCGAGCACGCGCCCGTCGGTGGCCGGCAGCATGCCCGAGGCCTTCAGCGCGGCGATCTTCTCCCCCATCATGATCCGCGTGGCCGCCGGCGCGAGCGAGACCCCGGTCGCCTTCGATACGAAGGGAACCGTGCGCGAGGCGCGCGGGTTGGCCTCGATGACGTACAGAACCCCGGACTGGATGGCGAACTGGATGTTGACCAAGCCTACGACGCCGACGCCGCGGGCGATCGCCTCCGTGGCGGCGAAGATCCGGTCGATCATCGCCTGGGACAGGGTGAGGGTAGGCAGCACGCATGCCGAGTCACCCGAGTGGATACCGGCCTCCTCGATGTGTTGCATGATCCCGCCGAGGAACAGCTCATCGCCGTCGTAGAGAGCGTCGACGTCGATCTCCGTGGCGTCGTCAAGGAAGCGGTCGATGAGCAACGGGGCGGAGGTCCGCGAGGCATCCGTCTTGTCCGACTCGTGCCGGGCAAGGTAGGCATCGAGCTCGTCACGAGAATAGACGATCTGCATGCCGCGCCCGCCCAGCACGTAGGAGGGGCGCACGAGCACCGGGAAGCCAATCTTCTCGGCAACGTCCACGGCCTGCTGGTCCGACATCGCCGTGCCGTACTCGGGGGCCTGAAGGCCCGCGGACTCAAGCACCGTGCCAAACAGCTTGCGGTCCTCGGCCATATCAATCGCGTCGGGCGTGGTTCCCACGATCGGCAGGCCCGCCGCCTTCAGCTCCTGCGCCAGCGAGAGCGGGGTCTGCCCACCCAACTGGACAATGACGCCGGCGATCGGTCCCGCCTTGAGCTCGGCGTGGTAGGCCTCGAGCACGTCCTCCAAGGTGAGAGGCTCGAAGTAGAGGCGGTCGGAGATGTCGTAGTCGGTGGAGACCGTCTCCGGGTTGCAGTTGACGATGATCGTCTCGTAGTCCTTGAGCGCGAACGTGGCCTGCACGCACGAGTAGTCAAACTCCAAGCCCTGCCCGATGCGGTTCGGCCCCGAGCCCAGAATCATGACGGCCGGCTTGCTCCGGGCCATGACCTCGCTCTCCTGGTCGTAGGTCGAATACATGTACGGGGTCGACGCCGGCGCCGTGCCCGCGCACGTGTCCACCATCTTGTAGACCGGGTGCAGGTTGTAGGCCCAGCGTACCTCGCGCACCGCCTGCTCCGAGATGCCGCGGATGGCACCGATCTGCTGGTCAGAGAAGCCGTGGCGCTTTGCCCTTCTCAGCACGTCGGCCGTCAGCGCCTGCGCGCTCGCAATCTCGTCAGCAACCTCGTTGATGAGCTGGATCTGATCGAGGAAAAGCGGGTCGATGGCCGTCGCCTCGTTGATCTGCTCCACGCTTGCCCCGCCGCGAAGCGCCTGCTGGATCTGGATGAGGCGATCCTGGGTGGGGCGCCTCATCGCCTCCAGAAGCGCGGGCACATCTGGCTCGCCCTCCCAGTGGAACACGGCGCCCTTCTTGTCGATCGAGCGCATGGCCTTTTGAAGGGCCTCGGTGAAGTTCCGCCCGAGCGACATCGCCTCGCCGACCGACTTCATCGTCGTCGTAAGCGTGTCATCCGCTGCCGGGAACTTCTCGAACGCAAAGCGCGCAACCTTCACCACAACGTAGTCGACAGCCGGATCACCCGCCGACAACGGCAGACCGGTCATGTCGTTGGTGATCTCCTCGAGCGTGTAGCCCACCGCGAGCTTCGTGGTAATCTTCGCAATCGGCACGCCCGTTGCCTTAGAAGCCAGCGCCGAGGAGCGCGAGACGCGCGGGTTCATCTCGATGACGACCATGCGCCCGGTCTTCGGCTCGATCGCGATCTGGATGTTACAGCCACCGGACGCGAGCCCCACCTCGCGGATGATCGCCATGCCCAGGTCACGCACGGCGGTAAATTCGGCGTCGGTGAGTGTGAGTGCGGGTGCCATGGTGATCGAGTCGCCCGTGTGAACACCGACGGGATCGAAGTTCTCAATCGAACACACGAGTATCGCCACGTCGTTAGCGTCGCGGATCACCTCGAGCTCGATCTCTTTCCACCCAAGGATCGACTCCTCGAGCAGCACCTCCGCGGTGGCTGAATAGCGCAGGCCGCCGCCGACAATCCGGTCGAGTTCGTCCTGGTTGTGGGCCAGACCCGAGCCCAGCCCGCCCATGGTGAAAGAGGGACGCACGACGAGCGGATAGCCCAGCTTGTCCGCGGCCTCGTGACACTCCTTGAGCGTGTGGGCGATGAATGAGCGCGCGCTTTCGCCGCCGCAGGCCTCGACGACGTCTTTGAAGGCCTGACGGTCTTCACCCTTGCGGATCGCCTCCGCGTCGGCGCCGAGGAACTCCACGCCGTATTTGGCGAAGGTGCCGTTTTCGGCGAGTGCCGTGGCCGTGTTGAGCGCGGTCTGCCCGCCGAGGGTGGCGAGTACGGCGTCGGGACGCTCCCTGGCAATGATCTGGGCAACGACCTCGGGCGTGATGGGCTCGATGTAAGTGGCGTCGGCCATGTTGGGGTCGGTCATGATGGTCGCCGGGTTCGAGTTGACTAGCACCACGCGGTAGCCCTCGTCCTTAAGGACGCGGCATGCCTGCGTGCCGGAGTAGTCAAACTCGCAGGCTTGGCCGATGACGATCGGGCCTGAGCCGATGACGAGGATCGATTCAATATCGGTGCGACGTGGCATTAGTTCTCCTCCGTGACGATGGTGACCGTTGCGGCGCCGGCCCTGACGCGGCGCATGATAGCTCGCGTGTCGACCTCGCAGATACCTACGACGCCATCCTCGCTCAGCCTCTGCTCCAGCTCGGCGACGGCGAAGGCACTTGACGAGCGCGGAACGGGATCGCGGGCAATCAACCCGCGCGCGACGAGCGGCTCGGCGCCCGTCATGCCCGTGTTACCGATGTGAGGAGTCGTGTACAGCACGATCGCATCGGCGTTCGCATCGTCAGCGAGCGCCGGCTCGTAGCCGGTGGCCGACGTGCAGACCACCACACGCCCGTTCACCTCACCCGGCGCTCCATAGGCGCGCCCAGGGAACTCCGTTCCGTCCTCGAAGATGATCTTTGCTTGGCTCATGCATCCTCCATTCATAAAAAAGGACGCCGGCCATATGACCGACGTCCCAATGTCACTATTTCGGTTCGGGCTCTTTGCCCGTCACCGGCAACTTTTCAATTATGTCATTCAAACCGGCCGTCTCGCCGGCGCGAATCTCGCCGATTCGATTGATCACTCCCATGAGGAAGGGAACCGCCCGATCCGTGGATATGTCACGAGCGAGCGACTTGATCTCCGACACGACCACCGGCAGGTCCACGTCGAGGAACATGAGCTCTGTCGCTCCGACGCGGAGCAGGCATCGATCCACGACCGACATGCGCTCGATTGGCCAGTTCGGCGAGGCCGCCTCGATCATCGAGTCCACGTCAGGGGCGTTGTCCGCGTACGTGGCGACGATCGTGACGCCGTAGTCCCCAATCGGAACCATGTGGGTTGAGATGACCTTGCGCTCCTCGAGAAGGGCGCTCAGGTCTGTCCCGCGAAGGTCGGCCTCGAAAATCACGTCGAGTGCCATCTGCCGCTGAAGCGAGCGACCCTTCCGCTTGGGGTTGGGGCGAGATTTCTTGTCCATTAGGCGCGATTCAGATACTCGCCGGTACGGGTGTCCACCTTGACCTTCGTGCCCTGCTCGATGAAGAGCGGCACCTGGATCTCGTAGCCCGTCTCGAGAGTGGCCGGCTTAGTGCCCGCGTTCGAGCGGTCTCCCTGCAGACCCGGCTCAGTGAAGGTGATCTCGAGGACTACCGAGGAAGGCAGTTCGATGAAGAGAACCTGGCCGTCGTGCATGGCAACGATGACGTTCTGGTTCTCGAGCATGTAGTTCTTAGCCGCGCCCACGACGTCCGCCGACACGGGCAGCTGCTCGTAGGTCTCAAGATCCATGAAGATGAAGTCTTCGCCGTCGTTGTACAGGTACTGCATGTCGCGGCGATCGACCGTGGCGGTCTCAACCTTGACACCGGCGTTCATCGTCCTGTCGACGTTCTTGCCCGAGAGGACGTTGCGCAGCTTGGTGCGAACAAAGGCGGGGCCCTTGCCCGGCTTGACGTGCTGGAACTCCACTACCTGCCACAGCTGGTTGTCAATCTTGAGGACCATGCCATTCTTGAGGTCATTCGTTGTTGCCACGTTTATCCAATCTTTGTCTGGCCTTATCTCGACACAAGTTTAGCGTGCAGGGCCCGCAATTCCTTATCCGCGGCGTGTGGCATTGCGCGCTATGAGACGAGATCGGACGCGGCGGGCGTCCTTCGCCCACATTCGGGCTTCGTTTCGACGACGACGCCGGCCATCCGCTCGCTCAGCTCGCGCTCCGTCCGCGACGGGCGCGCTGCCAACAACGCCCACAGAATGCACGCCAGGTCCACGAGTTCCTGCATCCACGCACCGACAAAAGCGGGCATGACTCCAGTTGCGCCGATCACCATGAGGACCACCGAGAACGCGACACCGATAGCGATGGCCTGCCACGCCACGCGCATCGTGCGCTTGCCGACGAGCAGGAGGCGGGCCAGACGCGAGAGATCGTCAAGCATGATGACGACGTCGGCGCTCTCCACTGCGGCTGCCGATCCGCGCGCACCCATCGCAACGCCCACGTCGGCCGCCGCGAGCACAGGGGCGTCGTTGACGCCGTCTCCGACCATGAGCACCGGCTTGGGACCCATCGAGGTGACGGCCCGAACCTTGTCTTCGGGAAGGAGGCCGCCCCGCACGTCGGCGATGCCAAGTTCGCTGGCCACCCGGCGCGCGGTGTCCTCGGCGTCGCCCGTGAGCATAACGGTGTGGTCCACACCTATGGCGCCGATCGCTTTCAGTGCGGTCGGGGTCTCGGGGCGTATCGGATCGGAGAGCTCAACGTGACCCGCGAGTTCGCCGTCGACGGAGACGAAGATTGCCGTGAATCCGGGGCGAGCCTCAACGGGGGCGGGCTCGTCTACGTCCATGACGAAGCCATATTTTCCGACCTTGACCTGCCGGCCCTCCACAAGGGCTACGACTCCCTGGGCGGGAACGTCGCGGGCCTGCTCGGGCTCGGCCACGTCCCCCGCGGCGGCCACGATCGCTTGCGCGAGCGGATGCGAAGAGTAATACTCGGCGCTGGCCGCCAAGCGCAACATGTCCTCCGGCATCGTGCTGACCACGTCCGTGATCTGCGGCTGGCCCATCGTCAGCGTGCCGGTCTTGTCAAAGGCGACCGAGGCCACCTTGGCGATCTGCTCAATCGTGCCCGCGTTCTTGATGATCATGCCGCCGCGGGCCGCGCGTGACATACCGGCCATGAAGGCAACCGGCGCCGCGATGATGAGCGGGCACGGGGTGGCCACCACGAGCACCTGGGCGAAGCGCATCGGGTCACCCGTGACTGTCCATGCCACCCCGGCGATGATAAAGGCGATGATAGTAAAGGGAAGTGCGACCCGGTCGGCAAGGCGCACGAACGGAGCCTTGGACTCGCGCGCCTCTTCCACGAGCGAGACGATGCGCTGGTACTGCGAATCGGCGGCCACTGCGCGGGCACGCACCTCGATCGCGTCCGCGTCGTTCATCGAACCTGCAAGCAGCATGTCGCCCGCGGCGTGTTTGACCGGCATCGACTCACCCGTCAGCTGGCTCTCGTCCAACAGCGCCGAGTCCGACAGCAACACCGCGTCGACCGGAACCGTCTCATGGGGACGGACCACGAGCTCGTCACCCACCGCCACGTCGTCGACGGCGATTTCCTGGATGCCGCCGGCGCTCTTGCGGTAGGCGGTGGTCGGGGCGCCCTCGAGCAACGCGGTTAGCTCCGCGCTCGCGCGGCCCTCGGCGTAGTCCTCGAGTGCCTCGCCGCCCGTGAGCATGAGGCACACGACGAGCGCGGCCCAGTACTCGCCCACAGCCACAGTGGAAGCGATCGCCGTTACGGCAAGGATGTCAATGCCGAAGCTGTGCTCGCGCAGAGTGTCGATCATCCCCTTCAGCTGGAGGGCCGCGATGACGGCAGCGACCGCGGAGACGAGCACCCGCGCGGCGGGTTCATTACCCATCGCAGTGAGGGCGACACCGATGAGCGCCACGACGCCAATGACCGCGACGAGCGGATACCGGGATACAAATTTCTTAACCACACCCTCATCGTATTCTGGAATAACTCCAATAACAACGAAGGTAAGGCGATCCTTAAGAAGGTAAACCTTCACAAAGCCGGGCTAAACAAGCGCAACAAGCTCGCGCGCCACGTCGGCAGCTTCTCGCTTTGTTGTATCAAATGTGTAGTGGGCGACGGCGTCGTAAACCTCATCGCGCGCGGCCAGCATAAGCCGGAATTCCTTGCGCGGCATGACCATCGTGGCCGAGCGCTGACCGATGAGTCCGTTGCGGGTCACCAGGGTCGACAGGTCGGCCGTCAGCTTGACCACGGTTCCCGCGTCGCGCAGGCGTGCGCGCACAAGTGCGGCCTGCACCGGTTCCTCCAGACTCTCCCCCAGCGCGTCCGATGGGATGGCGAGCGCCCAACGTCCGGCCGGATCCGCCTCGACATCGTCAAGGAAATCATCGAGCGCGCGCGCCACCAGAGCCTTGCGCCGCTCCGGCTCGAGGAGCACGTAGAAGTCCTCCAGCGTGTAGCCCTGCGATCCGGCAACCGCGGCGTCAACATCAGCCGCCGTGAATCCCGCCTTCGCCAACTCACGCACGATCGCGGACTTGCCGGTGCCGGAGGCCCCGATCAGGAAGATTGCACTCACAGGCCCACCTCCGCAAAGGCCGCCTCGAGCTGACCGGGGGTGGGAAACAGGATCTCGGGCGCGCCCAGCTCCCGCAAGACGACGAAGCGGAGCTTGCCATCGCGGACCTTCTTATCCGAGAACATGATGTTGACCAACTCCTCGCGGCTCGCGCCCGCGTACGTAGTGGGAAGGCCGAGCATGGACAGGATCCGGCGGTGATGCTCGGCCAGCCCCGCCGGCCCGACCCCCGCCGCCTCCGAAAGCGCCGCGGCAAACACGCAGCCGACCGCCACCGCCTCGCCGTGACGAACCCGGTATCCAGAGGAGGCCTCGATCGCGTGGGCCAGCGTATGGCCATAGTTGAGGAACTCACGCCGCCCCGACTCACGCAGGTCACCGGATACGATGTCGGCCTTAACCTGGACGCTACGGGAGATGAGTGCGAAGCGCTGCGCGTCGGCGTCGCCGGCCTCAATGATGGTCAAGATCTCCCGGTCCGCGATCATGCCGCACTTGGCCACCTCTCCCATGCCGGCCCGAAGCTCAGCGGGATCCAGGGTAGCAAGGGTGTCCAGGTCGCAAAAGACGCCCAGCGGAGGATGGAATGCCCCCACGAGGTTCTTGCCGTGCTCCGTGTTGATCCCCGTCTTGCCACCCACGGCCGCATCCACCATGCCCAGCAGCGTGGTGGGGACGTGGATGACCGACACACCCCGCAGCCACGTGGCCGCAAGGAAGCCGCCCAGGTCGGTCGTTGCTCCCCCACCGACCGCAATGACAACGCCGTCGCGACCGATGTGCGCCTCCCCCGCGGCGCGCCAACCGCGCTCTAGGACCTGCGCCGTCTTCGCCTCCTCGCCGCGCGGTAGCCTGAAGGTGGCTGTGGGGACATCGGAAATTGTCAGCTCGGTGATGATCGGTTGGGCGTAGCGCTCCACGTCCTCGTCGAACACCACCAGCGCGCGAGACTTCGTGGCCGCCAGCTTGACGACGTCCGAGGCGAGCGCGTGTCCGATCACCACCTCGTAGTCCTGACCTGCCACCGCAATGCGCCTGTAGGGAGCCTCCAAGTGATTCACCACCTCATCAACGACGCGGGCCACGGGGCGCGCGTCAGAAAGAACAACATAATTGGCAACGCAGTGGTAAAGCGTCGAGCGATGGCGTCGTAGATTCCTGATCTGGAGCGCAGGGTCTGCACGCAACAACGGACGCACGGTCCGCGAGCGGCTCACCCGCCGGGTCAGCTCCTCGTCCGTGGCCTCAATGAGGATGACATGCTGGTCGGAGAGCAGGCGGCGCGTGCGATCGTGCAGGATTGCACCACCCCCGAGCGCGAGGATACCGTCGAACTCGCGGCAGGCCCATTCGATCGCGTCGGCCTCAATCTCGCGAAAGGCGGCCTCGCCCTCGCTATCGAAGATAGCGGCAACGCTACGTCCGGTGCGGGCCGCGACGAGCTCGTCAGAGTCGCGAAAGTCGAGCCCGAGTGCCGCGGCGACGCGCCTGCCCACCGTTGACTTGCCGGCGCCGGGCATGCCGATAAAGATCGCGCGTGGCCCCATTACCTACGAACCTCGTCGATCGAGTGCCACCACGAGTCCAGGTTGCGCCGGATCTCGGCCAGCGAATCGCCGCCAAACTTCTCCACGAGCGCTTCGGCCAGCACAAGCGCCACCATCGCCTCCGCGATGACGGCCCCAGGAACGACGGCCGTGGTATCGGAACGCTGGTGAAGTGCGGTGGCCGCCTCCCCAGTCGCGACGTCAATCGTACGCAGCGCACGCGGGACGGTTGAAATCGGCTTGTAGGCCACACGCACCACGATCGGCTCGCCGTTCGACATGCCTCCCTCGATGCCTCCGGCCCGGTTGGTCAGCCTGTGGAGGCTCCCGCCTTCACGAACGATCTCGTCGTGTGCCTCCGATCCGCGCCGCCGGGCCGTATCGAAGCCGTCTCCGATCTCCACGCCCTTGACCGCCTGAATCGACATGAGAGCGCCGGCGAGCCGCCCGTCCAGGCGATCCTGCCCACGCACGTGCGTGCCCAGTCCCTGCGGGACTCCCCAAGCCGCGACCTCCACGACGCCGCCGAGCGTATCCGCGTCCTTCTTCGCCGCGTCGACCTCGGCGCGAAAGGCGGCTGCGAGCTCGGTGTTCAGCTGGCGCACGTCGCATCCGTCGAGGGCGGGAGCATCCTCAGGCGTCGGTAGACTCAGGCCCTCCCCGCGGACGGCGCCCACTTCCACCACGTGGGAGACGATCCGGGTACCCGCGGCCTGGGCGAGGAGTTGTTTGGCAAGCTCGCCGAGCGCGACCCGTGCGGCGGTCTCGCGCGCCGAGGCGCGCTCGAGCACCGGGCGGGCGGAATTAAAGCCGTACTTGTTCATGCCCACCAGGTCCGCGTGCCCCGGGCGCGGCCTCGTGAGCGGCTTGTTGCGGGAGACCTCGCGTTCGTCGCCGGTGCCGGCGTCGATGAGGAGAGCCTCGGGCGCGACCGGGTCCGCGCTCATGACGGTGGACCACTTGGGCCACTCCGAGTTGCCGATCTCGAGTGCGATGGGCGAGCCGAGAGTCTGGCCGTGCCGGATCCCGGACAGGATCCTCAGCTCGTCCTGCTCGAACTGCTGCCTGCTGCCGCGCCCGTAGCCGAGCCGCCGACGCCACAGGGCGTGCTTGATATCCTCACTGGTGACCCGGACACCTGCCGGCATGCCCTCGAAGAGGGCCACCAGCGCCGGGCCGTGGGACTCACCTGCCGTACTCCACCGAATCATGCCTCCTATTGTGCCATCTTGCGCCGCCCGGCGCCCGACCAGCTCACGCGAGGGTGAAGGCCAGGAAGGATCCGGCCACAAGCCACGGGCCTAGCGCATGGCGGGAACGTAGCGTCACGTGCGCCACGAGTGAACGCCCGAGCACGTAGAACACGTGCAGGGCGAAGCTCACGCAGACCATGACGAGCGCGCCGCGAGGGTCCCAGATGGAATTCCACAGGCTCGCCACCGCGATAAGGCGGGCGTCGCCCATCCCCATCAGCCTGCCGCGCGTGAAGATTGAGACCGCGAGCATCGGCAGAGCGATCGCCGCGCCAATCAGCAGGTTTGGCCACGGCGCGCCCGCGGCCATGAAGGCGAGAACAGCGATTAAACCTGCCAGGTGCGTCCAGTTCTTCAAAAGCACGTGGTGACGGGCGTCGATCACGGCGTTGATGGCGAGCGGCGGGTAAAAGAGGGCGGCGAAAACCGCAGGCAACCACCACTGCGGTTGCCCAGCCCAGACCGTGCCGGCAACCCACGCCGAGGTGAGCGCGCTCGCGCACACGAGGAGCGCCGCCTGGCGGTTCGTCATCGAGTTGTAAAGAAGCGGATGCATGCCCTCAGGCTAGCGATTCCCACCACCGTGCCTCGGCGTTATCCACAGGGGTCGCGCGCCGGCTACGGAGCAACTATGGACCGGCGAGCACCCCTCGCGCGTGTCCCTATATCTCGAGTATCGCTTCGACGCCGACGTTTTTGCCCGTCAGCACCCGGATCTGATCCTGACGTTGCCGCGCGTTAACCTCGCGCGCCGCGATCACCCGGCCATCGGCCCCGCTCCACGCACCGGCGACGTCGACCACGGCACTCGGCACCGCTTGCACTCGACCGGGCACCGTCTGGACAAGCAGATCGAGGCGTTGCCCCGCCAGCGCAGCGGGCGCTACGAGGTCGACGTCGACGTTCATCCTGTGCGCGGCGCTCACCGCGAGACCCGGCACCTCGGCCGCGACGAGGACCCGGTAACGATGCTGGACGAGAGCCGCGACCGCGCAGGCCGCCGTCGCCCCCGAGCCCACAATGGCGGCCAGCCGCGTGCCACCGCCGGAGTGCACGCCGAGGTGGGCGTCCAAGGTCCGACCAAGCGCGCCGGGCAGGGCGGCGAAGCCAACCGCCATCCGCTCGCTGCCCATCGGCTGAAAAACGAGTGTATCGATCGCGCCCACGCCCCTCGCGAGCCCGTCAATGGCGTCACAGGCCTCCCGTAAGGCCGGGTTGGGGTCGACCGCGAACGCCATCCCGGTGCCCGGAAAATCGAGCCGCACGGCGCCCAGCTCAACCACCTCGGCGCAGGCGAGGCGGAACGGTGCCGGATCAAGTCCGACGACGCCGATCAACGAGCGCTCTCTGACGCGCCTGAATCCGGGTGATCGGCCACCCACTTGCGAAGCTCTTCCACGTTGGCGTTGTGCTCGTCAAGGGTGGTGGCGAACTTCGTCTCGCCGGTGTCGAGGTTGACGGTGACGAAGTAGAGCCAGTTGCCCGCGGGCGGGTTTGCCGAGGCCTTGATGACCTCGATGCTCGGATTCGAGATCGCGGTGGGCGGCAGGCCTGGGTGAAGATAGGAGTTGTACGGGTTATCGTCCGCGAGGTCCTCGCGGGTGGGAACGCCGCCGGACTTGCCCACGCCGAATAGGACAGTGGAGTCCATCTGGAGACGTCCATTGACCTCGCCCTTGTCCGCTAGCCGGTTCTCGATCACCCGCGCCACCTGCGCGTAATAATCTGGCCAGTTCACCTCGCGCTCTACGATCGAGGCGACAATGATGGTGCGGGCCCAATTCTCACGCGCGATTCCGGAGGCCTGAAGCTCGCTGACCCGCTTCGCAACCATGGCGGCCAGTGCCTGACGCGCCGAGGTGTCCGGGGCGAAGGAGTACGTCACGGGCGAGAGCCAGCCCTCCACGGAGCCATCCGCCTCGGCGGGCAAGCCGAGCGCCTCGGTGTCCGCCAACGCGCTTTCAACCTCGGCCGCATCGTAGCCCATCACGTTGACGAGCCGATCCGAAACCTGTTGGACGGTGAAACCCTCCGGGATGGAGATCGTCATCTCGGCGCGGGAGGCGGGGTCGAGCAGGGCCGCGAGGGCGGCCACCGCCGACATCTTGCTCTTAAGCTTGTATGATCCGGCTTGGATCGATGAGGCCCTCCGGTCGGCTTGGAAGGCGTCCACGAAGGCGCGCTCGGAGGCCACGACGTCGCCGGCCAGGAGGATCGCCGCGATATCACGACCCGTCGAGCCCTCCGGGATCGTCACGATGACCTCGCCACTGCCCTCACCCGCATAGTCTTGCGCGGTCGGTCGATCGAGGGAAAGAAGAGACTGGACGTGCGGAAGGGCCACTACAGCCGACATGACCAGGAGCGCGACCGCCACGAACGTCACCACCGCGGTCCGCAGACCCCGCTTACGTCTGTGCGTGGCGCGTTCGCCTGCGCCCTTGGCCTTTGCCTGTTTATCCGGGAGCTTATCGAAAAGCTGTGACACGTTATTCCTCCGCAGTTAGCACCAGCTCTGGCACGCGACCGCTCACGCGTTCCTGTTCCAGCGCACTTTCCAAAATGATAACCGCTGCCGCCTGGTCGACCACATGCCGATGGGTTATTTCCCTACGTCCGGCCTCGTGAAGCTGACGATGAGCCTGAACCGTGCTGAGCCGTTCGTCCTGCATCCGTACCGCGACGGGTGAGATTCGCCGCGCAAGCCGCCGCGCCCACGCCCGGGCGACTCTCGCCGACTTGCCCTCGCTGCCATCCATGTTGAGCGGCAGTCCGACGATCACCTCGAGCGCGTCAGCCTCACGCACCATCTTCGCCACGGCGTCGACATCGCCCCTACCGCTTCGCAGAGTCGCCACCGGCGTGGCAAGGATCCCCGCCGAATCGCTCCGGGCGACGCCGATGCGCGCGGCACCGACGTCGACCCCGAATCGTATACCTATCCTCACGGCCTAGCCGATCTGAGCGAAGATGGCCTCGAGCGCTTCCTTGATCTTCGCTGGATCCTGGCCGCCGCCCTGCGCCATGTCGTCCTTGCCGCCGCCTCCTCCGCCGAGGATCTTCGCGGCGACCGAGACGAGCTTACCGGCCTTGATGCCATGCTCGCGGGCTGCCTCGTTCGTGGCGATGACGACCGAGGGTCGGCCCTTGGACACGGCGGTCAGCGCGACGACGGCCGGCGCCTCGCCGAGCCGCTCGCGGATCTGGGCGGCCAGCTGACGCACCTGGTTCGGGTCGGCGTCGGTGCCGAAGTCGTGGATGACGGCGGTGATGCCATGTGCCTGGCGGCGTCGCTCGATGAGCTCGGACATGCTGGCCGTCAGCTTCTCGGTGCGAAGCGTATCAAGATCCTTCTCGGCCTTGCGCAACTTGGCAATGAGCGACTCGATATGCTCGGGCAGCTCCTCGGGACGCACGTGGGTCATTGTCGAAAGCTGGGAGACGAGCGCGCGCTCCTTCGCACCCTCGGCGTAGGCTCCGCGGCCGACGAGCGCCTCCACGCGACGCACGCCCGAGCCGATAGAGGACTCGCCCAGGATGGACACGAGGCCGATTTCGCCCGTGTCGCCCACGTGGGTGCCGGCGCACAGCTCGCGCGACCAGTCCCCGCCGATCGAGACGACGCGGACCTCCTTGCCATACTTCTCGCCGAAGAGGGCCATCGCTCCAAGCGCCTTGGCTTCCTCCAGGCCCATGATCTGATCGGTGACCGCCAGGTTCTCCTGCAGCTTGCGGTTGACCTCGGCCTCGATCGCCGATAGGTCGGCCGCCGAGACCTGGGAGCCGTGGCGGAAGTCGAAACGCATGCGCGAGGGCGCATTCTCCGAGCCCGCCTGGGTGGCCTCCGGGCCGAGCACCTCGTGGAGCACCTCGTGAACCATGTGGGTCGAGGTGTGAGCGCGGGCAATCTGCTCGCGCCGATCCGCGTCGATCTGGGAGTAGACGGCGTCGTCAAGCGCGACCGAACCCTCGGTCAGCGTGGCGCGGTGCACGAAAAGGCCCTTGATCGGCATCTGCACGTCGCCCACCTCGAGAAGGCCGCCGCCCGCAACCGTAATCGTTCCGTGGTCGGCAAGCTGGCCACCCTGCTCGGCCCAGAACGGGGTCTGGTCGAGCACGACGTCGACCTGCGCCGGCGCCTCCGCGAACGGCACGGGCTGGCCATCACGCAAGATGGCGACCACCTTGCCGTCGGCGGAGTAGTCGGTGTAGCCGAGGAAACGCGTCGCTCCCCCGGAGCGCTCCTCAATCTTGTGATACACGGAGGCGTCCACGTGGCCCGTCTTCTTCGCCAACGCATCGGCGCGGGCGCGGTCCTTCTGCTCCTGCATGAGGGTGCGGAAGCCCTCCTCGTTGACCTCAACGCCGGCTTCGTGTGCCATTTCGAGCGTGAGGTCGATCGGGAAGCCGTAGGTGTCGTGGAGGGTGAAGGCAGTCTGGCCGGGCAGCTCCTTCTTCTCAGCCTTCGCCTGGCGCACCGCGTCGTTGAAGATCTGGGTGCCGGACTCTAGCGTGCGGCGGAAGGCCTCCTCCTCGCCGTAGGCGATCCGGGATATCCGACCGAAGTCCGTCTCCAACTCTGGGTAGGACTCCTTCATCACGTTCATCGACGCCGGTAGCAGCGTCGGAAGAGCCATCTCCTCGTAGCCAAGCAATCGCACCGAGCGGACCGCGCGGCGGATGAGGCGGCGAAGCACGTAGCCGCGCCCGTCGTTGCCGGGGCGCACGCCGTCGCCGATGAGCATGAGCGCCGAACGGACGTGGTCGGCGACGATGCGCATGCGCACGTCGTCTTCTTCGTCCGCGCCGTACTTCTTACCCGTCAGCTCTTCGGTGGCGGCGATGACGGGGTAGACCTCGTCGATCTCGTACATGTTCTTCTTGCCCTGAAGCAGGTAGGCGATGCGCTCCAGGCCCGCGCCCGTATCGATGGCGGTCTTGTCGAGCTTGCCAAGTAGCGGGTAATCGTTACCCGTGCCCTCCCCACGCATGAACTCGTCGAAGACGAGATTCCAGATCTCCAGGTAGCGATCCCCGCCCGGGTCTACGTTTCCGCCCACGGCCTCCGGCCCGAAGTCGGGGCCGCGGTCGTAATGGATCTCGGCGCAGCCACCGGCGGGACCCGGCTGGCCCGTGGACCAGAAGATCTCCTCGCGCGGGAGCCTCACCACGTGCTTCGGATCGAGGCCCACCACCTCCGTCAGGTGGCGATAGGAGACCTCGTCCTCTTCCCAGATCGTCACCCACAAGCGATCCTTCTCCAGGCCGTAGCCACCCTCGTCCACCGAGGTGGTCAGCAAGCCGAAGGCGAGGTCGATCGCGCCTTCCTTAAAGTAGTCGCCGAAGGAGAAGTTGCCGCACATCTGGAAGAACGTGCCGTGACGGGTGGTGCGCCCCACGTTATCGATATCGTTCGTGCGGATGCACTTTTGGACCGAGGCCACGCGCGGGAACGGAGCCTCCTCCGTGCCGACGATGTACGGAATGAAGGGCACCATGCCAGCAATCGTGAAAAGGATAGAGGGATCCGGGGACACGAGCGGAACAGACTCGGCAATCTCGTGGTCGTGCTTGGCGAAGTAATCGAGCCAGCGGCGACGAATCTCAGAGGTACGCATTGAACTCCCATCTTAAAGCGCCCAACCATCGTAGGCGCCGAGAAAAATGACTTAGGGCTTCTTGGTGCCGAAGGCGTCGCGCACCTTCTCGGCACCCTTGCGCGCGGCGAGGAAGGGCGCGCCAACAGTGGAGGTAACCAAGGTAGTCATGGCCGAGATGTCCTCGCTCGTGCGGGCGGCCGCCTCGGTGATCGCGTCAAGCTTCTGGACCTGCAGGTTCGCCCCGGCCACTGTCTGGGCCGCCTCGTCGATAGCGGGTAGCGTGTGCTCGGTCAGCTCCCGCAGGGATTCGGTCAGGCGGTCGAGCACGTAACACAGCTTGCGTAGCGGCCTGATCGAGAAATAGACGAGTACGAGGAAGCCGAGGGCGGCCAGTAGCCCGGCGATCTGTCCAAGAGAAATGTCTGCCATAGGGATAGCTTAACCGGAAATGACAACGCGCCACGGCTTGCCGCGGCGCGTTGTCCGGATGTTCTATCGCGAGTAGTGCTCGACGACCATCTGCACGTCACACGTGACCGGAACTTCGGCACGCTTCGGACGGCGAACCAGCTCGGCGCGGAGCTTGGTCAGGTCAACGCTGAGGTACTCGGGAACGGAGGGCAGAACGTCGGCGTGCTGGCCCTGGGCCGCCACCATGAACTGCGGGGAGGCCTGCGAGCGCGGCTTGATCTGGATGACCTGGCCGGGCTTGACGCGGAAGGACGGGCGATCCACGAGCTTGCCGTCAACGAGGACGTGGCGGTGGACAACGACCTGACGGGCCTGGGCGATCGTGCGGGCGAAGCCGGAGCGAAGCACGAGGGCGTCGAGACGCATCTCGAGGAGCTCGACCAGGTTCTCACCGGCCATGCCCTCCATGCGGCGGGCCTCGTCCCAGGTCTTGCGAAGCTGAGCCTCGCGGATGCCGTACTGGGCGCGCAGGCGCTGCTTCTCCTTCAGACGGATCGAGTAGTCGGATTCCTTCACCCGGCCGCGTCCGTGCTCTCCGGGGCGGTAGGGGCGGCGCTGCATAAGGCGCTCCGCCTTCGGGGTCAGGGCAATGCCGAGGGCGCGCGATTCGCGCACCGACTTACGTGAACGGTTTCCAGCCATAACAACTCTCCTGTCGACTCATGGCGTGCAATGCACGGGACCAACAACTAGCGGCTAAGGTCCCAGGATGAACTCCGCACGGGAGTGTCGCCTCGATGAGGCAACCGTGACATAGTAGCACTACTGTCCGCGCAAAATCGCCTTGATCCGTTCCAACCGAGACGTGATATTGGCCTCGTAACCGCGGTTGAGTGGCTCGTAGTAGGTGGTCCCCACCAGCTCGTCGGGCAGGTACTGCTGGGCGACGACGCCGTCCGGGTCGTCATGCGGATACTGGTAGGGCACATTGCGGCCCGTCGAGTCAGCTGCCAGCCGGGATGACTTCACCGACTGGTCGCGCAGGTGGACGGGCACGGCTCCGATCTTGCCCGCCCGCACATCGGAGATAGCCTTGTTGATCGCCAGGTAGGCTCGATTGGACTTCGGCGCGGTAGCCAGGTGCACCACGGCCTCGGCGAGGATGATCCGGGCCTCCGGCATGCCCACCAGCGCCACCGATTGCGCGGCCGCCGTGGCCGTCTGCAGCGCCGACGGGTCGGCCATGCCGATATCCTCCGCCGCCGAGATCATGAGTCGCCTGGCCACGAAACGCGGGTCCTCCCCCGCCTCAAGCATCCGCGCCAGGTAGTGAATTGCGGCGTCCACGTCAGAGCCCCGGATCGACTTAATGAAGGCGGAGATGACGTCGTAGTGCTGGTCGCCGTCGCGATCGTAACGCACGGCGTAGACGTCCACCGCCGCCTCGACGTCGGCAAGCGTGAGGTGGTCGCCCACGACGGCGGCCTCGAGAATCGTCAGCGACCGGCGCCCGTCGTTGCCGGCGAGACGGACGATCTCTGCCACCGCCTCGTCGTCGGCCTTCACCTTGCCGCCATAGCCGCGATCGTCGGCAAGCGCCCGTCGCACAAGGATTTCGATATCAGAGTCAGAAAGCGGGTGCAGGGTCAGAAGGAGGGAACGCGATAGCAGCGGCGAGATGACGGAAAAGGAGGGGTTCTCGGTCGTCGCGCCGATGAGGATCACCCAACCGTTTTCCACCGCCGGCAGCAGCGCATCCTGCTGTGTCTTAGAGAACCGGTGCACCTCATCAACGAAGAGGACGGTGTCGGTGCCGTCGGTGACGAGGTGGTCGCGCGCCTCGGCGATGACGGCCCGCAGCTCCTTGACACCCGCCGAGACGGCGGAGATCTCCACGAAGCGGCGGTTGCCCTGACGGGCCACGAGGTAGGCCAGGGTGGTCTTGCCAATCCCGGGCGGACCCCAGAGGAACACCGAGGCGGGCGCTCCCCCGCGATGAGGCTCGATGAGGCGGCGCAGCGGCTGCCCCGGCCCGAGCAGGTGGCTCTGGCCCACGACCTCATCGATGTTGCGCGGGCGCATGCGAACCGCGAGGGGCGCCAACGTATCCGCGGGCGTGCCGTCCTCGCTCATCGATTGGGCGTCAAAGAGATCCATGCCCCCAGCATATCCCTCGGCTACGACACTGAGCCGCAGCCGAGGGAGCCTTGCAAACTCGGGTGCCCCCTAGCGGCCAAGATTGGCATAATGGAGATATAGGAAAGGTGACGTCATGTTTGATCGGATCGGCCATGCCATCGCGCGCAGACCAAGGCTCTTCGTCCTCGTGTGGGTTCTTCTCCTCGCCCTTGGTGCCACCTCGGCACTGTGGGGGTTCGGCCAGGGCAACCTCTTCGAGCGCATGCAGTCCTCGGAATCGATGGTGCCGGGCACCGAGTCGGACGTCGTCATCCATAAGACGAACGCGGACACCGCCCCGGACTCCGCCGTCATCGTCGTCCAGGCAGTGAGCGACGCCGAGGTCTCATCCCAGGTCACCGACTTGCGAGACCAGCTCAATGCCATCCCCGGGGTCACGAAGGTGGTCGACCCCCTCGCGGTGGACAAGCAGTTCAGCGAAGGCGTCCAGCAAGCCACCGACGACGCCGTCGCCCAGGCCCTCGAGCAGAACCGCGACACGATCGAGGGCGCCGTTAGCCAGGCCGTCGCCCAGGCCGAGCCGCAGATCCAGCAGGCCGTCGCCGCCGCCGTGGCTCAATTCTCCGCCCAGTACCCGGGTGCGCCCACCGACGAGGTGACCGCCCAGGCGCGCCAGCAGGCCACCGCCCAGGTTGAGGACCAGGCCCGGCAAGCCGCCACGGCCAACATCGAGGAAGAAGCCCGTAAGGCCGCCGCGCAAGAGGCGGCCAAGCAGACCAATCCCGCCAACAATCTGCGCAAGGATGACGGCTTCATCGTCAGCGTCGAGGCAGAGGCGGGCGCATCTCCCACCGACGATGTCCTGGCCGCCACCGCCACCTTCGAAAAGGCGATCCAAGCGGTCAACCCCGATGCGCATGCCGACGTCAGCTCCAGCGTCGTGTTTGAAAACGCGATTATGGACGTGGTCAAATCCGATCTCATCACCGGCGAGGCCGTAGGCCTGCCGATCGCCCTATTCCTCCTCGTCATCGTCTTCGGCAGCCTGCTCGCCGCAGGCATGCCGCTCATCGGGGCGCTGACTTCCATCGCGATCGGCATGGGCGCGCTGTGGGGTCTGAC
Source organism: Trueperella sp. (assembly GCA_022783305.1). Taxonomy (GTDB): domain Bacteria; phylum Actinomycetota; class Actinomycetes; order Actinomycetales; family Actinomycetaceae; genus Trueperella; species Trueperella abortisuis. The sequence goes on along the minus strand of JALEWQ010000022.1, from coordinate 51,053 downwards.
CCACGTGACGAACGTCGATTCCTTCGTGCTCAATATCATCTCCGTCATCGGCATGGCCCTTTCCATCGACTACGGTTTGCTCATCGTCTCGCGCTACCGCGAGGAGGTGGCCGAGCAGCTGGACAGGCGCGGGCTGGATCCGAATGCGTTACCGCAGGACGTGTCGGACATCGTCGCCAACGCGGTGGCCGCCACCGTGGCCACCGCGGGCCGCACGGTCTCCTTCTCAGCCTTGACCATCGCCTTCGCCATCTCCGGCCTGGCCTTCATGGAGGCGCCGATGCTGAAGATGATCGCCATCGGCGGCATCATCGTCACGGTCCTCGCGGTCTCCACCGCGGTCCTCATGGTCCCGGCCATGATCACGCTCCTCGGAGGCCGGCTCGTCCGCCCGTCCTGGCTCACACGCGTGCCCGTTTTCCGTACGATCGTGAAGAAGGTTGGGGACACGGCCTCCGACGAGGGCGCATTCTCGCGCCTGGCCGGCTGGGTTCACCGCCGCCCCTGGCCGATCCTCATCACCATCACCGCGGCGCTCATCCTCATGGCGATGCCCATCCGCGACCTGACGATGCGCTCGAACTTCATGGAGTACATCCCTGACCACACCAGCGCGGCGCGCGCCTATGAGGGCATGCAGGACTATCAGATCCTCGCCACGCCGTCGGTCACCGTCATTGCGGACACGAATCCCACCGACACCGCCGACCTCGTCAGCCACATCGAGCAGCTCGACGGGGTGGACTGGGTCCTACCCGCCGAGGAGATCGGCGACGGCGAAACCCTCATCAAGCTCCACATCGACGCCGCCGACCAGGTCGGCCCGGAGGTCACCGCCGCGGTCAAGGATCTGCGCTCCTACGACGCCGGCTACGACACCTACGTCGGCGGGGCGGCCGCACTGCAGCTGGACTTCACGAACTCGATCAAGGACGGAGCACCGATCGCCGTGGCGATGGTGGCGATCGCTGTGCTCGTTTTGCTCTTCCTCATGACCGGCTCGGTGATCGCACCGATCAAGGCGCTCATTGTCAACTCTTTGTCGCTCATCGCCGGCATGGGCGCAACCGTATTCGTCTTCGAACACGGCCTGCTCGGCCTTCCGCAGTCGGTGGGCTTGGAGACCTTCGTCGTCGCCGCCTCGGTCGCCTTCGGACTCGGGCTGGCGATGGATTACGAGGTCTTCCTCATCGCGCGCATCAAGGAATACTGGGACGCGGGCCATGATAACGACACCGCGGTCGAGATGGGCCTGCAGCGCTCAGGGCGCATCATCACCTCGGCGGCAGCCATCATCGTGGCGGTGTTCGTGGGCTTCATCTTCGGCGACATGTTGGCAATCAAGCAGGTGGGCGTGGCGCTGGCCATGATCGTCATCATCGACGCTTCACTCGTGCGCATGCTGCTCGTGCCAGCCACGATGACGCTATTGGGAAAGTGGAACTGGTGGGCGCCCCGCCCGCTGAAGAAGGTCTACGAAAAGTTCAAGATCGTCCACTGAGGTTCACTTTTTCCAGTGCCGTCGGCGTCGCACAGTAGGTGGCGTCGCTCAGCCAGCAGCTGGCCTCGGCCACGCGCTTCGCGGTTGTGAGGTCGAACGTGGCCACAACGGTCTGAGAACCGGTTCCGGCCACCGAGACGTACGGGTAGTCGAGTGCGGCGAGGCGTAGCGTCTCGGGTTGGATCGCGTCGAAGCTGAGCGTCTTCCCCTCGATTCTGAGCGCCTCCACGTTGGCGTATCCGGGGGCCACGGAATCGGTGAGAACCTGCTCGAAGCCGACTACTCGGGCGTCGTCGAAGACAAAGGCTCTGCTTTCCTCGAGCGCCTGTGCATCCTGGGCAATCTTCTCCAGCGTGGCCCGCGTCCAGCTTGGGCTGACGTTCATGTAGAGCACCGGGGTGACCTGGAAGCGCGCGGTCTCATTTCCGGCCAGGTCGAACAGGGTCAGCGTGCTCGGCTCGGTGCGGGTCCCCGCCTGCCCGGCCTCCACGACGACGAAACCATCGGCGAGAGGTTGGGCCACCGAGGCGATCCCAGCGGGATTGAGCCATGGGGAATCGACGGTCAACACGCCCTCGTCGAGGAGGCGCTGGAGCGGCTCGGGGTAGGTGGTACCTGCGCGCTCGACCTTCGTGCCGTCCGGCAGGTAGGCGGTGCGCCCCTCGTAGCGGGCGAGCACCTGCGCGCTCGCGCCGAGCTGATCGAGCGGGGTATCGGCCTTCTCCTCGATGAGGACGACGCCGTCTTCCTCCCCGCGCGCATAGTAGGCCCTGTCCCCGGCCTGGCCGACGAAGGCGAGGTCGGAGCGGGCTACGGTCTGCCCGTCGCGGTCGACGAAGATCTGGGTTCCCGCCACGCACATCGCGCCCGAACCCGCTGCCGCGCAGGATTGCGCCTCGTCGGCGAGGGTGACGCTCCACAGCTTCTTTCCGGCGGTGTCGTAGCCCTCGATGGCCTGCCCGCGGGGCACGATAATGACGTCGCCCAGGTCGGCGAAATGCACTCCGTACATTCCGCCAACCGGGATAGACCATTCGACCTGCGCGCCGCCCGCCGAGCAGCCGGCAAGCGCAAGGGCGATACCGGGGAGCAACCCAAACGCGCGCGATCTCACGTGCCTCTCAGCTCCTCGAAGGGTTCGACGCGGCCGGAAATAATCGCGCCGTCGCGGGTGATGCCAAGCCGAGTGTAAAGGCGCATCGCGCCCTCATTCCAGGCCCACACGCCAAAGCGGATAAACTGGGCACGCTCGAGGGCAGCGTTCACGGCGCCAACCATCATCGCTCCCCCGTACCCGTTGCCACGATAGTCGGGAACGGTACCCAGGCCATGGAAGCCTACCGCGCCCCCGGTTCTCTCTGCCCCCATGACGGTGGCGATGTTGCCGTCGGGGGCGCGCAGGTAGAACCAGTCCAGCCGGTCCAGCTCCCCCACAGCGTCAGAGATTGGGTTGGAGGCGAGTAGCGCGGCGCGGATCTCCCCGCGTACCTCGGCCATCTCCTCACTCGCCGCGGCGCAGAACTCGACGCGCTCACAGTGCTCGACCGGGGCGAGCGGCTGATCAGCCCAGAAGAAGTCCCAGGCGTGTCCCCAGCTCGGGCCGAAGTGCTCGCGCAGGGGTTCGTCGAGGGCGCCGTAAACCTCGCGGTTGATCAACGTGTGGGCGGGCGTGACCCCGCGCCCGGCGAGCTCGACCAAAGCCGGTATCGCCGACCCGGGCTCACCGTAGACGATGAGCGTCGGGCCGGCATCACCGGCAAGGAGCAGCAGGCCAAGGCCGGGGCGTTCCTCGCGCTCGAGGACGTTCCCATCCCATGCGTTCAAGCGCCAGAACGCCGATGACGGCCCGAGCATCTACTCGGCGTCGGCCTTCTCGGCCGGCTCAGCCTCAGCGGCGTCCTTCTTGGCTCCCTTGGGCTTGGCGTCCACGCCCGCCTCCTTGCGCTGAAGCGCTGTGATCGGCGCCGGGGCGTCGGTGAGCGGATCCCAGCCATTACCGATCTTCGGGAAGGCGATGACGTCGCGGATCGACTTCGCACCCACCAGCAGCGAGACGATACGGTCCCAGCCGAAGGCAATGCCGCCGTGCGGCGGTGCTCCATACTTGAAGGCCTCCAGCAGGAATCCGAACTGCTTGTTCGCCGTCTCCTCATCGATGCCCATCACCTGGAAGACGCGTTCCTGGACGTCGGCGCGGTGGATACGGATGGAACCGCCGCCAATCTCGTTGCCGTTGCAGACGATGTCGTAGGCGTAGGCCAAGGCATTGCCCGGATCCTGGTCGAAGGAATCGAGCCACTCGGGCTTGGGAGAGGTGAAGGCGTGGTGGACGGCCGTCCACTTTCCGGCTCCCACGGCAACGTCGCCTTCAGCCTCGGCGTCGGCGGTGGGCTTGAACAGCGGCGCGTCGACCACCCACACGAAGGCCCAGGCGTTTTCATCGATAAGGCCGCAGCGCTTGCCGATTTCGAGGCGCGCAGCCCCGAGCAGGTCACGCGAGGCAGCCGGCTTGCCGGCGGCGAAGAAGATGCAGTCGCCCGGCTTGGCGCCGGTGACCTGCGCCAGTGACTCGCGCTCGGCGTCGGAGATGTTCTTCGACACCGGGCCGCCCAAGGTCCCGTCCTCCGCGATGGTCACGTAGGCCAGGCCGCGCGCACCGCGCGCCTTGGCCCACTCCTGCCACTTGTCGAAGGTGCGCCGCGGCTGGGAGGCGCCGCCGGGCATGACGACCGCGCCCACGTACTCGTTTTGGAACACCCGGAATGGGGTGTCCTTGAAGAACTCGGTGAGGTCGATAAGCTCCTGGCCAAAGCGCAGGTCGGGCTTGTCGGAACCGAAGCGTTCCATCGCTTCCTTGTACGCCATGCGCGGGATGGGAGTGGCCAGCTCGTAGCCGATGAGCGCCCAGATCTCCTTGAGCACATCCTCGGCCACCGAGATGACGTCGTCCTGATCCACGAAGGACATCTCGACGTCGAGCTGGGTGAACTCGGGCTGGCGGTCGGCTCGGAAGTCTTCATCGCGGTAGCAACGCGCAATCTGGTAGTAGCGCTCCATGCCGGCAACCATGAGCAGCTGCTTAAACAGCTGGGGCGACTGTGGCAGGGCGTACCACGAGCCGGGCGAGAGGCGGGCAGGGACGATGAAGTCGCGTGCCCCCTCCGGGGTCGAACGCGTCAGTGTCGGCGTCTCAACCTCCACGAAGTCATGGCCGTCGAGCACGCGGCGGGCCGCCTGAGAAACCTTCGCGCGCAGCCGGATGGCCCTCTGCTCATACGAACGGCGCAGGTCAAGGTAGCGGAACTTCAGGCGGGTCTCCTCGTTGACCGAGCCGGCATCCTCAGCGTGATCCGAGACCTGGAACGGGAGCGGTGCAGAGGGGTTGAGGATCTCGACCTCGCTAGCCTCCACCTCGATGTCGCCCGTGGCGAGGCTCGCGTTCGCGTTGCCCTCGGGGCGCTCCATCACGGTGCCGGTCACCTTGACGACGAACTCGGAGCGCAACTCGTGTGCGACCTCCTCGCGGACGGTGACTTGGGCGATGCCAGAGGCGTCACGGAGATCCAGGAAGGCGATCCCTCCGTGGTCACGACGCCGATCGATCCAGCCCGCCAGCGTCACGACGGCGCCGATATCTTCTTTTCGCAGGGATCCTGCCATCCGGGTACGAATCACGTATACCTCTTTCAGTTGTGGTCTCACCCGCGAGACGGGCGGGCGATGTTCTCCCACGAGACGGGCGGGGAACATGTGAAACACTCTACGCGCCGGCTGGCAAATGTCACATCTGGTCGGGCGTGCCGTTTCCAACATCAACACCTAGCATTCTGGTGTGAGAGAACGAAAGAAGCAGCGCATCAGCCGGAGTCTCGAGCAGTGGCTTGCCATCCTCGCGGTGAGTCTCATCAGCCTCGTCGCCTTCGAAGCTCTCGCGGTGGCGACCGCGATGCCCTACGTCGTCGATATCCTCGACGGTCGCAACCTCTACGCTCTCGCATCGGGCGTGACCCTCGCCACCCAGCTCATCACCACCGCCTTCGCCGGTCCGTGGTGCGACGCGAAGGGTCCCAAGGTCTCCCTGTACACGGGCCTTGGGCTCTTTGTGGCCGGGCTCGTCGTGGCGGCGGCGGCCCCGTCGGTGGAGGTCATCGTTCTTGGGCGCGCGATCCAGGGCCTGGGCGGCGGTCTCATTGTCGTTCCGCTCTACGTGTTTGTGGGCAACTACGTCGAGCCCGCCCGCCAGCCGCGCATCTTCAGCGCCTTCGCCGCCGCGTGGGTGCTGCCCTCGCTCATCGGCCCGCTGGTGGCCGGCTTCTTCGTTGAGCACCTCAACTGGCGTCTCGTGTTTGCCATCGTGCCCCTCATCCTTCTCCCCACCGCGCCGCTCATCATCAAGCAGTTCGCCCGCTTTCCGGACCTGCATCAGCGCACTCCGATCACGGGATATAAGCGTACCGTCGCCTTTTCCGCCACGGCCGGCATTGTCATTCTTGGTATTCAGTTGCTCTCCGGCCTCAATGCCAAGGAGTTCGACACCACGGCCATCGCCCTTGTCATTGGCCTGTCCGTGCTTGTCCTCGTCCTTGCCCGCCCGCTCCTGCCCCGGGCGACCTTCCGCGCCCGGCGCGGACTGCCCGCCACCGTCTTGCTCCGGCTGGCGATCAACGGCACCTACATCGCCGTGGAGGTCTTCCTCCCGCTCATGCTGAAGGAGGTCCACGGCTGGTCCGCGACGCAGGCGGGCATGATTATGACCTTCGGTTCGGTCACCTGGGCGATCGGCTCCTGGGCGAGCGGGCGGGTGAGGAATGAGCGCTACCGCGCGGCCGCGCCCGTCGTCGGCACCCTCATTCAGGCGATTGGGACCGCGGCGACCATCACCGCCGCCTCCTCCGCGGTGCCCGGTGTCACGGCCCTCATCGGCTGGCTCGTGGCAGGCTTAGGAATCGGGCTGGTCTACCCCGCACTGACCGTCCACGCGCTCGCGCTCACCCCGCCCGAACGCCACGGTCGCATCTCGTCTGCGCTCACAATTGCCGACACACTGGGCTCGGCGCTTTTTGTTGCCTGGTGCGGCATCATCTACGCTCTCGCCCTCCCACAGGGTCATGCGGCCTTCGTATGGGTGATCGGGACGATGACAGCGCTCCTGGCGGTGAGCCTGTGGGTGGCCTCCCGGGTGCTTGATGTCACCCCGAAGGCGGTGTCAGCCGCCCCGTCCGAGCACTAGACTAAGGGGCGGCGCGAACGCGCCCAGCCGCCGCGCCCTTCGCGCCTTGCGGTTTTCACACTCCCAAGGGATCCATGACTTCATTTTCTGGGCTCAACCTGCCCGCCACTATCCTGTCCGCCATCGCCAACATGGGCTACGAAGAGCCCACCCCCATCCAGGAGGAGGCCATCCCTCCGCTCCTTCAGGGGCGCGACGTCGTCGGCGTGGCCCAGACAGGCACTGGAAAGACGGCGGCCTTCGCCCTGCCGATGCTCACCCACGTCGACCCCGCCCTCCTTCGGGTCCAGGCCCTCGTACTGGCCCCAACGCGCGAGCTCGCGATGCAGGGCGCGGACGCAATCGACAAATTCGCCTCCACCACGACGGGCTTGCGGGTGGTGGCCGTCTACGGCGGCTCATCCTACGTGCCGCAGATCGGCGCGCTCAAGGACGGGGCGCAGGTGGTGGTGGGCACGCCGGGACGCATCATGGATCTCATCGACAAGGGTGCTCTCAAACTCGAGGCGGTTCGTTACTTTGTGCTCGACGAAGCCGATGAGATGCTCCGCATGGGATTTGCAGAGGACGTGGAGAAGATCGCTTCCGGCCTGCCGGAGGAGCGCATCACGGCGCTGTTTTCTGCCACTATGCCCGCCCAGATTCGCCGCGTGGCCGAGACCCACATGACCGATCCGGTCGAGGTCACCGTCGCTCCGCCGGCCTCCACCATCGACACGATCCACCAGACGTATGCGATTGTGCCGTCGCGCCACAAGATCGGCGCCCTCGCGCGCGTGCTTGCCACGACGCCGGCCGACGCCGCCCTCGTCTTCGTTCGTACCCGTGCCACCGCCGAGGAGCTCGCCATCGAGCTGTCCACCCGCGGCGTCCAGGCCGCCACGCTTTCCGGAGACGTTCAGCAGCGCGACCGGGAAAAGCTCGTCGACCGGCTCCGCAACGGCACGCTCGACGTACTCGTGGCCACAGACGTCGCCGCCCGCGGGCTGGACGTGGAGCGCATCGGCCTTGTGGTGAACTTCGACGTTCCGCGGGAGGTCGACACGTATGTCCACCGCATCGGCCGCACCGGACGCGCTGGACGGGAGGGCACGTCGCTGACTTTCGTCACCCCCAAGGAACGCAACCGGCTACGTCGCATCGAGAACATCACGGGCGCCCACATGGAGCAGGTGGAACTGCCCACTCCGGCGGAGGTCTCCGGGCTGCGCGCCCGTCGGCTCATCGCCCAGGCCAAGGAGCGCTACGAGGTCGGCCGGCTCTCCGTCTACCGGGAAGTCATCGCGGAGTTTAGGGACGAGCAGATGGAGGCGGAGACCCCGCTCTCGCCCGAGGACCTCATCGCCGCGCTACTCGCGATCGGCGTGCGCGACCCGGGCCCACAGGCCGACGACGAACCCGAACGGCTCACCGCGCACTTCGAGGGCCGCGAGGATCGCAAGGAGCGATACGGCCGGCGCGAGGATCGCGAGCCTCGCCGTCATTCCAAGCCAAAGACCTTCGCGGGCGAGGGGACCATGTACCGGGTCGAGGTCGGACGCCGCGATGGCGTCTCCCCCGGCGCGATCGTCGGTGCGCTCACAAACGAGGGTGGTCTGAACGGCTCGCAGCTCGGGCGGATCGACATCTACCCCACCTTCTCGCTTGTCCAGATCGACCGCGAGATCGACCACGACACCCAGCGCCGGATCGCCACGGCACGTGTCTCCGGGCGCAACCTCAATATCTCTAAGGACACCGGCCCAGGCGCGAAACGCGGCGCCCGCCGTGGGCGCGATAACCGCACCCCGCGCCGTCCGCGCCACTTCCGCTAGGGACGGGCCTTCGTCAGCCCCGTCAGCAATTCCTGGAGCCGGGCGTAGGCGGCCCGCTCGTCCTGAACGACCGACATCTCGGCGCGGACCTTGTCCGCGAAAGCGGCGTTGACGCGCGCGAGGACGCGGCGGCGGGTTCGGCGTGCACCGCGCGCGGCCAGCATCCGCCCAATTCCGGCGAGGATCCAACCCGCCAGGAGGCCGCCCGCCAACATGAGCGTGGGCAGCGGGAAGATACCCCACGCCGGTGGCTCGCCCAGCTGCAGTCGGAGCGTGTCGGCGAAGGCGAGGGCGGCTAGCCACACGCCTCCCGCGACGACGGCGGCAAGCGCCACCCACTGCAGAAGATTGAAGAGCACCCACCAGGCTGGCACACGGCGCGCCTCCACATCGAGGCTAGAAATGGATGTGTCCAGATCGCCGATGAGGCGCTCGGCGCGCTCGTCGACCTCTTTGCGGGTCTGGCGCGCCCACTGGGCGGGCATGTGCGCGGTCGCTTCCTCGACATACGCCCGGATCTTTCCGCGCGCCACAGCCGTCTGCGCCGGCGAGACGTAATCTGCAACACCGGAAACACCGCCGGTGTCGAGACGCAAGCGCTTGAGCGGATCGATCCCGCGCCGGGCCAGCCAACGCGTGACTGGCCAGCCCGTGGCGAGCCGTGCCCGCCGCTCATACGAATCGGCCGAGGCACTGGCGACCACGCCCGCGCCCGCCGCGATCGCCAGTGCCGAGGCGACCGGCTCGAACGGGACGTCGACCGCGGTGGCGGCCGCCTGCCCGCCGTCGGCGTGGATCCGCCCTAACATGTTGCGCGACTCGGTGCGGATGTCCGCCGCGAGCTTCTCGCCCGAGGCCACCCGCTCCGCGACGATATCCTCGAGCTTTGCTCGCAACGCATCCACGCCGAGCCCAGTGGCGGCGGAGACGGGGAGCACGGGCGTGGGTAAGCCGTCGGCCCGCAGAAGGCGGCGCGCGTCGGCTAGGACGTCCGCGAGGGTGTCCTCGTCCAACTTGTCGGCCTGGTTGAGCACCACGATCGTCGTCGCTGCGTGCTCCGAGAGCTCAGCCAGGTAGTCCTCGTGGACCACCGCATCGGCGTACTTTTGGGGGTCGAGCACCCACACGACGACGTCGACCAGCTCGGTCAGCCTCCGCGCCGTCTGGCGGTGGTCGAAGTTGGTCGAATCGACATCGGGAAGGTCGATCAGGATTGCCGAGCCGGCCCCGGTCAGCGGCGCTTCGTGCCGCTCGGTGATGGCGAGCCAGTCGAGGATCTCCCCGGCGGGAAAGTTGGTGACGGCAAGCGCGTGCGCTGTCGTCGGGCGAATAGCGCTCGCCCGCGACACGGGCCGCCCCACAAGCGCGTTGACCAGGGACGATTTGCCAGCACCCGTCGGACCCGCCACCGCGATGACCGTGGCATCGGTGTTCATCGTCCGACGCCGAACCGCGCGGTCGAGGAGCTGAGGTACCTCGCCAAGGACGCCCGGGATCTTCTCCTGCGCGATCTCGGCGGCGGCGTGGAGGTCTCCGATGGACTCCGTCAGGCTCATAGGTTTCTCCCGTCGCAGATCTTCGCCTCGGTCAAGGCGCGCAGCTGACGCGCGTAGTCGTCGCGAATCTGGTGGGACAGGCCGAGCTCATCGATGACACCCTGCCACACCGCTCGGTCCGTGCCGAGGAACTCTCGCACCCTCTCGTCCAGGTCCGCGCGCGCCTCTTTCGCCATCCGGCGCACCGCTTCGTCACCGAAGACGGCCTCGAGCACCCGCTGGGCAACGACGGCCGTGCCGCCCGCCACCGCAATCTCTCCGCCGATCAACCCGCCGGTGGAGGCGAAGACGACGATAATGAGGGCCACGCCCACCGCGTTGATGGAGAAGGCCAGCGCCCGCGCCGCAAGCCTCTTGGACTCACCCTCGTTTCGGATGAGGGCAATGAGGGCGGCCTGCCATTCGCGCACGAGGCGCTCGGCGGCGGCCCGCCGGTCGTCGTCGCTCCTGAGGCGCTCCTGAGCCCGCTGGGCGAGCGGGCCGCCGATACCTGCCCGCCACGCGTGTGCGATCTCGGCGTTCGCTCCGTCCGCCTCGGATAGGAGCAAGGCGAGCACGTTATCCTCGAGCGCATCCTCCACCGTGGAGGTGTCCACACTCGCACGGAAAAAACCGGTGATTCGATCGCGCAGCGAGGAGACGCCCTTTTCGAGTTTACGGGCCCATTCACCCGTTCCCACCACGTCCTGCCAGCGCGAAAGCACCTCACCACGCAGCATCGAGCCGTCGGAGGCGTGGCGTCTGAGCGCGTCCTCGGCACGGTCGAAGGCGGCATTGACGTCCCAGCGTAGCGAGTCCGCCCCGGCGAGCTGCTCGTCATAGCCGGCGAGTACCTCGGAGGCGCTGATCAAGAGCTTATCCACCGTGCCCGTCAACGTCTGGCGCGCCACCGAGGCGCGCACCTGCGCGTCGGAGGCCAAACCCTCAAGCCAGCCGCGGATCGGGGCGACGTCCGCCCGGGCAATCATCCCGCCTTCCAGTTCCTGCTCGGAGAGCACGAAGAGCGGGGCATGGTCAAGCCCGCGTTCGCCAAGCATACGGTCCAGGTCGGGGCGCACCTGTGCGCCTGTGCCGGCGGGCACCCGGTTAAGGACGATTCCGACGACGACGTTACGCTCGGCCGCCTCGTCGAGCATCGCCCACGGGATCGCGTCCGCGTAGCGCGCCGCGGTGGTCACGAAGACCCACAGGTCCGCGGCGGCCAGGAATTGCGCCGCGAGCTGGCGATTCTCCACCACGACCGAGTCGATGTCGGGAGAGTCGAGGAGCGCCATCCCACGCGGAACAAGCTCCGTTGCGCGGATCTCCAACTCGTCGCCGGCCTCGCCAACCGCATCGGGATCGACCGGACCGTGCGACACGACGCGGGCCAGGTGGGGAAAGATGCGCTGGTCGGTGAACCAGCGTGCATCGTCGGGATGGTGAAGCAGGAGCGGCCGGCGCGTCGTGGGACGGAGCGCCGAGGCTCTGGCCACCTCCTCGCCAAGCATCGAATTGATCAGGGTCGACTTTCCGGCACCCGTCGAGCCGCCGAAGACGGCAAGTAGCGGGGCGTCAAGCGCTTCATAGCGCGGGATCACGTAGTCGTCGAGCTGGTTGTTCATGTCCGCGTAGACCAGCATCCGCTCCCCCGAGCTCGCCATCTCCAACGGGAAATCGAGCGCCGCAAGGCTCTCGCGGAAGGGACGCAGCTCGGCCGCTACCCGCGAGGGCAACTGCGGAAAATCACTCATCGCTCCCCCGAAGTTCGGGGGCAAGGTCCGCGGCGGGCGGCGCCCACGAGGCGGCGTCGGCGGCAACCTGCTCTCCAGAGCGGATGTCCTTGACCTGTTCGCCGTCGTCGGTGGAGAACCACACGAAGGGGATACCTCGGCGGTCGGCATAGCGGATCTGCTTGCCGAACTTCGCCGAGTTGGGCGAGACCTCGGCCGCAATCCCGCGCCCGCGCAAGAGCTGGGCCGTCTTCTCAGCATGGCGGCGCTCGCCCTCGTCGTTGACCGCCACGAGCACGGCCGTGGGCACCTTGCGGGTGGGCCGGACCAGATCCCGCCCGATGACGCGGGCGAGGATACGCGAGACACCGATCGAAAGCCCAACGCCCGGGTAGTTCTTCTTGCCGTCCGTCACCAGCGAGTCGTAGCGACCGCCGGAGCACACCGAGCCCAGGTCCTCGTGTCCTTCGAGCACCGATTCGTAAACCGAGCCCGTGTAATAGTCCAGACCGCGCGCGATCTTAAGATCCGCGCTCACCGAGCCGGGGATGAGGTCGTTCGCGCCCTCGAGGAGATCGACCAGCTCGCCGAGGCCCTCATCCAACAGATCCGAACGATAGCCGAGAGCGAGGACGCGATCGGCTACCCGGGCGTCGTCGCCGCGGATGCTCGCGAGCTCGAGGGCCAGACGCGCCTGATCCTCCGTGGCCCCCATCTCGCCGAGCATTTGCGCCACCACCTTCGGGCCGACCTTATCGAGCTTGTCGATGATGCGTAGCATCTCCTCCACGTTATCCAGCCCGATCGCAGCATAGAAGCCCTGGGCGACCTTTCGGTTCGAGGCAAGAATCCGTACCCGCGGGATGGGCAGCTTCGACAGCGCGTCCACCATGACCAGCGGCAGCTCGATCTCGTGGTGGAATGCGAGGGTGTCCTGTCCGACGACGTCGACGTCCGCCTGCAGGAACTCGCGGAAGCGTCCATCCTGGGGGCGTTCGCCACGCCAGACCTTTTGGATCTGGTAGCGGCGGAAGGGAAAGTCAAGGTGCCCGGCGTTTTCCAACACGTAGCGTGCCAGCGGGACCGTCAGGTCGAAGTGCAGCCCCAGCTCCGAGTCCACGCTCGCGTCCTGAAGGCGGCGCAACAGGTAGATCTCCTTCGAGGTCTCCCCCTTCGACAGCAGGCGCTCGACCGGCTCGACGGCGCGCGTCTCGATCCCGGAGAACCCGTGTAGCTCGAAGGTGGTGCGCAAAGCGTCGATCACGTGTTGCTCGACGATGCGGCCAGCGGGGAGCCATTCGGGGAAACCAGATAGAGGTGCAATTTTAGCCATGGGCCTATTGTTTCATCTTTCCGCCTCGAACAAGGAATCTGCCACGGCGCAATTCCTCACGGGCTCCCATCAGCTCATAGCGGCGTGAAGGAAGGGGTTGGTGCGCACCTCACGGAACATGGTGGTCGACGGGCCGTGTCCGGGGAAGACCGCCGTCTCGGGTTTGATCACCTGGACGAGTAGGCGCAGGCTCGCGGCCATCTTCTGTTCATCCCCACCGGGCAGATCCGTGCGTCCCACTCCGCCGTTGAACAACACGTCGCCAGCGAGCATGATCGGCTCGACCTGTCCGGTGGACATCATGGCGCCTTCGCGATCTGGCGTCGGGTCGCCCTGGAGCAGGAACACGGTCGAACCCTCGGTGTGGCCTGGCGCGGGTAATGCACGGATCGCGATACCGGCGACGAGCTCGACGGGGGCGGAGAACGCCTCGGCCGGCAACTCACGCAGGCCCTCGGGCTTCGCCCACGGCTGGGCACCCATGCGCGAGAGTGCGAGGTCTCGGGAGGGATCGGCGGGCATGTGGGCGGCCGGGTCATCCATGCGGTACATGTCAGGGCCGGGAATGTAAACCGGGGCCGAACCCGCTATCGCGGCCACGTCCCACACGTGATCCGGGTGGCCATGGGTGAGAAGCACCGCGCCCAGGGTCAGCCCGCGGGCGTCGAGCGCACCGGGAACCCAGGCATGCGATCCGGCTCCGGGGTCAACCACGAGCGCTGTGGAATCCGCGGCAAGAATATAGGTGTTGGCCTGGAGGAACGTATCGCTGTTTCGGAGGAAATACATATCTTAACGCTACCCGCAAGGCAGGCTTGAGTACATCTAGGAATGCGAGAATGCGAAAAATACAGGCCAAACCGCGTAGACTATTGCACGATATACGCGAACGGTGTGGCGTCGCCAACCCCGTCTACTGAGGAGAATCTCATGACCGATTCCACGAACGAGACCACGAACACTACTCCTGAGGCGCAAACGGAGGACAAGCCCATCCCGGCGCCTCGCCCCAAGCCGCAGGTGGCAGCCCCGGTTCCCGAGGTAGACGACGTCGCCGCCGCAGAGGCCGCCAAGTGGGGGCGCGTGGATGACGAGGGCAACGTGTGGTTGCGTTCCTCCGGTAACGACGGCGAACGCATCGTCGGTCAATACACCATCGGCGGATCCGACAAGGACGCCCTCGGCCTGTACGTTCGGCGCTACCTTGATCTTGAAAACGAGGTCAGCCTTCTCGAGGCTCGCCTGGCTAATATCTCCCCCGAGGAAATCGCGGCCTCCCTCAAGGGCCTGTCCGAGCAGTTGCGCGAGCCCGCCGTCGTCGGCGACATCGATGCGCTGCGCAGGCGCGTGGAAGCCCTCCAGGGGGCCGCCGACGAGCGGCGCGCCCAGGTCAAGGCGGAACGAGAGGAAGCAAAGCGGGCGTCCGTGGCCGAACGCACCGCGATCGTCGAGGCCGCCGAGGCCGTCGCAGCGCAGGATCCGACGAACACGCACTGGAAGAACTCTCGCGCCGAACTGACTAACCTGCTCGACCAGTGGAAGTACGCCCAGCGCCACTCCCCGCGCATCGACCGCCCCACGGAGGAGGCGCTCTGGAAGCGCTTCTCTTCTGCTCGCACCACCTTCGACCGCCACCGTCGCCAGTTCTTCTCGCAGCGCGACGCGGAGCGCAAGGAGATCGTTGCTCGCAAGGAGGCCCTCATCGCCCGCGCCGAGGCCATCGCGGATTCAACAGACTGGGGACCCACCTCGGGTCAGTTCCGCGACCTCATGAACGAGTGGAAGCGCGCGGGGCGGATGAACAAGCGCGAAGACGACGCGCTGTGGGAGCGCTTCAGCGCCGCCCAGAATCGCTTCTATGAAGCCCGCAACGCCTACAACGCCGAGATCGACGAAGAATTCGCCGCCAACCGTGACCTCAAGCTCGAGTTGCTGGCTCAGGCGGAAAAGCTCCTGCCCGTCACCGACATCGACTACGCCAAGGCCCAGATCCGCGCGATCGGCGAACGCTGGGACGCCATCGGCCGCGTGCCGCGAGCCGACATCCAGCGCACCGAGGGGCGCATGCGCGACATCGAGGCCCAGATCCGCGATGCCGAATCCGAGCAGTGGAAGAACTCTGACCCGGAAAAGGACGAGCGATCGGCTGGCATGGCCGAGCAGCTCCAGCATCTCATCGACGAGCTCGAAACTCAGATAGCTCAAGCCCGCCAAGCCGGCGACGAAAAGAAGCTCAAGGAGTACGAGGACGCCCTCGCCGCCCGCAAAGCCTGGCTGAGCGCCGTCCAAGGCGACTAACGCCGACACTTTCCACAAGAGCGCCGCTGGTCTCCAGCAGCGCTCTTGTCCACAGCTGTGGGTAGCCCGAGTGCGCCGGGTCGGCGTCGTGGTGAACTTGACCCATGACGCTCCACATCTACCAACCCACCACGCTGGCCCAGCGCAACGAGGCGCGGACGCTCGCCGGCGCAGGCCTCATGATCGACATCGGCGAGATCGGATACGTCGGGGTCGACCTGTGCAAGACAGCCACCTCCCGGGCCCGTCTGCTAGCCATGCGTAAGCCGGGCAAAGTATTTGTCCGCGAGTCGGCGCTCTTCGTTCACACCGGCTGGCACACGCCCCAACTACAGACCCGGGTGGACGCCGTTGCGCCAGCCGCCATCGCGGGCACCGACCTCGCCGACGTCGGCGGCCAGCTCGTGACCACCCTGGAACGCACGGCGATCGACCTCATGATCTCCCACGAGGACGCGGGCGTGGAGCTCCTGTGCCTCCTGGTGCGCGCTGGCACGTGCGTTCAGGCGATCGAACGGCGCGCCTACCAGCTCCAACTCCACGGGATTGCCCGCGTACGCGAGATCCTTACCCAGCTGCCTCGTGATCTCGGACAGCCTGCTTCGCTGAGCCTGTAAGCCGGTAGGCGTCGTGGACGCCCTCAATCTTGCGAAGCTCGTGCAGGACCTGGCGCAGGTGACGCGGGTCGGCCATCTCGAAGGTGAAGTTCAACCGCGCCACGCGCTCGTTCGAGGTGTTCATCGAGCCGGTGAGCATGTTGACGTCGTGCTCGGACAGTACCCGCGTGACGTCCGCCAGCAGACCCTTGCGGTCGAGCGCCTCAATCTGAACCTGGACGAGGAAGACGTTGGAATCCGCGTCGTCGGCCCACGCGATATCGATGAAGCGCTCCGGCTCACGTTTCAGAGAGCGCATGTTCGTGCAATCCTTGCGGTGAACCGAGATGCCGCTACCGCGGGTGATAAAGCCGACGATCTCGTCCGGCGGCACCGGCGTGCAACACTTGGCGAGCTTGACCAACACGTCCGTGTTCTCGATGTCGGAGACGATGACGGCCGACGACGCCGATCCGATCTGCTGGTGCTGGATCCGGGTGGGGGTGACGGCCTCCGCCATCGTCTCCTCTACGCCCGCGGTTCCGCCCTGCGAGGAGATGAGGCGACGCACCACGGTTTCCGGCGAGATCGTCCCCTCCCCGATGCTGGCATACAGATCCGTGACGTCCGACTTGGACAGATCCTGCGCCACGGCCTTGAGGGTCTCGTGTGACATGAGGCGCTGAACGGGCTCGTTCTTGCGGCGGATGGCACGAGCCAGCTTGTCCTTGCCTTGTTCAATGGCCTCCTCGCGGCGCGACTTGGTAAACCACGACTTGATCTTCGAGCGTGCCCGCGGGGTGGCCACGAACTCCTGCCAGTCCTGCGAGGGCCCATAATCCTCTGAGCGGGAGGTGATGATCTCGACCGTGTCTCCCGATTCGAGCCGGTGGTCGAGCGTGACGAGCTTGTCGTTGACCTTCGCCCCCACCGTGCGGTGACCTACCTCGGTGTGGACGGCGTAGGCGAAATCCACCGGGGTCGATCCCGTCGGCAGCTCCATGACCTCACCCATGGGGGTAAAGACATAGACCTGGCTGCCCGACATCTCGTAGCGCAGAGAGTCAAGGAACTCCTTCGGGTCCGCGGTCTCGCGCTGCCAGTCCACGAGCTGACGCAACCACTCGAGCTGGGTATCCGCCTGCCCGCTCGTGTCGGCCTTCGAGGCGTTCGGATTCTCCTTGTAGCGCCAGTGCGCGGCCACGCCGAATTCGGCACGCTTGTGCATCTCATACGTGCGGATTTGGATCTCCACCGTTTTACCGCCCGGACCGATAACCGTGGTGTGAATCGACTGGTAGAGATTGAACTTCGGGGAGGCAATGTAGTCCTTGATGCGCCCCTGGACGGGGACGTAGAGCGAGTTAGCAATGCCCAGAGCGGTGTAGCAGTCCTGGATCTCCTCCACGAGCACGCGCACCCCGATCAGATCGTAGATGTCCTCAAAGTCGCGTCCGCGCAGGATCATCTTCTGGTAGATCGAGTAGTAGTGCTTGGGGCGACCCGAGATGGTACAGCGCAGCTTCGCCTTACCCAGCTCCCGCTCCAGCTCGGCCTTCATTTGCGAGATGTAGCGCTCGCGCTCCGGGGCGCGATCCTGAACCATGCGCTCAATCTCGGCGTAGACCGCCGGGTAGAGCTCCTTAAACGACCGATCCTCCAGCTCCCACTTGATCGAGTTCATGCCGAGGCGATGGGCGAGCGGCGCGTAGATCTCCAGCGTCTCGCGCGCCTTCTTCTGAGCCGACGCCGGGTTGACGTACTTCCAGGTACGGGCGTTATGAAGCCGATCTCCGAGCTTGATAAGGAGCACCCGGATGTCCTTCGCCATGGCGATGACCATTTTCCGTACCGTCTCGGCCTGGGCGGCCTCGCCGTATTCGACCTTGTCGAGCTTCGTGACGCCGTCAACCAGCAGAGCCACCGTGGAGCCGAAGTCCCGCGTGAGCTGCTTGAGCGAGTAGCTCGTATCCTCCACCGTGTCGTGCAGCAGCGCCGCGACGAGCGTGTCTTCATCCATCCCCAGCTCTGCCAGGATCGTGGCAACCGCCACCGGGTGGGTGATGTAGGGCTCTCCCGACTTTCGCATCTGGCCATCGTGAGCGCGCTCAGCGGTTTCAAAGGCGCGAATAATGCGCGCCTTATCGAGCTTGCGATTGCCGATGGCGCGCATGAGAGGCTCAAGCAAGGCGGGAGTATCACTCTTACGCCCGAGCCATGAAAGCCGCGAGCGTACCCGCGGTTCCTCTTCGTTGACCGTTGCGTCCATGTGGGGATTATACGCCACTGTCACGGGCAATGACGAAGCCCCACATGGACGAACAGTGCTAGTAACGGATGACCGACTCCACCGGGTAGTCGTAGCGCTCGGCCAGGTACTCGCGCCCGCCGAGGTCGGCCAGCTCGAGCAGGACGCACAGGCCCGCAGGCTTGCCGCCCGCCTTCTCGATGAGGTGGAAGGCCGCACCCGCCGTGCCGCCGGTGGCAAGGACGTCGTCGATCACGAGCACACGCATGCCGTCTTTGACGGTGAAAGGCTGCAGCTCCATGCGGGCCGAGCCATACTCGAGGTCGTAGTTGACCCCGACGACGGGACCGGGCAGCCGGCCGGCCTTACGGACCGTCAGCATGCCGATGCCGAGCTCATGGGCGAGCGGGGCACCTAGGATGAAGCCGCGCGACTCGAGGCCGGCCACGGCGTCGCACTTGCCGCGGTAGCGGTCCGCCAAGATCGTGATCAGGGAGGCGAAGGCCTCGCCGTCGGCGATCAATGGCGTGATGTCCCGGAAGAGCACACCACGCGCCGGGAAATCCTCCACCTCGCGCACGTGGGACTTGACGAGTTCGACAGAGTCTTGAGGAAAGATAGCCTCGTTGCTCATCGCTTATTCCTTTTCTTTCGCTTGGGCTGGGCGCGCTGGCCGCGGTGGCCACCAGCCAGCCGTTCGGTTGCCACGGCGACCGAACTTTCATTGAGGTCATTGGTGTCGTCAGATGGTTCGCCACTGAGCTCCTCGCGGCGCGCGAGGACGCGGGCGGTGTGCGCCTTGATCTTCGAGTCGCGTTCGGCCAGCCACACGGCGAGCGGAGCGGCCACGAACACCGAGGACGCCGCCGAGAGCACCATGCCCACGAGCATGACCAACGCCAGGTCACGCAACGTCTCAGCGCCGAGCCACCACACGCCGATAAGCAGAACCGACAGCACGGGTAGCCACCCGGTGACCGAGGTGTTGAGCGAGCGGATGAGGGTCTGGTTGATGGCCAGGTTGGCCTCCTCCGCGTACGTCATCTGGGACTGATGTTCGAGATCGGCGGTATTCTCGCGAACCTTGTCGAAGACAACCACGGTGTCGTATAGCGAGTAGCCCATGATGGTCAACAGTCCGATGATGGTCGCGGGGGCGATCTCGAAGCCCAGAATCCAGTAGATGCCGAGCGTGACCACGAAATCGTGCAGGAGGGCACCAATAGCACCCACCGCGATCGTCCATGACTTGAAGTAGATGATGAGGACCACCGAGATCAGCGCCATGAAGATGATCATGGCTCGGATCGCCTGCGAGAGGATGTCCTGGCCCCACGAGGGGCCAATGTACGTGGAGGTCACGTCCGCCTCGGGCACGTCGTAGGCCTCGGCGAGGCCGCGCCGGACCTCCTGGGTCTTGGTGTCGTCCAGCGATTCGGTCTGAACGCGGATAGCCTCCTGGCCGACGTCGGACACGCGCGGCACGGAGGTGGTGGCCTTGGCGACGACGTCGTAGGCCGGCTTGTGCTCGAGGGTGGCCGTCCCGGAGACGGTGAACTGCGAACCACCGCGGAACTCGATGGCGAGGTTCGGGGAACGGATCGCGAAGGAAGCCAGCGAAATGAGTACGGCCGTGATCGCGATGGTGAACCACAGCTTGCGCCGGCCCACGATGTTGTAGGAACGCTTGCCCGTGTACAGGCCGTTACCAAAGGAGTACATCGACATTACTGGTCTCCTTCCTTCTTCTGGCGCTCTTCTCGCCTCTGGCGGGCGCGCTGCTTGGCAAGCGACTCGCCGTCGGTAAAGCGGGCGTCGGGCATCTCGTAGTCGTGGATGACGGCGCCGTCCGCAGCCACCAGCGCACTCTTCGGCTTGCTACGCTCCTTGCGCACTGGGATCGAGCGCCCGCGGTAGCGCGGGGTGGACTCGAGCTTCTCTGTGTCCATACCCGAGCCCCGCTTGCCCTCTCCGAAGAACTTCGTGCGCGCGATGAGGGTCATGAGCGGGTAGGTGAACATCATGACGACCACGAGATCGAGCACCGTGGTCACGCCGAGCGTGAAGGCGAAGCCGCGCACCGAGCCGACCGTCAGGAGGTAGAGCACCACTGAGGCGGTGAGGTTGACGATGTCGGAGATGATGATCGTCCGCTGAGCGCGGTTCCAGCCGTGCTGAACCGCACTGCGCACCGAGCGGCCGTCGCGGATCTCGTCACGTATACGCTCGAAGTAGACGATGAACGAATCCGCCGTCACACCGATCGAGATGATAATACCGAGCACACCCGCCATCGACAGGCGGTAGCCCATCGTCCAGGAGAGGAGGCTAATGATGAGGTAGGACAGGCCCGTCGACATGAGGATCGAGCCGATCGCCACGACGCCGAGGGCGTGGTACTGCCAGATCATGTAGATGATGATCAGGATCAGGCCGACCAGGCCGGCGATGAGGCCCGAATTGAGCTGCTCCGATCCGAGGGTTGCGGAGATCTGCTCCTCGGATTGGACGTTAAACTGCAGCGGCAGGGAGCCAAACTTGAGCTGGTTGGCCAGCGCCGAGGCCTCGTCCGCCGTGAACTTGCCAGTGATCTGCGCCTGGCCGCCCGTGATCGGATAGGACACGCGGGCCGAGGAAATGACGCGCCCGTCGAGGACGGAGGCGAAAGAGTTACGCGGCTCCTTCAGCGTGGATAGGCGCGTGGTGACGTCACCGAAGATCTTGCCACCCTCAGAGTCGAAGGACATGTTGACGGCCCAGCCACCTGTGGGCTGGCCCTGCTGGTTCGTGGCCGGAGAAGATGAGGCCGAATCGAGCTGAGTGCCGTCCAGCTCCGAGGGGCCAAGGATGTACTTCGTCATCGTGTCCGGGTCACAGGCGACGATCGCGGTCTCCGGGCTATCAGTCTTTTCTGCCGGGCGCGAGTCAGGAACCTTGCAGTCGAGGGTGTAGGCCTCGTACATGGTCTCCTCGGTGATCCAGTTCGTGTCCGAGGGGTTCTCCGGCGTCTGGGCTGGTTCACTGGACAGCTCGCCGTCGCCATCGGCATCGGCGAGCTTCCGGATCGCTTCGTCCAGCGCGGCGTCGTCCATCGTGGCAGGGTCGAGATCGCCGGCCTTGTCCCCGAGCGCCGAAACCACGGCCTGGGCATTCAGCGGCGACGGGTCGAGGATCGACAGCACAGGGCGCATGCGCAAGACGGCCGACGTGCGCACAAGATCGAGCGTCTCCTGCGACGGCGTTCCCGGCAGGGCCACGATAATGTTCGATCCGCCCTGGGCGGTGATCTCCGCCTCGGACACGCCGGTAGCGTCCACGCGCTGGCGGATCACGTTGATCGCCTCGCGAATATCGGAGGAGGTCACCTCCGAGCCGTCGGTGGTCACCGGGGTCAAAATGATCTGGGTTCCGCCCTCAAGATCGAGTGCAAGATCGGGGGTGAACCTGGTCTTGTCGCCGCGCAGGCTGCCAACGATGAGGGAGCCTAGTAGGGCGACAATAAGGATGAAGAGGACGGTCAGGCGACGCCACGGTTTTGGCGTCGGGTCCTCCAGGTGGCTTGAAGACACGTTAGTTCCTTTGAGCCTCGTCTTTACTTATCAGTGCTGGGATCGTCAGAGAGAGGGGCCTGCGCGTTCTGGTCCGGAAGGTCGCCGTCGGCCTGCCGGGACTGAAGGAACTCCTCCACGTCGCCCGTCTCATCCTCCTCGCTCTGGCCGAGCGGGATGTCCATCTGGCCCATGATCGCAGTTCGCAGCCACACCGTCTCATCCCCGGAGGGAGATTCGAGCGTGACGGCGTCGCCGTCGATGTCGACAATGCGGCCAAAGAAGCCGGACTGCGTCATGACGTTGTTCCCCACCACGAGGGCCTCCTCGCGCTTGGCAACCTGAGCTTTCTGCGCCTTCTTCGCACCACGGCTCATCAGCCAAAACAAACCGATCATAAAGACCGTGAGAATAATCAACTCAACGGGAACAGCGGGCATCTCATCTCCAATCAACCAAAGCACGTTGCTTTGTGACAACCGTACAAGTCTACCCACTTTCGCCCTATGGGGCGACGCTGTCCACCCGTGGAGCGAGTCACGAAAAGAGCGTGTCTTCGGGCGCGGCGAGCCCCAGATGTTGGAACGCGAGCGAGGTGGCCTGCCGCCCGCGCGGGGTGCGGATCATGAAGCCCTGGCGCACGAGGTAGGGTTCTGCCACCGTCTCGACTGTCTCCGGCTCCTCGCCCACCGACACGGCAAGCGTCGACAGCCCGACGGGCTGGCCGCGGAAGCGCACGCACAGCACGTCGAGCACGGCCCGGTCCAGGCGGTCGAGCCCCTTCTTGTCCACCTCGAAGACCTCCAGGGCGGAGCGCGCCGCATCCAGATCGAGCACGCCGCTGCCGCGCACCTGGGCCCAGTCCTGCACGCGCCTCAGGAGCCGGTTGGCGATGCGCGGCGTGCCCCGCGAGCGGGAGGCGATCTCGTGGGCGGCCTCGGGGGTCAGCTCGACGGCGAGTTTGCGCGCGTTGCGCTCCACGATCAGGGCCAGCTCGGGGACGGAGTAGAAGTCCAGGTGCGCCGTGAATCCGAAACGGTCACGCAGCGGGGCGGGCAACAGACCCGAGCGCGTGGTGGCGCCGACCACCGTGAACGGCGGCAGCGGCAACGGGATCGACGTGGCCCCCGGCCCCTTTCCGATCATGACGTCGACGCGGAAGTCCTCCATCGCCAGGTACAGCATCTCCTCGGCCGTGCGCGCGAGGCGGTGGATCTCGTCGATGAAGAGCACATCTCCCTCGTTAAGCGAGGACAGCACCGCGGCGAGATCTCCCGCGTGTTGGATCGCCGGTCCGGAGGTCAGCCGCAAGGCGCCGTTGACCTCGGCGGCGATGATCATCGCGAGCGTCGTCTTACCTAGGCCGGGCGGCCCAGCGAGCAGAACGTGATCGGCCGCCTTGTTGCGTTGGACGGCCGCCTCGAGCACGAGCGAAAGCTGGTCGCGCACCGTTTCCTGGCCCACGAACTCCTCGAGGACCTTCGGGCGCAACGCGGCTTCTTGGGCGCGCTCGATGTCGCCCGCGTCCGGATCCGTGTATTCGTTCACCGCTACCTCCGCTGCCCCAGGACCTGCAAGGATGCGCGCAACAGCTGGGCCAGCGTGCCCGACGGCGTGGTCGTCATCGCCTCGGCAAGCGCGCTCGCCGCGTCGCGTTCCTTCCAGCCCATACCAACTAGCGCCGCAATGACGTCGTCAGCCGACGACGACGCCGACGCCGACTCCCCGCCGACGGCAGGACCGAGCTTGCCGGCCAACTCGAGCACCATCCGCTGGGCCGACTTCTTGCCCACCCCGGGAATCCGCACGAGGGCGGCCTCATCCTTGGTTTCGATGGCGCGGCGGAGCTCGTCAGGTGGAAGCGTCGCCACAATGGTCAGCGCCGAGCGTGGGCCGATCCCCGTGACGGACCGGAGCACGTCGAAGGTGGCCCGCGCGTCGTCGTCGTGAAATCCGAACAGGGTCTGCTCTCCCTCGCGCGAGGTCACCATGGCGATGTGGACGAAAGCCTCCTGCCCCTCCCGGAGCTTGGCCAGCGTATCCGGCGTGGCAGAGAACAGGTAACCGACGCCGCCTGCCTCGATGACGGCCGCAGTCGCCGTCACGCGTAGGACAGGACCGCGCAGAGATACAATCATGAGCCCTCCCGTTCGAACACCTGTTTGATTATACCCGCTCGCGATCGGCGATGTCGACCGCGCCGGCACGCATCCGCGTCCCCGGCGCCCCCCTTCGCCGCGGTCGGGTGGCGATCGCTGGCGCTACTTGGGCTCGACAGCACCGTGGCGGCGCGAGACTCGCTCGGCGTTTGCCCAAAGCTTCTGCGCCGGGGTGAGATCGTTTCCCTCGGCTCGCGGCAACATCCCCGCGCCCCCGTGTTGGGAGCGATCCACGAGGTGTTCCGCTCCCCCGCGCCAGGCGTGGCAGATCGCCACCGCGAGGGCGTCCGCGGCGTCCTTGGGGCGCGGCGGGGCCTGAAGGCGAAGAATGCGTTGAACCATGAGCTGGACCTGGGCCTTCTCTGCCCGGCCGTTGCCCGTCACCGCCGCCTTGACCTCGGAGGGCGTGTGCATCCCCAGCGGCAGGGCGGCCTTGGCGGCCGCCAGCATCGCGATGCCAGCCACCTGGGCGGTGCCGGTTACGGAGCGCACGTTTTCCTGGGCGAAAACCCGTTCGATCGCCACAACGTCCGGCCGGTAGAGCCGAATCGCCTCCTCGATGGCGTTCGAGATAATGAGCAGGCGCTGATGGGGTGCCATCTCCGGCTTCGTGCGGGCGACGTCGACGGCGACGATAGCGACCTGCCGCCCCCGCGCGTCGACCACCCCGATGCCGCAGCGCGTCATGCCGGGGTCCACGCCCAGGACGCGCACCTCTAGTCCTCTTCCTCCAGTTGCGCCGCGATCTCGGCCGGGATGTCGACGTTGGAGTAGACGTTCTGGATATCGTCCAGGTCGTCAACCGCGTCGATAAGCTTCATCACCTTGCGCGCCGTCTCGAGATCCACGGCCACCTTCATGGAGGGCACGAACTGGACCTCGGCCGAGTTGTAGTCAACACCGGCGGCCTGCAGTGCCTTACGCACCTCGACCACGTCATTGGGTTCGGAGAGGATCTCGAAGACCTCGCCGGCGTCGGTGATCTCTTCCGCGCCCGCCTCGAGGACAGCCATGAGCAGCTCGTCCTCGTCGTTACCCTCAACCGGAACCTCCACCACGCCCTTGCGGGCGAACATGTAGGCCACCGAACCGGGGTCAGCGAGCGTGCCACCGTTGCGGGTCACCGCCACGCGCACATCCGAGGCCGCGCGGTTGCGGTTATCGGTGAGGCACTCGAGGAGCATCGCGACGCCGCCCGGGCCGTAGCACTCGTACGTGATCGACTCGTAGTTGACAGACTCCCCGCCCTCGCCCGAGCCACGCTTAACGGCGCGGTTGATGTTGTCAGCCGGAACGGAGTTCTTCTTGGCCTTCTGAATGGCATCAAAAAGGGTGGGGTTTCCGTCGGGGTCTCCGCCGCCGTTGCGCGCCGCCACTTCGATGTTCTTAACGAGGCGTGCGAACAACTTGCCGCGCTTGGCATCGATCGCAGCCTTCTTATGCTTCGTGGTTGCCCACTTGGAGTGTCCTGACACGTCTTTTTCCTTTCGACTCAAGTACAGGCGTCATTGTACAACGCCCACCACGTCATTCCTCAACGGCGCTGATAAGTTCACCGTCCCACCCCGCGCGCCACCGACGGGCCATCGCGACGAGGCCGACCGGGAAAACCAAAACGCCGCCCGCTTCCGTGGCGGCGAGCTCGTCGAGGTCCCACCACCGCATGTCGTCCAGTACTTCCTTCTCCACATCCGTCAGCCGGGCGCCCGCGCGCGAATCGATCCGCGCCTCTTCCTCCTCGCTCACGTGGAGGAGGAAGAAGAGCTCGTCCTGCTTACGGGTGGAGAAATAGAAGCGGAACGTCGAACGCCGATCGAGGACCGGCCCGACCAGCCGCCCGGGATCCACGTGAAGTCCTGTCTCCTCGGCGAGCTCGCGAGCCGCGCCCTCGGCTGCACTCTCGCCCTGCAGCAGGCCACCTCCGGGCGTGAACCACCACCGGTAGTCGGCGCGGTCGACGTCATGGCCGAGGATCATCAGGATCTGACCGCGCGTGTTGAACACGACGCAGCGACCCGCCCGGCGATGTGGGAAGCCGTCCGCGTCAAGGGGCCATTCGTTCACGGTCTCCGCTGGCCGCTCACTCACGGTCGAGCCGATCGTCAAGGTTGACCATCTGCGGCTCGGGCGCCCGCCCGTGCAGGTGCAGGAGGCGCACCAGCCAGTTGCGCCGCACGCGGCGCGCCTGGGAGACGTGATTGTTATGGAAGCGACGTGTCATTTGCACCGCGACACGCGCGCGTTGCAGGTCTTCCAGCTCCGGCGATGTGGCCTCCAGCTGATCAACCGAGTGGCGCAGCGCCCGGCTCAGCTCCGATTCGAGCGTGAGACGGTCCGGCGGTTCGCCCGCACCGCGGCTGAGCGTGCGCCCGTCGTCCTCGATGACGATGGCGTCCAGCCCGTCGTCGACGATCGGGTAGGCCGAGGCCTCGATCGCCGCGGTGGCGAGATCAGCAACAACGATTGAGCTCGCCACGTCCAGCACCCCGCAGCGAGCCACCCGCAGGGCAGCGCGTGCCCTATCCACCAGCGCGCGCTCGAGGGCGACACGCGACTTCATGACGTTCTTGTGAAGGCGGTCGAGCGAGCGGGCAAGTAGCGTTGCCGCGATGCAGATCACGAGCAGGACGCCGACGACGACGAGCAGTGCGATCTTCCACGTCATTCGTCCACCTCGATCCTGGCGGTGCGAATCGCCGTCTCGTAAACCGAGAGGATATGGGAGGCGACCGTCCCCCAGTCGTAGCGCCATGCCGCCTCAGAGGCGAGGGCGGAGATTCTGACGCGCATGGGGCGATCATCGAGGGCGGCGTTGACCACGCGGGCGAGGTCCTGCGGATCCTCGTTGCTAAAGTGCACGCCGAACTCCCCGTCGGAGAGCACGGCGCGAAAAGCCGGGATGTCGGAGGCGACGATGAACGCCCCCGCGCTCATCGCCTCCACGAGGATGATGCCGAACGACTCCCCGCCCGTGTTCGGTGCGATGTAGGCGTCGGCGCTGCCGAGCAGGAGCGCCTTGTCACGATCGGAGACGGGTCCGAGGAACTCGACGGCGTCGGCGTTCGCTCCGAACATGCGCGATGCCTCCTGCGTATCACCCTTGCCCGCCACCAGTAGCCGCACCCCCGGGTGCGCCGCGCGAATCTGGCCGAACGCCGCGGCGACGACGGGAAGGCCCTTGCGCGGCTCGTCGAGGCGCCCCAGGAAGGCAAGCGTGGGCGCCTCGGGCGTGCCGGTGAATCGCGGATCGGGGGCGTCGATCTGCAGGTCCGAGACGAACACGCCGTTGGGGATGACCCAGGCGTCCCCGCCAAGGTGCTGGACGGCCGTGCGCCGGGCCTCCTCGGAGACGGCGATGCGTGCCTGAATCTTGTCAAGGATCGGCACGAGGAAGGGGGATGCGAGGGTCAGCATTCGCGAGTGATCCATCGCAGTGTGGAAGGTGGAGACCACCGGGCACTCGGCGCTCATGAGGGCGAGCATCGACACCGACGGCGTGAAGGGTTCGTGAACATGGAGGACGTCGAAGTTGCCCTGCTTGAGCCACTTTCGTACCTCACGGTTGACGCGCGGGCCAAAGCTGAGGCGCGCGACCGAGCCGTTGTAGCGCACCGGGATCGCCGCACCGACGGGGTAGACGAAGTCCTCAGCCGGCGTCTTTTCGGCCGGGGCGATGACGGACACCTCGTGCCCGCGCGATATCAACTCCTGGGCGAGGTCGCGGATGTGGTACTGCACGCCGCCGTGCACGTCCCACGAGTAACCGCAGGCAATTCCGATCTTCATGTGGGTTCCTTAAACCTGGCCAGCCGCGCCGGGTCCAGGTCCTCGACAAATACCTTTTGGAGCATATGCCAATCGGCGACATGGGTGGCAAGTAACGGCCAGGCCTGGTCGAGCCAGTCTTGATTCATCCGCACGATGTCGGCCTCGCGTTCCTTTCCACTCGCCTCCGGCCCGACCCCGGCGCGAATTGGCTCGCCGAAGATGATCCGGATCCCGTAGCGGGTTCCGGCGCGGCGCACGCGCTCGGCGTCGTGACCGAAGTCGTCGTTGACGATCGTGATCGGCCACATCGGTTCACCCGTGCGCTGGGCCAGCAGCGCCGCGCCCACCGCCACACGAACCGGCTTGTCCGCGAGGTTCACCTGGACGCCGGAGGCGGATAGGTCCCGGTCGCATAGCAGCGTGACGATGATCGGCTCTGTGCGCATGGAGCGCTCGAGGTGGGAAATCGCCCCGCCGCCAGTTTGGTAGATGGTCAGCCCGATCGAGCGGCGGAAGCTGAGGAAGTGCTCGGCCAACTCGGGCGGGTTGAGCTTTTCCGCGATCGAGTGGACGGGTGCGAGGTTCCTGGTCGCCCAGGCCCCGGCGAGGTCCCAGTTGCTCATGTGAAGTAGCGCCGCCGAGGCCGAATGCCCCGACTCCAGGTGTGCCCTTAGCGCATCGACATTCTCGCATGTGACCCGCGCGTCGATCTGTTCTTGCGTCAGCGAGCTGAGGCGGAACACCTCGTAGTAGTAGTCCATGTAGGAGCGCATCGCCCTGGAGCTACGCCGCCGCGCCCTCCAGGATCCCGTCACGGGCACGATGCGATCCAGGTTGGCACGCAGCTGGACCGCGCCGTGCATGTTGGAGGCGCCCGTGACCGCGCCGACGGCCCGGAAGATCGCCCGGCCCACCGGTTCGGGCAACGCGTCGACCAGCCACGAGGCGGCCCGGAAGAGGCCCAGGATACTCACGCGTCACCAGCCTGCGCCATCTGCTTGTGGACGTAGACGACGCGCTGGCCCACCGTGAACAGGGCGAGGACAGCGAGCACCCACATGCCCACGGCCATCACCCAGTGGGTGGCGCCAAGCCCTGTGGCAAGCACGAGGATGAGGGCGAAGATGAGTCGGTCGGCTCGCTCGGCAAGGCCCACCGACGCCGAATAGCCCACCCCCTCCGCGCGCGCCCGGGCGTAGGGCACGATTCCGCCGACGACGGCGGCCGCGATAGCTCCGGAGACCACCCAGACCTTCGTGGCCTCGTCCGCGTGCAGGTAGCCCCACATCGCGAGCGAAGCAAAGATCGCGCCGTCGGAAAACCGGTCCATCGTCGAGTCGAGGAAGGCGCCAAACTTCGTGGTCTTACCCGTCAGGCGCGCCATCTGACCGTCCAAGTTATCGAAGATGACGAGGATGGTTACCACCAGCGCACCAACCAGCAACTGGTTGAGTGGGAAGAGCACCAGCGCGGCGACGGAGGATGCCACCCCGCCCACGATCGTGACGGCGTTGGCACCGATCCCCATCCGGACGAGAGCCTTGGCGATGGGACCAAAGATGACCTTCGCCAGCGGCCGGCCGCTGCGAGAAAGCATGGCGACTCCCTACTGGTTCTCGTGGCTGTCGATAGCCGCGCAGATCCGTTCAATCGCCTGGTCGACGGCGATGCCGTTGTCCTGCGAGCCATCGCGCATGCGGAAGGATACCGCGCCCGCCGCCGCGTCGTCACCGCCGGCGATGAGCGTGAATGGGATCTTGTCCTTCGAGGCGTTGCGGATCTTCTTTCCGAAGCGGTCGTCGGAGGTGTCGACCTCCACGCGCACGCCACGCGAGCGCAACTTGTCCGCCACATCGAACAGGTAGTCGTCGAAGGCCTCAGCCACCGGCACGCAACGCACCTGGACCGGGGCAAGCCACGCCGGGAAGGCTCCGCCGTAATGCTCGGTCAGCACGCCGAAGAAGCGCTCGATGGAGCCGAAGAGCGCGCGGTGGATCATCACCGGGCGCTGGCGTGAGCCGTCGGAGGCCGTGTATTCGAGCTCGAAACGCTCGGGCAGGTTGAAGTCGAGCTGGATGGTGGACATCTGCCAGGTGCGCCCCAACGCGTCCTTCGCCTGGACCGAAATCTTCGGCCCGTAGAAGGCAGCGCCCTCCGGATCCGGAACGAGCTGAAGCCCCGAGGCGGTGGCCACCTCCTCTAGCACGCGGGTGGATTCCTCCCACACGTCGTCCTCCCCCACGTACTTCTTCGGGTTCTTGGTCGACAGCTCGAGGTAGAAGTCATCCAGGCCGTAGTCCTTGAGCAACGACAGGACGAAGTCGAGAAGCGTGGTCAGCTCCTCCTTCATCTGGTCGCGGGTGCAGTAGATGTGGGCGTCATCCTGGGTGAATCCACGGGCGCGGGTCAGACCGTGGACGACGCCGGAGGCCTCGTTGCGGTAGACCGTGCCAAACTCAAACAGGCGTAGCGGTAGCTCGCGGTAGGAGCGTCCGCGAGAGCGGAAGATAAGGTTGTGCATCGGGCAGTTCATCGGCTTGAGGTAGTAATCCTGGCCTTCCTTGACCACGTTGCCCTCGGCGTCGACCACCTCGTCCATGTGCATCGGCGGGTACATACCATCGCGGTAGAAGTCGAGGTGGCCCGAGATCTGGAAGAGGTTTCCCTTGGTGATGTGCGGGGTGTTGACGAACGAGTAGCCCGCCTCCAAATGGCGCTTACGCGAATACTCCTCCATCACCATCCGGATGATGCCACCCTTGGGATGGAAAACCGCCAGGCCCGAGCCGATCTCATCCGGGAAGGAGAACAGGTCCAGCTCGGTGCCGAGCTTGCGGTGGTCGCGCTTTTGCGCCTCCTCGATCCGGGTCTTGTAGGCCACGAGTTCGTCCTTGCTCGGCCAGGCCGTTCCATAGATGCGCTGGAGGGAATCGTTGGCCTGGTCTCCCCGCCAGTAAGCAGCCGAGGAGCGGGTGAGCGAGAAGCCGTTTCCGATCAGCTTCGTGGTGGGCAGGTGGGGGCCACGGCACAGGTCCGTCCAGACCACCTCGCCGCGCCGGTTGACGTTGTCGTACATCGTTAGTTCTCCCCCGCCTACCTCGACCGATGCGCCCTCGGCGGCCTGGTCGTTGTCGGCGTCCGAGCCACCCTTGAGGGTGATGAGCTCGAGCTTGTAGGGCTGGTCGGAAAGCTCGGCCGCGGCGTCGTCGTCGCTCACCGGGCGGCGCACGAAACGCTGACCCTCCTTGACGATCCGGGCCATGTCCTTCTCCAGCTCCTTGAGCAGTTCGGGGGTGACGGCCGGGATGTTGCCGAAGTCGTAGTAGAAGCCGTCCGTGATGAACGGGCCAATGCCGAGGTTGACTGACGGAAACTTGTTCTGGACCGCCTGGGCGAGGACG
Organism: Trueperella sp.; assembly: GCA_022783305.1. Taxonomy (GTDB): domain Bacteria; phylum Actinomycetota; class Actinomycetes; order Actinomycetales; family Actinomycetaceae; genus Trueperella; species Trueperella abortisuis. The sequence goes on along the minus strand of JALEWQ010000022.1, from coordinate 19,889 downwards.
TGGGTGGCGGAGTGGCGAAGGATGTTGAGCCCGTCCTGCTCGTGGATCGTAACCCCCTCGACCGTGGCGCCGTCGGGTAACGTGGCCAGATCCGTGGCCAGATCCTTCAGCTCGCCGTTCACCCGAAGGGCGACGATCTCCTTGTTGGCCTTGAAGTGGTCAATTCCGCTCACGGACTCGCTGATCTGCAGCGAGTCTCCGTCAATCACTAGGTTGGGCACAGTGGCTCCTCTCACATCTGGTACGCACATACAAGGTACGCACGTCGCCATCATACCCCGCCCCGCCAACCTCCCTTTTCTCGCCTTCATGTGAAGCCCTACATACGACTACTATCGTCCCATGAGCTTAAGCGTGTTTGACCTGTTCAAAATCGGGATCGGTCCCTCCTCCTCACACACCTCCGGGCCGATGACGGCCGCCCACATGTTCGCCGGCCACCTGCCCGGCTCGGTCAGCCGAGTCCGGGTTCGCTTGTACGGCTCGCTCGGCGCCACCGGCATCGGTCACGGCACCGACAAGGCCGTCATCCTCGGCCTCATGGGTTTCGAGCCGGCGCGCGTACGGCCCGAACGCGTCGCCGACGCCGTGGGGCGGGTCCGCGCCGAGCGCCGCCTCCCGCTCGCCACGGCCGCCGGGCAGATCACCATCTGCTTCGATCCGGCCGCAGACATCGAACTCCTGGGCCATACCGAGCTTCCCGGGCACCCTAATGCCATGACGATGTCCGCATTCAACGGTGAGGAGCTTATCCTCGAGCGCACCTATTACTCCGTGGGCGGCGGCTTCGTGGTGTGCGAGGAGGACGCCGACATGGGGATCGCGCCCACCGCAGACCTTCCCCACGCTTTCCGCACCGCCGACGAGCTCCTCCTCATCTGCCAGCTCACCGGCATGTCGATCGCCGACGTGGCACGCGCCAACGAGGAGGCGCTCCACACGGGCGAAGAGATCTCCAGCGGACTCGCCGCCATCTGGGAGGTGATGCAAAGCTGCGTCACTGCGGGCCTCGACCACGGCGGAGTTCTTCCCGGCGGGCTGCAAGTGCTGCGCCGCGCCCCAAAGCTGCACGCCGCCCTCCTCGCCGAATCCGACGCGGCAGACCCGCTGCGGGCCATGGACTGGATCGGGCTCTACGCACTCGCCGTCAACGAGGAGAACGCCGGGGGCGGCCGGGTCGTCACCGCACCGACCAACGGCGCCGCCGGGATCATCCCCGCCGTCATGCACTACTGCCGCGACTTCATCGGTCTCGACGCCGACGCCGTGGAAACCTTCCTCCTCACCGCCGGCGCCATCGGGATGATCTTCAAGACCACCGCCTCCATATCCGGCGCCGAGGTCGGCTGCCAGGGCGAGGTGGGCTCCGCATGCTCGATGGCGGCAGCTGGCCTTGCCGCCGTGCTGGGCGGCAACCCGCGCCAGGTGGAGAACGCCGCCGAAATCGCCATGGAACACAACCTGGGTCTCACCTGCGATCCCGTGGGTGGCCTCGTGCAGATCCCCTGCATCGAGCGCAACGCGATCGCCGCGATCAAGGCCGTGGCCGCCGCCCGCACCGCCCTGCGCGGGGACGGCTCCCACATGGTCTCCCTCGACTCCGTCATCGCCACCATGCGAGAGACGGGCAAGGACATGCAGGCCAAGTATAAGGAGACGGCGCTCGGCGGCCTGGCGGTCCACGTGGGCGTCAACGTCATCGAGTGTTAGGAACCGCAACACCGCTCGTTCCGATGCCCCGTTCCTGACAGGCCCGAGCCTGTTGACGCCCGCAGCGCCCAGGTTCCCCCGCTAGATCCCCCGGGCCGCCGCCCACCGCGAGAGCTCCTTGCGATTGGACAGCTGGAGTTTGCGAAGGCAGGCCGACACGTGCGTCTCGACCGTCTTGACCGAGATGAACAGTTCCGAGGCTGTCTCCTTGTAGGTGTAGCCGCGGGCAATCAGACGCATGACGTCCTGCTCGCGGGCTGAGAGCCGGTCGAGCTCCTCGTCGCGTTCGGCCACGGCGCTACGGGACGTGCCGAATGCGTCGAGCACGAAGCCGGCAAGCTTGGGTGAGAAGGCGGCGTCGCCGGCCACCACCCGCTCGAGCGCCTCGATGAGCTCGTCGCGATTGATCGACTTGGTGACGTAACCACGCGCCCCCGAACGCACCACGGAGACGACATCCTCCGCCGCGTCCGACACCGACAGCGCGAGGAATCGCGGTCCGTTCTTTCCGGCGAAGGCACGGATGACCTCGGCGCCTCCCCCGCCCGCCCCGCCGGGCAGATGGACATCGAGAAGGACGACGTCGCAGTCTACGGCTCGGATGACATCGATCGCCTCCTCCACGCTCGCGGCCTGTCCCACCACTTCGACCTCGTGCCCGTCGATCTGGGCGATGATGCCCGCTCGGACCAGGGCATGATCGTCGACCACAATGACTTTCATTCTTCCTCCTCGCCGACCCCGAGGTGAACCTCGGTTCCTCCCGTGGGCAGTGGCGAGCGCACGCTCGCGTGCCCGCCCACGCGCTCCATTCGTCCGTAGATCGAGTCACGCACTCCTCGCCGATCCTCACCAATGCTATCCACATCGAAGCCCTCCCCGCGGTCGCGCACCCAGACGTCGGCGCGCTCGCCGAGCTCTGCGTATACCGAAATCGGGCTACCGCCGTGCTTGCAGGCGTTTGTCAGCGCCTCCCCTGCCGCGTCAATGAGCGCCTGGGTTCGCGCGGTGACCTCGGTGTCGCCGGTGATGACGACGTCGATCTGGGCGCCGTACGTCGCCTCCACATCGCGGGAGCGACGGGTCAGGACGGTGGCCACCGAGGTCTCGTCACGGCGGTCCGAGTAAAGGTAGTCGCGCAACTCTGCCTCCTGTTGGCGGGCGAGGAGACGGACGGCGTCGGCGTCCTCGGCGCGAGAGCGGATGAGGGCGAGCGTCTGGAGGACGGAGTCGTGCAGGTGCGCGGCGATGTCGGCTCGGGTCTCCTCCCGAATGAGCTGGGCATTCTGCTCCTGTGCCCGCACGCGCGATCGCATCTGGGAGGGGTAGAGCACGAAGCCGCCGCCGGCGAGCGCGGCGAGCCCGGTGGCGAACGCGGTCGCGATGTCGGCGTCGGCGACGACGTTACCGACCACGACGACGGCGCCTAGCGTGGCGAGCACGAGCCCGCCGGCGAGCGCGACGTTGGACCACCTCCCTTGGACGGACCACGCGATCGCGCCGCCGGCGAGGACTAGGGCGATGGGGAGCGCCCAGCGCGCGAGCGGGAAGTAACCCGCAACCACTAGGAGGATGACGAGGCCTATCGCCCCGAGGGCGACGGAGGTAGCGGGCCGAGAGTCCCGTCCGGGGGTGAGCGGCTTGATCAGCCTGCGTCGGCTGGTGTCGACGCCCGCTCGAGGCAATGCCAACGCGAGCACCACGTAGACCACGACCGGAACGATCGTCCAGGATAGGAGAGCAAAGGCCCAGCGCCACGCGCGTACGGGCCCGCCGAGGTGACCGGCCAGCCCCTGACACACTCCGGCAAGCCGGCTTGGCTCGCGACGCTCGAGGGGCAGGCGTTGCCTCGCCCACGGCGCCCGAAGATCTGCATAATCCGCATCCATGCCTCGATCGTCTCACCCCGGAGACCCAAACCCAACCATGCGGCGGACAATTCAGGGCTTTTCAGGGAGGAATCAGGGTTTATTCAGGGGTGTTCAGGGACGCTTTGGGCGTGCGGATAGCGAAGAATGAGGCCATGGACCTTTTCGATTCCCTTCGTTCCCAGCCCCTGCGGCGCACGCCCGACAGGCTCGCCGGTGGCGTCTGCGCCGGCCTCGCCCATCGCTGGGGTATCTCCCCCATCTTGGTCCGCATGGGCCTCATCGTGCTTGTCCCATTCGGCGGCCTCGGCTTCCTCCTGTACGGGCTTGGCTGGCTTCTCGTGCCCGATTACGACACCGAGGACATCGTGGCCGACGGCGCGCTTCGCAGCCCCGACGCGGCCTTCGCCGCCTCCGTGATCCTTATCCTGGTCGGCGCGGTGATGTTCATGCCGTTCGTCGCGATCTGGGGAAATTCCATCGTCCATCGGACACCAGCAACGCTCCCGGTGGTCGGGCTGGTCCTCCTCGCCGGGGTGTTCTGGGTGTTCTGGCGAGGTCGCTCCACGCAGCCCCCGTACGGGCCGGCGCGCCCCGGCCCCGCCGGCTACGGCGCCACTCAGCCAGGGTCAGCGTACAGTCAACCCGCACCGTTCAGCGCAGCCCAAGGCGAGGGCGCCACTCATGCGACGGCGCCATACGACACGGTCCAGTACGCGACGACACAGGACGAGACGGCGTCGTACCACACGTCACAGCACGGTCCAGCCCCGTACACCACAGCGCAATACGAATTCGATCCCGATGCCGAAGCGGCCCTCAAATCGGCACCCGAGTTCTCCGTTCCACGGCCCACCAAGGTGCCCAAAGTCAAGAAGCCGGCACTGAGCGGGCGGGCGATTTCGCTCATCCTCGCCACCGCGCTCGTTGCCACCGCCATCGCGCTCATTGCCGTGCCCGGCCGGTTCGCCGCCGTCCTGATGGCACTGAGCGTGGGGCTCGCCGTCGTCGCCGTCGGGGTCATGTATGCCGGCGTGCGGGGCTTGCGGGCCACGTGGCTCACCGCCCTCACCTGGCTACTCGGTTTGCCCACCGCGGCAATGCTCGCTCTGGCACTCATCATGCCCACCCACATGATCACCTCGCCCAAGCTCGTCCTTGCGTCGTCCCGCGCCTACGATGGCCCTTCGTTTTTCTCGGTCGCGGGCGCCACCTTCAAGACTGACACCGCCACGCCGCACACCTACTCCGTCGACACCTTCATTCATGCGGACAACCCCTACACCTTTAGGGAATCAGACCCCGTCATCATCGAGGTCACCCGGCGCGAGGGATCCTACGGCACCTCTTACGCAAACCTCAACGGGTGGCAGGCCTGGGAAGTGGAGGTCGACGGCAAAAGGTGGCAAGAACCCGCCAATCCCGCCGTCCAGTATTCCGACGAGAGGTGGTGGGCGTCTCTGCCTGTCAACGAAGGCAAGACCCTCCGTATCTTCTCCCCCGCCGCCGTCGCTAACCCCGAAGATGCCACCACCATCAAGATCACCTACTCCTACGGGACCGTGCTCGTCGGCTCCCTACCCGCGAAAGAAGGAAACTAACATGCGTATCAGCACCGCCATCTTCGGCTCACTCGCACTCATTCTTGCCGCCACCGGCATCACCCGCGCCGCCGGCGCCGCGATCGACGTCCGCATCGTCGTCGTCATCATGCTATTCACCGTATCGGCACTACTGGCCATGAGCGCGTTCCGTCGAACGGACAAGCTCGAAGAGGACGTCCTATAAGCCCCCGCCTACGCCCATAGCCTGCGGGCATGAAAAATCCCCGGAGTTCCGGGGATCTGGTGGGCGATACTGGATTCGAACCAGCGACCTCTTCCGTGTCGAGGAAGCGCGCTAACCATCTGCGCCAATCGCCCATACGAGAGGTGGGTACGGGATTCGAACCCGTGTATACGGCTTTGCAGGCCGCTGCCTCGCCTCTCGGCCAACCCACCAAGTGGTTAAGTAACTCTACATTACTTGGCCTTCGAGCGGATGACGGGATTCGAACCCGCGACCCCCACCTTGGCAAGGTGGTGCTCTACCAGCTGAGCTACATCCGCATATCAACTCGACGGTTCCCGTCTCGCTGACTGCCTGATTAATATAGCCACAATCGCCGACCGGTGTCTAATCAGGATAACGTGACGTGCACTACGCCCATTGCGTTTGCTTCGTCCCGCCTTCGTCGGCTACTGTCTTTGAGCAGAGATCACCTGATCTTTGGGCGATTAGCGCAGCGGTAGCGCACTTCCTTCACACGGAAGGGGTCACTGGTTCGATCCCAGTATCGCCCACCATTTCTTTCTCGCGGCTGGATGCCGCATATCCCCTGCTTTACACACCTTCTGGCCGCGTGCCGCATAGGCGTCTCCGTTTGTCGCCGCCCACTCCTGTCACTTGCCGGCGACGCCCGGCATGCCCCTTTTGCGCCATACACGGTTTCCTTGCGACACGCTAAGAGATGCCAGAGTTTTCCGCGCTCTGGCGCATTATTACCAAAATTTCTCCCAGACATGAGATTCTAAAGGTATGGAAATTTGGCCAGGAAAACCGTATCCGCTCGGCGCCACCTTCGACGGCACCGGCACTAACTTTGCAATCTTCTCCTCCGTGGCAGACAAGATCGAACTTAGCCTGATCGACGAGGCGGGAGGTGAGTCGCGCGTCGAGTTGCGCGAAGTCGACGCCCACGTCTGGCACTGCTACCTGCCGGGGGTACGGCCGGGTCAGCTTTACGGATTCCGCGTCCATGGCCCCTACGAGCCAGAGAACGGCCACCGTTGCGACCCGTCCAAGATCCTCCTTGATCCTTACGCAAAGGCGATCGAGGGCCAGGTGGCCAACCACCAGGCCAACTTCTCCTACGATTTCAACGATCCGGGCAAGCTCGCCGGGGTGGACTCGCTCGGCCACACGATGCTTTCCGTCGTCGTCAACCCCTTCTTCGACTGGGGCCACGACCGTCCACCCAAGCACGAATACCACAACACCGTCATTTACGAGGCCCACCTGAAGGGCATGACGGCGCTCCACCCGGACGTTCCGGAAGACCTCCGTGGCACCTACATGGGTATGGCCCACCCCGCGATGGTTCGCTACCTCAAGGAATTGGGGATCACGGCCGTCGAGCTCATGCCGGTTCACCAGTTTGTTAACGACACTTCCCTTCAAGACAAGGGCCTGTCCAACTACTGGGGATACAACACGATCGGCTTCTTCGCACCGCAGAACACCTACTCTTCCTCGGGTGGGATGGGCTCCCAGGTGGAGGAGTTCAAGGCGATGGTCAAGGCTTACCACGACGCCGACATCGAGGTGATCCTCGACGTGGTTTATAACCACACGGCCGAGGGTAACCACATGGGTCCCACTCTCTCCTTCCGCGGCATCGACAACCGCGCCTACTACCGGCTCGTCGACGGCGATCTCGCCCACTACTTCGACACCACGGGCACGGGCAACTCGCTGAACATGTCCTCCCCGCACTCGCTGCAGCTCATCATGGACTCGCTGCGCTATTGGGTGGTGGACATGCACGTGGACGGATTCCGCTTCGACCTGGCCTCCACCCTGGCGCGCGAGCTACACGCGGTCGATAAACTGTCGGCCTTCTTCGACATCATCCAGCAGGACCCGATCATCTCCCAGGTCAAGCTCATTGCCGAACCGTGGGACGTGGGCGAGGGCGGCTACAACGTCGGCGAATTCCCACCGCTGTGGACGGAGTGGAACGGCGACTACCGCGACACGATGCGCGATTTTTGGCGTGGCGAACCCTCGGTTCTTTCCGAGTTCGCCTCACGCTTGACGGGATCTTCCGACCTGTATGAGCACTCCGGACGCCGCCCGTTCGCCTCGATCAACTTCATCACCGCACACGACGGCTTCACGCTGGCCGACCTCGTGTCCTACAACGAGAAGCACAACGAGGCCAACGGCGAAGGCGGAGCCGACGGATCGTCGAACAACAAGTCGTGGAACATGGGCGCCGAAGGCCCCACGGATGACCCTCAGATCAACAAGTTGCGCGCCCGGCAGATGAAGAACTTCTTCACCACGCTGCTCACCTCCCAGGGCGTGCCGATGATCTCGCATGGCGACGAGCTGTGCCGCACCCAGCAGGGCAACAACAACACGTACTGCCAGGACAACGAGCTGTCGTGGGTGAACTGGGACCTGGATGAGGCTCAGCTCGACATGCATGCCTTCGTTCAACAGGTGATCAAGCTACGCCATGACCACCCGGTGTTTCGGCGTCGTCGATTCTTCATGGGCGACGCCGGCCGCGGCGGCGAGTCCGAACGCGGGGACATCATGTGGTTTGCCAACAACGGTGAGGTGATGGAGGACGAGGACTGGGACACCTGGTTCGCGCGCTCGGTCATGGTCTATCTCAACGGCGAACGCATCGCGGAGCCGAATGCCCGCGGCGAGCGCGTGATCGACGACGACTTCCTGCTGGCCTACAACGCCTCAGAGGAGGATCTCGACTTCACGATCCCCAGCACCGACACCGATGCGGTGTGGAACGTCATCCTGTGCACGGACCCGGAACGCGATCGCGGCAGCGGTTACGGCGGCGGGGACACCTTCACGGTGACATCGCGCTCGATTACGATCCTCATGCGCTGCTGCAACACCGAGCACGGGCTCATGGACGGCGACCTGCGCACGGCACTCAACGCCGCCAGCGCGGAGACCGCCCCGGCCGTGGGCACGGTATCTGATTGGGCCGTTCGCGAGCACATATCGGCTCCACACAAGTAGTTCGCAGCCAGCCCCCGTCAGCCGTTGAGGCCGTTTCGGGGGCTGGCCTATACTGGTAGTTCGCCACGGAGGAGTTTTATGACTGCCGAAGAAGTCGTCCGACACCATTCTCATGTCCCATCCGAAGGCCGCCGCCAGCCGGTGACGACCTACCGCATCCAGGTCAGTCCTGATTTCGATTTCGCTGCGGTGGAGGCCGTCGTGCCCTACCTGTCCAGCCTCGGGGTCACCGACGTGTTCTTCTCCCCCATTCTTCAGGCGGCGCCCGGGTCGATGCACGGCTACGACGTCGTCGATCACGAACGCATCTCCGCCGACCTCGGAGGCATCGAGGCCTTCCGTAGCGTCTCGAAGGCGATTCACGACGCCGGGATGCACCTTATCGTCGACATCGTCCCCAACCATATGGCTGTTCCCACGCCGCTGTATCACAACAGGGCGCTGTGGTCGGCATTGCGCGACGGGGAGGATTCCCCCTACCGCGCGTGGTTCGACATCGCGCTCTCCGACTCCGGGGATGGGCTGCTCATGCCGGTGCTGGGCAACCGCATCGGCCAGGTGCTCGCCGCCGGCGAGATCACGGTGGAGGAGATGGTGGTGCCCGGCTTCGAGGAGGATGGGCCGACGAAGGTGGTGCGCTACTTTGACCACGTTTTCCCGGTCCGGCGGGGCACGGAGGCGCTGCCACTCGTCGAGCTGCTCGACGCCCAGTATTACCGTCTGGCGCACTGGCGGGTGGCCAACGAGGAGATTAACTACCGGCGATTCTTCGACGTGGACACTCTCGCCGCGATCCGCGTGGAGGACGAGGAGGTCTTCCGCCAGTCCCACGCGCTCTTGTTGCGTCTTTTCGAGGAGGGCTTCATCGACGCCTTCCGCATCGATCACCCCGACGGGCTCGCCGACCCGCGCGGCTACTTCCGAAATCTGCATGCTGCGTCGGGCGGGGCCTGGTCGGTTGCGGAGAAGATCCTGGAGGGCGAGGAGACGCTGCCCACCGACTGGCCGGCTGCTGGTACCACGGGCTACGACACGCTCGCGCGCCTCCAAGGTCTCTTCACGGACCCGGAGGGGCTCTCCGCGCTGACCCAGCTCTATGGCGAGATGTCGGGATCTACGGATTCCGTGTCCACGGTGGAGGTCAAGGCCAAGCAGCAGATCGTGGAGACCTCGCTGTTTGCCGAGGTCGACCGCCTGGCCAGCCTGCTGGCCGACATTTGTCATTCTGATGTGCGGCTGCGCGACCATACCTTCCGCTCGCTGCGCGACGTCGTGGTCGAGCTCGTCATCCATATGGATCGCTACCGCGCCTACGTGGTTCCGGGCGAGCGCCCCGATCCCGAGGACGAGCGGGTCCTGCGTGCAGCTGCCGAGCGCGCCGCCCGCAACCTGGACCCGGATCGGCAGGAGAGCCTCGACGTCGTCGTCGACATTTTGCTCGGCAACGAGATCGGCTCAGCCGGACGCACCCACGAGGCGCGTCGCAACGAGGTGATCGTACGTTTCCAGCAGGCGTGCGGGGCCGTCATGGCCAAGGGCGTTGAGGACACGACCTTCTACCGCTACACCGTGCTCACCAGCGCAAACGAGGTGGGCGGCGGGCCGAACCACTTCACGACGACGCCGGACCAGTTCCACGATTTCCAGATGCGCACATTCCTCACCTGGCCGGTGACGATGTCGACCCTGTCCACGCACGACACGAAGCGGTGCGAGGACGTGCGCGCACGCATCGCGCCAATTTCGCAGTACGCCCAAGAATGGGTCTCCACCCTCACCCAGGCCCGGGATCTCGTGGCGGGCGAGCGCCCAGCTGACCTCGACGGGCAAATCGAGAACCTGGTGTGGCAGACGCTGATCGGCACCTGGGACGAGGGGCCAATTGAGGCAAAGCGACTCGACGCGTACCTGCTCAAGGCGGCCCGCGAGCAAAAGTCGTGGACGACGTGGACTGAGCAAAACGAAGCCGCCGAGCAGGGCCTGCTGGAGTACGTGGACGCGATCATGGCCAACGAGGACGTGCTCGCCTTGCTTGCCGACTTTCACGAGCTGACCCGCCCGACGGTGCGAACGATGATCCTGAGCCAGAAGGCGATCCAGATGACGGGGATCGGAGTGCCGGACACCTACAACGGCGAGGAGGTCACTCAGACCTCGCTCGTGGATCCGGACAACCGCCGCCCGGTCGACTTCGCGGGGCTGGCCAAGATGCTCGCCCGCCTCGATCGCGACGGACTGCCCTCCGCTCCAAACCTCGACCAGGAGAAGCTGTGGATCACTTCACGGCTCGCGCGACTGCGCCGCGAGCTGCCCGAACTCGCCTCGGCGGAGTGCGGCTACCAGGCCCTGCCCGTCTCCACCGGTTATGCTCTCGCCTTCGCCCGCACCCGCGCGGAGGAGCCGATCCTCGTCACGGTAGCGATGCGTCACGTGCCCGAGTTCACCGGCGACTACACCGTGGTTCTTCCCGAGGGTAGCTGGCACAACGTGCTGACGGGTGCCGAGCTCGAAGGCGGCACGCAGGATCTGGGCGAGGTCCTCGGCCGATTCCCCACCGCCGTCCTGGAGAAGATGTATGCCTAGCATTGCCGTCTGGGCACCCGAGGCCGAGTCCGTCGCCGCCGTCGTCGAGGGTCGCGAGATCACCCTTGAGCGGCAGGGTGATGGCCGCTTCGGCCTGCCCGAAACGTTGCCCGCCGGCACGCGCTACCATCTGCGGGTCGACGGCGGGATGGACCTACCCGACCCGCGTTCTATGTGTCAGCCCGAGGGCCCACACGGTCCGAGCGAGCTGGTCGACCCGGCCTCGTTTATGTGGACGGACGCCGACTGGCACGGCGAGGACCTAGCCGGCAAGGTCTTCTATGAGCTACACGTGGGCACCTTCACCGATGAGGGCACCTTCCGCGCCGCGATCGGAAAGCTCGACCACCTGCGCACCCTCGGCGTCGACGTCGTCGAACTCATGCCGATCGCGCCCATGCCCGGACAGCGCGGCTGGGGCTACGACGGGGTCTCCATCTACGCCATCCACCACCCCTACGGGCGCCCGGAGGACCTGGCGGCGCTCGTGGATGCGATCCACGCACGCGGGATGTCGGCCTGCCTTGACGTCGTCTACAACCACTTCGGCCCGGACGGGAACTACCTGGCCCAGTTCGGCCCGTATTTCACCAGCCGCCACCACACGCCGTGGGGCGAGGCGCTCAACCTCGACGGCGACGGCGCGACCCACGTGCGCCGATACCTCATTGACAACGCCGTGCAGTGGTTGCGCGACTACCACTTCGACGCGCTCCGTCTCGACGCCGTCCCCCATCTGCGCGACGACTCTCGCTATCACTTCCTCGCTCAGCTCTCCGACGAGGTGGCCCAGCTTGGCCGCAGTCTAGGGCGTCGCCTGACGCTCATCGCCGAGTCCGATCTTAACGATCCGGCGATGGTCACCCCCACCGCGGCGGGCGGGTTCGGGATGGACATGCAGTGGGCCGACGACGTTCACCATGCCCTTCACGTGTGGCTGACCGGGGAAACGAACGCGTACTACGTCGATTACACGGGCCGCGAAACGATGCGCCAAGCTTTCGAACACGGATTCGTGAGGGTGGGTCAGGAGCTCCAGTTCGACCCGGCGCCGCGCGGCTTACCGATCCCGGATGGCATGAGCGGTCACCGTTTCGTCGTCTTTGATGAAAACCACGACCAGGTGGGCAACCGTCTCATCTCTGACCGCCCCTCGCGCAAGCTTTCCCCCTGCGTGCTTGCCGTCTCTCGCGCGCTCATCCTGCTCTCGCACTACACGCCGATGCTCTTCATGGGCGAGGAATGGGGAACGTCGCACCCGTTTAACTACTTCACTGACCACGGCGCCGAGCTCGGCCCCCTCATCAAGGACGGCCGCGAAGCGGAGTTCGCCACCTGGGATCTTGCCTCCGTCTATGGAGACGAGCCGGTTTCCATGCCGGACCCGCAATCGGAGGCGGCTTTCCTCGACTCCAAGCTGGACTGGGCGGAGGTCGCTGAGCCGGATCATTGCCGGATGTTCAACTTCGTGCGTGACCTCATCGCGTTGCGCCGCTCCGATCCCGATCTTGCCTCCGGCGACCGCTCCCGCACGGAGTTCCACCTCGCCGGCGATGCCGGGTGGATGCGGCGGGGGCAGGCGACGGTCGTCTTCTCCATTGCCGCTGGCCCGCGGGAGCTTCCCGCACCCACGGGTGATCTCGTGCTTGCGTGGTCCACCCCCGACCTCGCGGACGGCAAGGTGCGCTTCGACGGGCCCGGGGTGGCCGTCTTTCGCTAAGTTTGGCGCCTTTTGCCGGCGTGCCGCGGCCACAGCGCGCCCGCACGCCGCTACAGTCGGAGTGTGACCAATCAACAGCCGCCTTCGGAGTTTGTCACTGCGCTTGAGTCCCTCAAGGGCCAGCAGTTTCGTCCCGAGATCCACGTCGCCCAGATTCCGGGTCCCACGAGGATTGCGCCGTGGGCGGTGGCTTTGCAGGCCGAGGTGAATGACTCCCCCACCCTGGACCCGGATTACCTGCGCGGCTCGGCCAAGTTTGTTGTCTTGCACGACCCGGCGGGTCAGCCCGCTTGGAACGGCACGTTCCGCATCGTCATTCACGCCCAGGCCGCGATGGACGCCGCCATGGGCGACGACCCGCTCCTGGGAGAGGTCGCCTGGTCGTGGCTGGCGGACGCCCTCGACGGCAACGGCGCCTCCTATCACAGCCTCAACGGCACCGTCACCCGCGTGTTCAACGAAACCTTCGGCGGGCTCTACCTCAATTCCTCGCGCGTCGAGCTCGAGCTTCGCGCGTCGTGGACACCGCAGACCGTCTACTTGACGGAGCATCTACACGCCTGGGCCGACTTCGCGGCATCCATGGCGGGCCTGGGCCCGTGGAGTGAGACAGTACGAAGCATCGGGCGTAAGGTGGACAAGATTTGACACAGCCCACACCCGCCCGCCTACTCGATAAGCCACGCGATGGCCTGCCGCCCGTCACGGGCGACGACATCGACGACGCCGTCGCCCGTCTCGCTGCCGGCACCGGCCCCTTCGGGGTCGATACCGAGCGCGCTAATGAGATGCACTATTCCTCGCGCGCCTACCTCATCCAGATCCGTCGGGAAGGGACCGGGACGGTCCTCATTGACCCGCTCGGCATTGAGGATCGCATGGCCGGGCTGGCGGAGGTCATGAGGCAGGAGTGGATCCTCCACGCAGCCCATCAGGACCTCGTGTGCCTTGCCGAGCTCGGGTTGCGGCCCACCAAGGTGTTCGACACGGAGATCGCCGCCCTCATCCTCGGCTACGACAAGGTCTCCCTTCAGGCGGTGTGCGAGCGGGCGCTCGGCTGGACACTGGCGAAAGAGTATTCTCGCTCGGACTGGGCCCAGCGCCCCCTTCCTCTACCAATGCTCACCTATGCAGCACTCGACGTGGAGCTCCTTGGCGAGTTGCGCGAGGTGATGACGGGTGAACTGAAGGAGGCCGGCCGTTACGAGTGGTTCCTCGAGGAGTGCGAGGAGGTGCGCCTGCGCAAGCCGCCCCCGCCCCGTCAACAGCCCTGGAGGAGATCCTCACGCCAAGCGGGGATCCGCGACCAGCGCGCGCTCGCCATGCTGCGCGAGCTCTGGTCGGCCCGCGATGAGCTGGCCAGACGCCGTGATCTCGCGCCGCACAAGGTGATCCCCAACAATGTGCTGGCCCAACTTGCCAAGCGCAAGCCACGCTCGCGCGCCGACGTGGCCAACTCCTCACTGTTGCGCACCGGCTCGCGTCGGCGCGACGTCGACACGTGGTGGCGCGCCATCGATATCGCCTGGCACCTCGACGAGCGTGCCCTGCCCGAGCGCAGGTTCACCGAGCATCGCGACCCGTTTCCTCCCACGAATGAATGGGAACACAAGAGGCCCGAGGCGGCGCACCGGTGGGCGATCTTGCGCCCGACCGTCCTGGAGATCGCCGACGAGCTCGCCATCCGCCAGGAGGTCGTTCTCAAGCCGCGCACGCAGAAGATTGCGGCATGGAACGGCTGGGATAGCCTGCCCCAGCTCGAGGCGATCCTCGCAGGTGACGGCGCTCGCCCGTGGCAGATCGAGCTGACGGCACGCCGCATTCACGACGCCGTAGCGGCCGGCTAACGCAGCGTCTTTGCCGTTGCGACCACGGCGTCGGCGTCCATTGCCTCGCGGTGCAGGATTGCCGCCCGGGCGGCGTGCTTGAGGAAGGCCTTGTGGATGCCGAGGTTGCGTACGGGCACGTCCGAATTGGCGCGTGCCAGCGCGGAGCGTAGCTCGTCACCCACGCCGCCGTCGATGAGACCGTCCTCGAGGACGATCACGCCATCCGCGCCAGCAACCAGCTCGACCAGGTCGGGGCTTGTGGGAAGCACCCAGCGCGGGTCGACCACCAATACCGACCCCTCTATCCGCTCGGCGGCCTCGACCATTGCGTGTGCCATCGGGCCAACGGCGACGAGGACGAGCGGCTTTCCACCCTCGTCGCGTTCGTAGACGACGTCGAGGCTGCCGGCCTTGCGCAGGGTTGGCAGCTCGGGCGGGACCGAACCCTTCGGGTAGCGCACGATGGTCGGCGCCGCGCTAGCCGTGGCCTCGCGGAGGAGCTCGCGCATGCGCGGCTCGTCACGCGGGACGGCCACCGACAGGTTCGGGATCATCGCCGCCATCGACAGATCCCACATGCCGTTGTGGGACGCACCGTCATCACCGGTCACGCCCGCACGATCGAGGCAGATGGTGACGGGCGCGTCGTGGAGGGCCACGTCCATGAGTAGCTGATCGAAGCCGCGGTTGAGAAACGTCGCGTACAGCGCGATGACGGGGTGATAGCCGGCCTTAGCCAGACCCGCCGACATCGTCACGGCGTGCTGCTCGGCGATCCCTACGTCAATGACGCGCCTCGGGAACTCCTCCCGCATGAGGGACAAGCCCACGGGCTGGAGCATCGCGGCGGTGATTCCCACGATCGCGGCATCCTTCCGGGCGATGTCGAGGATCTCCTCGGCGAAGATCGAGGTCCAACCGAAGCGGGAGGGCTCGATGGGCAGGCCGGTCTCGGGATGAATCTTGCCCACCGCGTGGAAGCGGTCGGCCTTGTTCTCCTCCGCCGGCCTGTAGCCGCGTCCCTTCTCCGTCATGGCGTGGACGACGACGGGTCCGCCGAAGTCGCGCGCCATCCGGAATGCCTCTTCAAGGCTGGCGATGTCGTGGCCATCGACGGGGCCGATGTACTTCAGCCCGAGCGAGTCAAAGATACCGGCGTCGAAGAGGATCTCCTTCATGCCCTTCTTGATGCCGCGCAGCGTGTCGTAGGTGAGCTTGCCCGGCAGTCCGCCGTCTTGAAGGGTGCGTTTGCCCCAGTCGAGGAAGTTCTCGTAGTCGCGGTTGACGCGCACCGCGTCGAGCTTACGAACCGGGTCGAAGCGGCGCACGATCCCGCCCACGGTTGGCGCATACGAGCGGCCGTTGTCGTTGAGGACGATGACGACGGGGCGGTCGGGATCCTCCGCGATGTTGTTTAGCGCCTCCCAAGCCATGCCACCGGTCATCGCGCCATCCCCGATGATCGCCACTACTCGGTGGTCTTGACCTGACATCTGCATGCCGCGCGCGATCCCGTCCGCCCAGGACAGCGCCGTCGAGGCGTGGGAGTTCTCAACGACGTCGTGCTCGGATTCGGCCCTGTTCGGGTAACCCGAAAGCCCGCCCTCCTGGCGCAAGCCCTGGAAGTCCTTCCGGCCGGTGAGAATTTTATGCACGTATGCCTGGTGGCCGGTATCCCACACGAGGACGTCGCGCGGGGAATCGAAGACTCGGTGCAGGGCGATTGTCAGTTCGACGACCCCGAGGTTGGGGCCGAGGTGGCCGCCCGTCTTCGCCACGTTGACCACGAGGAAGCGGCGGATCTCCGCCGCAAGCTGTGTAAGGTCCTTGTTGTTCAGCGAGGCGAGGTCCGCAGGACAAGTAATCGAATCAAGAATCACTAGGGCTCCTTAAACTACCCATAGAGATTACCACCGTCCCTGTCCATCGTCTGCTCCCCTACCCTCCCTGCAAGAAAGAACATGCGCAGGCCGGGGACGAAAAAGGGGCGGTGGCCTCCCCGGCCACCGCCCCCTTCCCCTTACGCGGAGCGCGCGAGATTACGCAGCACGTACTGCAGGATGCCGCCGTTGCGGAAGTAGTCCGCCTCGCCGGGGGTGTCGATGCGCACCACGGCGTCGAACTCGATCGTCTCGCCGTCCTTGTCGGCCCGGACCTTCACCGTCTTCGGGGTGCGGCCCTCGTTGAGCTCGTCGATACCCTCGATGGAGAAGACCTCCGTGCCGGTCAGGCCGAGCGAGTCGGCGCTCTCACCGGCCGGGAACTGTAGCGGGAGCACGCCCATGCCGATGAGGTTCGAGCGGTGGATGCGCTCGAACGACTCGGCGATGACGGCCTTGACGCCCAGTAGCGCGGTGCCCTTCGCGGCCCAGTCACGCGAGGAGCCCGAGCCGTACTCCTTACCGGCAAGCACGACCAGCGCAACGCCCGCCTCGCGGTATGCCTGCGCGGCGTCGAAGATAGTCTCCTGCTCGCCGGAGAGGAAGTTGCGGGTGTAGCCGCCCTCCACGCCGTCAAGGAGCTGGTTGCGCAGCCGGATGTTGGCGAACGTGCCACGGATCATGACCTCGTGGTTGCCTCGGCGCGAGCCGTAGGAGTTGAAGTTACGCCGCTGCACGCCCTTCTCCGCCAGGTACAGGCCCGCGGGCGAATCCCACTTGATCGCGCCGGCCGGGGAGATATGGTCGGTGGTCACGGAGTCGCCGAGCTTGGCCAGCACGCGCGCGCCCTCAATGTTGCCCACCGGCGTCAACTCCATCGTCATGCCCTCAAAGTATGGGGGCTTGCGCACGTAGGTCGATTCCCCGTCCCAGGCGAAGGTCGAGCCCTCGGGGGTGTCGAGCGAACGCCAGCGCTCGTCGCCCGCGAAGACGTCCGCGTAGGAGGAGGTGAACATCTCGCGGTTGACGGAGGCGTCGATCGTCGCCTGCACCTCGCTGGCATCGGGCCAGATGTCGGCCAAGTAGACGTCGTTACCGTCCTGATCCTGTCCGAGCGGCTCGGTGGCAAAATCGAAGTCCATCGTGCCGGCCAGCGCGTATGCGATGACGAGCGGCGGGGAGGCGAGGTAGTTCATCTTCACGTCCGGGTTGATGCGCCCCTCGAAGTTGCGGTTGCCCGAGAGCACCGAGACGACGGCGAGGTCGGCGTCGTTGACGGCCTGAGACACCTCCTCCGGCAGCGGGCCGGAGTTACCAATACAGGTGGCGCAGCCGTAACCGACGAGGTTGAAGCCGAGCGCGTTCAGGCCCTCCCACAGCCCGGCCGCCTCGTAGTAGTCGGTGACCACCTGCGAGCCCGGCGCCATGGAGGTCTTCACCCAGGGCTTGGGCTTGAGACCCCGGCTGTTCGCGTTGCGTGCCAACAGCGCGGCCGCCATCATGACCGACGGATTGGAGGTGTTGGTACACGACGTGATCGACGCGATCGCCACAGCGCCGTGATCAAGCTGTGTCTTCGTTCCGTCGGCGAGCGTGACCGGGGTGATGCGATGCGGACGGCGTTTACCCGGCTCTTCCACCGGCGCCGGGTGCTCGTCTTCTGTCCCAGGAGCGATGGGGTCGGACGCAGGGAAGGTCGCCTCGAGCGCGGAGTCGATTTCCTCGTCGATCTCGTCCTGGGCATAGCTGGGCAAAACGTCGCGGAAGGCGGACTTGGCCTCGGATAGGATGATGCGGTCCTGTGGGCGCTTCGGGCCGGCGATGGACGGGACCACCGTGGACAGGTCAAGTTCGAGGTACTCGGAGTACTCCACCTCGACCGCCGGGTCATGCCACATGCCCTGTTCCTTTGCGTAGGCCTCCACGAGGGCGATCTGGTCCTCGGAGCGGCCGGTGAGGCGCAGGTAGTCGAGCGTAACGTCGTCGATGGGGAAGATCGCGGCGGTGGAGCCGAACTCCGGGGACATGTTGCCGATCGTGGCGCGGTTAGCCAGCGGCACGGCACCCACGCCGTCGCCGTAGAACTCCACAAACTTGCCCACCACGCCGTGCTCGCGCAGCATCTGGGTGATCGTGAGTACGACGTCGGTGGCGGTGGCGCCCGCAGGGATCTCCCCCGAGAGCTTGAAACCGACCACGCGCGGGATGAGCATGGACACGGGCTGGCCGAGCATGGCCGCCTCGGCCTCGATGCCGCCCACGCCCCAGCCGAGTACGCCAAGGCCGTTGACCATTGTGGTGTGCGAGTCGGTGCCCACGCACGTGTCAGGGTAGGCCTGCAACACGCCGTCGTTGGTCTGGGCCATCGTCACACGCGCGAGGTACTCAATGTTGACCTGGTGGACGATGCCGGTACCCGGCGGGACCACCTTGAAGTTTTGGAAGGCGCTCTGCCCCCAGCGCAGGAACTGGTAGCGCTCCTGGTTGCGCTCGTACTCGATCTCCATGTTGCGCTGGAGGGCATTGGCGGTGCCGAAGACGTCGATCTGAACGGAGTGGTCGATAACCATCTCGGCCGGGTTGAGCGGGTTGATCTGATCGGGGTTACCGCCCAGCTCGGTCACGGCCTCGCGCATCGTGGCGAGGTCGACCACGCACGGCACGCCGGTGAAGTCCTGCATGACCACGCGCGCGGGAGTGAACTGGATTTCGTGGCTGGGTTCGGCCGAAGGATCCCAGTTGGCCAACGACCTGATCTGATCAGCAGTAACGTTCGCGCCGTCTTCGGTGCGTAGGAGGTTCTCGGCGAGGACCTTGAGCGAATAGGGCAACTTCTCGGTGCCCGGTACGGCGTCAAGCCGGTAGATTTCGTAATCCTTGCCGCCCACGCTGAGCGTGGACTTGGCCTTGAAGGTATCAATGCTCATAGCTCTCCTAAGCATCACAGATGAAATTATCTCGATATCAAACTATCAGTCTCCGTGGAGCCTGTCCACCGATTTTGCGCACCTCAGATAAAGGAGGTCGGGATGCCCAAAGACATCCCGACCACCCGAGCGCAGTAGCGATACAGCCCCGATACCTCGGGTTCGGCGAACACCGCGACGATAGTCTCGAGCCGCTAGCGCTCAATCACCTCCCACGGCGGGGTGGAAAGCAGGACGGCGTCGTACTCCGCCTTGAGCGAGTCCTCATAGTCGCCGCGGTAGGTGCCCGCGAGGAAGCGGTCGAAGGCCTCGGTACGCAACCTCGCCCAGGACTCACGCTCCTTGCCGGGGATGATCGGGTACCAGGCCACGCCCACGTCGGCAGCAGCAGCCCGGTCACCCGGGGCGTCGCCGATAAGCAGGATGCGATCGTCGTCGTACTTGCCCTTGGCCGCGAGCCTGAGGTGGTCTGCCTTGGTGCCCATCTCTTGACCGGCCAGCACCGTCATATACTGGTCAAGGCCATGTTCGGCCCACTCGCGCTCGAGGAAGCGAGC
>JALEWQ010000139.1 GCA_022783305.1 Trueperella sp. | reverse complement strand
CACCCGCAGGCCGAGCCGCCGCCGCAGGAGGTCTGGGCGAGCAGGTCACGCTCGTCGGCGTCGGAAAGCCGGCAGATCGCCAGCGGGTTCGTGGCCGCTCGGGCGTTGTATCCGGGGGCGCTGGGATCGGCGTCGATACCGCTCACGCGGCGCGGCTCGAGGATCGCCTGCTCGACGAAGCGGTCAAGCTGGGCGTACTGGGAGCGCTTGCGCGGGTCGAAGACCATGACGGGGATGCCTAGCTCGCGCGAGATCACTGACGGGTTGACCTTGATGCCGTTATCCGCCGCGACGTCGGCCATGTGGACGACCGCCGCGACCGGGTAGCCCGTCTGGGCCAGCTGCGCCACGAGGTAGAGGGAGCGGGTGAGGGCGCCGCCGTCGAGGATGGCCAGCACGAGGTCAACGTGCTGGTCCACCTGGCCGCGCCGGCCGCCGTGCTCGGACGTCGGGGCGTCGGCCGGGGCGTCGTCGTGCGCCCCGAGGGCATCGGCGCGGGAGTATGCGCCCACGTGGGCGGGTGCGGGTGCGCCGGCGAGCGTGTCGGCCACGACCTTCTCGTCCGGGCTGTTAGGGATGAGGGAGTAGGCGCCGGGCAAGTCGAGCACGCGGGCACCCAGGTTGCGCCAGGTACCGGCCTTGACCTCCACCGTGGTGCCCGGGGCGTTGATGACCGCCTGACGGGCGCCCGTCACGCCGTTGAAGAGCGTCGACTTGCCGACGTTCGGATTTCCCACCAGAGCGATGGTGACCCCTGCGTAGCGCTTCTTTTCCTTGACTTTTTCCTGGGTGGTCATGCGACGAGCTCCGCCTCGATATTCTTTGCTGAACGATGGTCGATCGCGACGCGCGACCCTGCGATGTTAAGAACGAGTCCCCCAAATCCTGCGTGTTGGATAATCGTGGCCTCGGCACCAATCCTCACGCCGATTTCCTGCATGCGTAGCAGGGAGTGTTCGGGGAGCTTGAGGTTGGTCAATCGAAGTGAGACCCGGGTGGGACATTCGCTGAGCTTCATGTTTCCTCCAGAAAACCTTGACGGCTAGGAGTAAGGATAACCTTGCCTTCCCTATTTAAGAAAGCTAAAAGTCCCATAAAGCCTAGATTGGACTCATTCCATTTATGTAAGCCCCGGTTGGCCCCGGTCTACCCCGGTTCGCCCTGGCTAGTTGCCGGGGCCAGCCTCAGCCGGCTATGTCCAGCGCTCGCGAGCGCGCCATCTCCACCGCCGCGGCCACCGCGCCGACGACGACGGCCTCCGCACCCAACTCCGAGCCCACCAGCTCGGGAACGATCGACTCGAACGCGTGCGGCATGGCGGCCCGGGCCGCTTCGATCACGCGCAACATCGCCGGCCCAACCGCGCCCGAGACCACGATCCGTTCCGGATCGTAGAACGATTCGAGTACCGTGACTATCCGCGCGAGCCTCTCGCCGACGTGGGTGGCGATCACTAGGGCATCGGGGTCGCCGACTTCGATAGCCTCGAAGACGAGCCGGCCGGTCACCTCTTCGGGCGACAGGCCGTCGAACGCACCCCCGGGTGTGGGCCCCACGGCATCTCCGGCGACTGGCTCTCCGCCGCTAGCGGCCTCTCCCGCGGCGGCGAGCTTCGCCCCGAGCAATCCGGCGTACTCCGCAAATCCGCGTGAGTCCCCCACCCCCACGACGTGCTCGAAAGCGTTCATCTCGCCCACGGCTCCGTGGGCTCCCCGCAGCAGCTTCCCGTCGATGACGACGCCCGCCCCCATGCGCGCGCCGCCCAGCACGGCGACGTAGCTCGCGCAACCCCGAGCGGCGCCTACCGCGCCCTCGGCGACAGCCGCAAGCAGGGCGTCGTTCTCGATGCGGACGATGGGGGCAAGATCCGAGAGCGCGTCCAGCAGGCCGGGGTTGACTCTCTCCCAGAAGCCGGCGTGGTGACTTGGAGAGTCGCCGGACTCGTTCACCGGAGCTGGCACGCCGACGCACACAGCGAAAAGCTCGCGCTCGGTGCGCCCGGCGGCCCGGAGCACCTTCGAAACGAGCGAGCGCACGGCCTCCCTGCGCTTGTCCGCCTCACCTTCT
>JALEWQ010000127.1 GCA_022783305.1 Trueperella sp. | reverse complement strand
CCGCTCGAGGAGCGCGCCAAGCTCAACTACGATCACCCGGACGCCTTCGACAACGACTACATGATCTCCCAGCTTCGCCAGCTTATCAGCGGCCAGGCGATCGACTGCCCCACCTATGACTACGCCCATCACACACGCGCGAAGGAAACGGTGCGTATTGAGCCGGCCCCGGTCATCTTGGTTGAGGGCATCGTCTTGTTCGTCGAACAGCGCCTGTGCGACCTGTTCGACGTGAAGATCTTCGTCGATACCGACGCCGACGTGCGCATCTTGCGCCGCGTCAAGCGCGACGTCATTGAGCGGGGACGAACCATCGAGTCCGTCGAGCAGCAATACTTGGCGACGGTCAAGCCCATGCACGAGCTTTACGTGGCTCCGTCCAAGCGCAGGGCGGACATCATCGTCCCCGAGGGTGGGCACAACCTCGTGGCCCTCGATATGCTCGTCCATCGCATCGCGCACGAACTGCGTGAGAACGCCGATTGACGTCCATGACGCCGTCGGTCCGCGGCGGATTGGAGCCTCTCCAGTGGGTTGCTCTCGCGTCCGTGAGGTGACACACGTTCGCGGGCTTGACCTTGCCCATGCGGCGGGCAGGGCGCTAGGGTGATTCTTGCCCAAGACCGCAGGTCTCTTCGGAGTTAATTTCAGCAATGAATGCCCGCGTAGGTATGACAAGAGAATTATTCCCCGTGAATGCTCCTCGTGCCTGCGTGCGCGAGGATTTTTTATTGCCTGGAAACTGCGGCAAACCATCGGAAGGAGGTCCCATGAAACGGACCGAAAAGTCTGCGGAGATCGCAGAGCTTACGGAGGCGTTCCGTAGCTCGGACGCTGTTCTTCTGACGGAGTACCGCGGACTGAGCGTCGAGCAGATGAAGACTCTGCGCCGCGCGCTCGGCTCTGATGTGCGTTACCACGTCGCCAAGAACACGCTCGCGCGTATCGCTGCGAAGGACGCTGGTGTTGAGGGTCTGGATGCAGACCTGACCGGCCCCACCGCCCTCGCTTTCGTCACCGGTGACATCGCTTCCGCAGCCAAGGCACTAAAGAACTTCACGAAGGACAACGACAAGCTCGTGCTCAAGTCCGGCGTGATGGAAGGCCAGCTTCTCGACGCCGACGGCGTCAAGGCGCTCGCCGATCTGGAGTCGCGTGAGGTTCTCCTCGCGAAGGCCGCCGGAGCCATGAAGGCTTCGATGGTCAAGGCTGCATTCGTCTTCAAGGCATCCGCCACGAAGACGGTACGTACCGTTGACGCCCTGCGTGCGAAGCAGGAAGCCGCTGCCTAAAGCAGCAACCCACCAATTGTTAAGCACCTCACCTGAGGGAACTGCCTCGCAAGTAGGCAAAGGAAGGAAGGTCAATCATGGCCAAGCTCACTGTTGACGAGCTCATCGATGCTTTCAAGGAGCTCACCCTTATCGAGCTCTCCGACTTCGTGAAGAAGTTCGAGGAGGAGTTCGACGTCGAGGCCGCCGCCCCGGTCGCCGTCGCTGCTGCTGCCGCCCCGGCCGGTGGCGAAGCCGCCGCTGCCGAGGAGGAGAAGACGGAGTTCGACGTCGTCCTCACCGACGCCGGCGCCACCAAGATCGCGGTCATCAAGGAGGTCCGCGCTCTGACCTCGCTCGGCCTGAAGGAGGCCAAGGACCTCGTTGACGGCGCCCCGAAGCCCGTCCTCGAGGGCGTTGCGAAGGATGCCGCCGAGGAGGCCAAGGCTAAGCTTGAGGCCGCCGGCGCCACCGTCGAGCTCAAGTAATCGCCGCGGCTTAGCCGCTTTGCCCCCGCGTTCGGTCCCGTCATCACGGCGGATCGGCGCGGGGGCTTTTCCACACGCCGGGTGCGCTACTTGCATTGGCGGGCGCGTCGTGGAATAGTCAATGGAGCCGGCGTGCCCGGCAATACATGGCTCCGTGTATCGAGGAACCCTCCCCAGCAGCGACCGCGGCGAGGTGATTCGAGGATCACGGGTGCTACATAGGTGTCGTGACCCCTTCCACAGGGCGGGGGATAGACTTCCCTACGCCGAAGCGGTAAATTTGAAACTTGCGCGGACTTTCTTTGTCATGCCCTCGTGAGCCGGAGCACTCGCAAGTTTGCCTTCCTGGCTCGGGGTTTGTGCAGGTGAGCGTCGCGCACGGCCTAACCGATATAGAGGGAAGGATCACCCTTTGGCTGCTTCGCGCACCTTTAATACCACCTTTGTTGACGGCAAGCTCGCCTCGGATCGCGTGTCTTTCGCTAAGCTCCACGAGCCGCTGCCGGTCCCGGATCTTCTCGGGCTTCAGACCTCCTCCTACGGGTGGCTGATTGGCTCGGAGGCGTGGCGAGAGAACGCCGCGCCGGGCGAGAAATCGGGTCTGGAGGAGATCTTCGATGAAGTCTCCCCGATTCAGAACACCGCCGAGACCATGGGATTGGTCCTGTCCAACCCGCACCTGGAGGGCGAGAAAGCATCGATCGCCGAGTGCAAAGAGAAGGACATGACCTACTCCGCCGCGCTCTACGTGACGGCCGAGTTCCAGAACTACGAGACGGGTGAGATCAAGTCTCAGACCACCTTCATCGGTGACTTCCCGCTTATGACCCCACAGGGCACCTTCATCATCAACGGCACGGAGCGCGTGGTCGTCTCCCAGATGGTGCGTTCCCCGGGCGTTTACTTCGAGCGCAGCGCGGACAAGACCTCGGACAAGCTGATTTACAACACGAAGATCATCCCCTCGCGCGGGGCGTGGCTCGAGTTCGAGATCGACAAGCGCGATTCGGTGGGCGTGCGCGTGGACCGTAAGCGCAAGCAGTCGGTCACGGTCTTCCTCAAGGCCCTGGGCATGACAGAGTCGGAGATCCGCGAGGAGTTCGCGCAGTACCCGATCCTCATCGACACCCTGGAGAAGGACACGGTCCACACCCAGGAGGAGGCCCTGCAGGATCTGTACCGCAAGCTCCGTCCGGGTGAACCGCCGACCGCGGAGGCCGGCCGCACGCTGCTCAACAACTTCTACCTCAACCCCAAGCGCTACGACCTGGCGCACGTGGGCCGTTACAAGGTCAACAAGAAGCTGGGCCTGGACCCGGAGGGGAAGGAGCGCCAGCTTCAGCTGAGCGACATCACCGCCACGCTGCGCTACCTTCTTGCGCTGCACGCGGGGGAGAAGACGACCCGCACCGTCGAGGGCGGCGCCGATGTCGTCGTGGAAGACGACGACATCGACCACTTTGGCAACCGCCGCATCCGCGCCGTTGGTGAACTGATCCAAAACCAGGTGCGCACCGGTCTGGCCCGCCTCGACCGCATGGTCCGCGAGCGCATG
Source organism: Trueperella sp. (assembly GCA_022783305.1). Taxonomy (GTDB): domain Bacteria; phylum Actinomycetota; class Actinomycetes; order Actinomycetales; family Actinomycetaceae; genus Trueperella; species Trueperella abortisuis. The sequence continues at coordinate 14,433 of JALEWQ010000127.1, read as the reverse complement.
ACCACCCAGGACGCCGAGGCGATCACGCCGTCGTCGCTCATCAACATCCGCCCGATCGTGGCCGCGATCAAGGAGTTCTTCGGGACCTCCCAGCTGTCGCAGTTTATGGACCAGAACAACCCGCTGGCGGGCCTGACCCACAAGCGCCGCCTGTCGGCCCTCGGTCCGGGTGGCCTGTCGCGCGACCGCGCGTCGATGGAGGTTCGAGACGTTCACCCGTCCCACTATGGGCGCATGTGTCCGATTGAGACCCCGGAAGGACCGAACATTGGCCTGATCGGCTCGCTCGCCACCTACGGGCGAGTCAACGCGTTCGGGTTCATTGAGACCCCGTACCGCAAGGTTAACAACGGCGTGGTTACCGACCAGATCGATTACCTTGACGCCGCAGACGAGGACCGCTACACGGTGGCTCAGGCCGCCGCACCGATGGACGAGAACGGAAAGTTCCTCGAGGAGGAAGTCCTCGTGCGCCTCCCCGGCGGCGAGCCCGCCCTCATCCCGGCGGACGAAGTGGACTACATGGACGTCTCCGCCCGTCAGATGGTGTCGGTGGGTACTGCCGCCATCCCGTTCCTCGAGCACGACGACGCGAACCGCGCCCTCATGGGTGCGAACATGCAGCGTCAGGCCGTGCCGCTCATCAAGCCGGTTGCTCCGCTCGTGGGCACGGGCATCGAGATGCGCGCCGCGGTTGACGCCGGTGACGTGCTCGTGGCTCGCGCGGCCGGCGTCGTGACGGATGTTTCGGCCGACCACGTGACAGTGGAAGAGGACGAGGGCACCTACTTCACCTACCGTCTGGCGAAGTTTGAGCGCTCCAACCCCGGCAACTGCACCAATATGAAGGTCATTGTCAACGAGGGCGATCGTCTGGAGAAGGGCTCGCTCATCGCTGACGGACCGGCCACCGAGGGCGGCGAGCTTGCGCTCGGTCAGAACCTGCTCGTGGCCTTCATGGCGTGGAATGGCTACAACTACGAGGACGCCATCATCGTCTCGCAGCGTTGCCAGTCGGAGGACCTGCTCACCTCGATCCACATCGAGGAACACGAGGTCGACGCACGTGACACGAAGCTGGGCCCGGAGGAGATCACGCGGGACATCCCGAACGTCTCCGAGGAGATGCTCTCCCACCTCGACGAGCGCGGCATCATCCGCGTGGGCGCCGAGGTTGCGGCCGGCGACATCCTGGTCGGCAAGATCACCCCTAAGGGCGAGACCGAGCTGACCTCCGAGGAGCGCCTCCTGCGCGCGATCTTTGGCGAGAAGGCGAAGGAGGTACGCGACACCTCGCTGCGCGTCCCGCACGGCCAGTCCGGCATCGTGATCGGCGTCAAGGAGTTCTCGGCTGAGAACCACGACGAGCTGCCCTCGGACATCCGTCAGTCGGTGCGCGTGCACATCGCTCAGCGCCGCAAGATTTCGATCGGCGACAAGATGGCTGGCCGCCACGGCAACAAGGGCGTTATCTCCCGTATCCTGCCGGTGGAGGATATGCCGTTCATGGAGGATGGTACCCCGGTTGACATCGTGCTCAACCCGCTGGGCGTGCCCTCGCGTATGAACCTCGGCCAGGTCTTCGAGCTCCACCTCGGGTGGGTCGCGAAGCAGGGCTGGGATGCCTCCGCGGCGCGCGCTGCCGGCGAGGAGTGGGCCGTGCGCCTGCCCGAGCGTGCCGTTAAGGCCGGCCCGGATCGCACCGTGGCCACACCGGTCTTCGATGGTGTCCGGTCCGACGAACTCAACGGCCTGCTCGCCAACACGAACCCGAACCGCGACGGCGACCGGCTGGTCGACGGCGCCGGCAAGGCTCGCCTCTTCGACGGTCGTACCGGTGAGCCGTTCCCGGATCCGGTTTCGGTGGGCTACATGTACATGCTCAAGCTCCACCACCTGGTGGACGACAAGATCCACGCCCGCTCCACGGGGCCGTACTCGATGGTCACCCAGCAGCCGCTGGGCGGCAAGGCCCAGTTCGGCGGCCAGCGCTTCGGCGAGATGGAGGTGTGGGCGCTGGAGGCTTACGGCGCCGCGCACACCCTGCAGGAGATGCTGACGATCAAGTCGGACGACACGGTGGGCCGCGTCAAGGTCTACGAGGCGATCGTGAAGGGCGACAACGTCCCCGAGCCGGGTCTGCCCGAATCCTTCAAGGTCCTCGTTCAGGAGATGCGTTCGCTGTGCTTGAACGTCGAGGCCCTCGACGCGGGCGGAAACGCGATCTCGCTGCAGGATGCGGACGAGGACGCCTTCCGTTCGCCGCAGTCAGCAGGCATCACCACCGGTTTCGAGGGTCTCGAATCCGGCGCGGAATTCTGATTCTTGTGGGTGGGGCGGCCAACGCCCGCCGCTCCACCCGGAAATTGCCACCATTGAGGCGTGAAGAACTGAGGATGTAGGAATCTTGCTCGACGTCAATCTTTTCGATCAACTCTCGATCTCCCTTGCCACGTCGGAGGATGTGCGCAAGTGGTCGCACGGCACCGTCACCAAGCCCGAAACTATCAATTACCGTACGCTCAAGCCGGAAAAGGACGGTCTTTTCGGTGAGCAGATCTTCGGCCCCACGCGCGACTGGGAGTGCGCGTGCGGCAAGTACAAGCGTCCCCGCTACAAGGGCATCGTATGTGAGCGTTGTGGCGTGGAGGTCACGCGCTCGAAGGTGCGCCGCGAGCGCATGGGCCACATTGAGCTTGCCGCGCCCGTCACCCATATCTGGTACTTCAAGGGCGTGCCCTCGCGTCTGGGCTACCTGCTGGACATCGCCCCGAAGGACCTGGAGAAGGTCATCTACTTCGCGGCCTACATGGTCACCGACGTCGACGAGCAGCGTCGTCACGACGACCTGCCCTCGCTCACGGCGGAGTACGAGCTCGAGCGGGAGAACCTGCTCAAGGAGCGCGACGCCGCCGTCGAGCAGGCGCTGAAGGCGGAGGAGGCGACACTCGCCGAGGCGGAGACCGCCGGTGAGGATGCCGCCGCGCGTGCCAAGATCAAGCGTTCGACGCAGGCCGACACCCGCCGCGTGCGCGCCCGCTACGAGTCGGAAATCGCCAAGCTGGAGGAGATCTGGGACAAGTTCACCAAGCTCAAGGTCGGAGACCTGGAGGGTGACGAGGTCGCCTACCGCGAGATGGAGACCCGGTGGGGGGATTACTTCCAGGCATCGCGTGGTGCGGAGGCCATCCAGCGCCGGCTGAAGAGCTTCGACCTGGAGGCCGAGCGCGAGCTGCTCGTGGACCAGATCGAGAACGGAACGGCCCAGCGCAAGACCCGCGCCCTCAAGCGCATCAAGGTGGTCAACGCCTTCCTGCACTCCCACACGCCGCCCGAGGCGATGGTTCTTGACGCGATCCCGGTCATCCCGCCGGATCTGCGCCCGATGGTTCAGCTCGACGGCGGCCGCTTCGCCACGTCCGACCTCAACGACCTCTACCGCCGGGTCATCAACCGCAACAACCGCCTTCAGCGCATGCTTGACCTGAAGGCGCCGGAGATCATGGTCAACAATGAGAAGCGCATGCTTCAGGAGGCCGTGGATGCCCTGTTCGACAACGGCCGTCGTGGCCGCCCGGTGCAGGGTGCGGGCAACCGTCCGCTCAAGTCGATCTCCGACATGCTCAAGGGCAAGCAGGGTCGATTCCGTCAGAACCTGCTGGGCAAGCGCGTGGACTACTCGGGTCGTTCCGTCATCGTGGTCGGCCCCACCCTCAAGCTCCACCAGTGTGGTCTGCCCAAGACGATGGCGCTGGAGCTGTTCAAGCCGTTCGTGCAGAAGCGTCTTGTGGATCTGGAGCTGGCCAAGAACATCAAGGCCGCTAAGCGCCTCATCGAGCGTCAGCGTGACGAGGTCTTCGACGTGCTCGAAGAGGTCATCCAGGAGCACCCGGTGCTCCTCAACCGAGCTCCTACGCTCCACCGCCTCGGCATTCAGGCCTTCGAGCCGCAGCTGATCGAGGGTAAGGCGATCCGTCTGCACCCGCTCGTGTGTTCCGCCTTCAACGCCGATTTCGACGGCGATCAGATGGCTGTCCACCTGCCGCTGTCGGTGGAGGCGCAGGCTGAGGCCCGCATCCTGATGCTGTCGGCTAACAACATCTTGAAGCCGTCCGACGGCCGCCCGGTCACCGTGCCCGCGCAGGACATGATTATCGGCCTTTACCACCTGACCACCGTGCGTGAGAACGAGGTGGGTGCTGGCCGCTACTTCACGTCGGTGGCGGAGGCGGAGATGGCCCACGACCTGGGCGAACTCCACCTCAACTCCCCGGTTCACATCCGCTGGAAGGCTGATGAGATCATCCCGCCGCGTGACTGGGTTGCGCCCGAGGGCTACGAAGAGGGTGACGACATCATCCTCAAGACCACCCTGGGCACCGCCCTGTTCAACGACGCGCTGCCCACCACCTTCCCGTTCGTCAACGAGCCCGTGGGCAAGAAGGTTCTGGGCGGCATTGTCAACCAGCTCGCTGAGCGCTACCCGAAGGTCGACGCGGCGGCGTCGTTGGATGCCCTGAAGGAGACGGGCTTCTACTGGGGCGGCCGCTCCGGTGTGACGATCGCGGTGTCTGACGTGATCGCGCCGGCGAACAAGGCCAAGATCCTGGAGGAGGCCGAGGAGCGGGCAGCGAAGATCGAGCAGGACTTCCAGGAAGGTAACATCCGCGACGAGGATCGTCGCCGTGACCTGGTGGCCCTGTGGACTGAGGTGACCGACATGGTTGCCGACGAGATGCGCAAGAACTTCGACGACCTGAACAACATCAACCAGATGGTTCAGTCCGGGGCGCGAGGTAACTGGATGCAGATCCGTCAGGTGGCCGGTATGCGTGGCCTGGTGGCAGACCCGAAGGGCGAGATCATTCCGCGCCCGATCAAGTCGAACTACCGCGAGGGCCTGTCGGCGCTCGAGTACTTCACCGCGACGCACGGCGCGCGTAAGGGTCTGGCCGATACGGCTCTGCGTACAGCGGACTCGGGCTACCTGACCCGCCGCCTGGTGGACGTGGCCCAGGACGTCATCGTCCGCGAGGCCGACTGCGGCACCAGCCGCGGCTTGCCCAAGACGATCGTGGCGCTCGATTCCAAGGGCAACGAGCTGCGCCTCGCCACGGTTGACGGCGTGCCGACGGAGGTCACCGAGAAGGAAGTCTCGGCCGAGGTTTGGGCTGCGGCGGAGCTGATCCGCTCCGAGGATATCGACACCTCGGTCTACGCCCGCACCCTCGCTAAGGACGCGGTGGACGCCGACGGGAACGTCGTCGTCGCCGCCGGCACCGACATCGGTGACGTGGCGCTTGAGAACCTGCTCGCGGCGGGAATCAAGCAGATCCACGTGCGCTCTGTGCTCACCTGCGACTCGCGGGTCGGCACCTGCGCGAAGTGCTACGGTCGATCGCTCGCCACCGGCAAGCTGGTGGACATTGGCGAGGCCGTGGGCATCGTGGCCGCGCAGTCGATCGGCGAGCCCGGCACCCAGCTGACGATGCGTACCTTCCACACGGGCGGTGCGGCGTCGGCGGAGGACATCACCCAGGGTCTTCCGCGTGTCCAGGAGCTGTTCGAAGCGCGTACCCCGAAGGGCGAGGCGCCGATTGCGGAGGCTGCCGGCCGCCTTGAGATCGAGGATCTGGAGCGTTCGCGCCGCCTCATCATCAAGCGCGACGACGGCGACGAGGACCTGACCTACCTGGTGGCCAAGCGCGCCAAGCTGCTCGTGGCCGAGGGCGCTCATGTCCCGGTGGGCCAGCAGCTGGTTGAGGGCTCGGTTGACCCGAAGAAGGTGCTGCGCATCTCGGGTCGCCGCGTGGCTCAGCTGCACCTCGTCTCCGAGGTTCAGCACGTCTACCGCTCGCAGGGCGTGGAAATCCACGACAAGCACATCGAGGTCATCGTGCGTCAGATGCTGCGCCGCGTCACGGTCCTGGAGGCCGGGACGACGTCGCTGCTGCCCGGCGAGCTCGTGGATGTTGCTCAGTTCGAGCAGGCCAACCGCGCCGCGATGGCGGAGGGTGGAAAGCCGGCCTCGGGTCGTCCGGAGCTGATGGGTATCACGAAGGCGTCGCTGGCCACGGATTCGTGGCTGTCCGCGGCATCCTTCCAGGAGACCACGAAGGTTCTGACGGAGGCGGCGCTCAACGCGAAGTCCGATCCGCTCGAGGGCCTCAAGGAGAACGTCATCCTCGGCAAGCTCATCCCGGCCGGCACCGGCCTGGAGCAGCTACGCCGCGTCAAGGTTGAGCCCACGTCGGAGGCTCGCTCGGAGTACGAGCAGCTCAACACGTTTGGCGGGCTGGATTCCTTCGACGACATCTACGGGTATGGCTCGCTCGACGATTACGATACGTCGATGGGCTATGGGTACGGTCTGAACTTCTAGGGCCGCGAAGGATCTGAGGCCGGGCCGGAATTTTTCCGGCCCGGCCTCATTGCACGTACGACTTGCGGTGGTGAGGGCGTGGCAGGCGTACGGGGTTCTCGCTTCTTTCCCCGGGTGTCCAGATGCTGGAAGGAAAGGTCCGAATGGGGCACACCGGTTGCGCACGGGATAAATCGGGAATTATGCTTAGAGGGTACGTAGGGCAATGATGCCCATGTTCGCACTGTGATCCACGCGAAGCCAGCGAGGTGGAAGATGACTTCGAGAACGACGAGATCGAATCGTTCGGTGAGACGTGTGCGCCTTGGCGTTGTCACGGCCGCGCTCTCCATCAGCCTCGCCTTTCCCGTAGCTCTTGCTTACGGCGAGACGACCGATTCTGCACAGACCCCGACCGACGTCGTCAATACCAATACTATGCCTTCACGAGATAACGGGTCTTCCCCGGTAGACGAGCGGGGGGGGGAGAGACTTCTGCTGAAGGATCAGAGTCCTTTGCAGATATTGCGAACGGCGATCTAGGGCAGGATGACGAGCAACCCGGCCAGAACTCCGAGCAAGAGGGCACGTGGGAGGCAGATCCCTCCGGCGCGTCAAATCCTGAGTCTAATCGACTCGAAGTGTCTGACGGCGCGCCGCCGGCAACCGCTAGTCGGTTCGCAACCACGGGCTACTGCCAGCCCGGTCGGTATTACTCCCTAGACTGGAACGGGCAGGTTAGGGCGCGCAGTCAGGGCAACATTCCGGGTCCTGCGATCCCGAGTTTTCCGCTCTTTCCTCAGAACTCTGTCAAGGGCTATCGGCTCATTCAAGCCAATGCGCTTGGCATCGCACCCGACGGAACCGCGTACGCCCTTGGGATCTACGGGGAGTACAGATACGGGAGCCTGGTTGACGTCTGGATTGAGGTCTACAAGAGATCCGCAGACCAACTGAATTGGGAGTACGTAGACTGGCTCCAATCCGCATACGGGGAGTCCTGGGTCGCGGGCGGAGTCGATCCGTATTCGGGCGAGTACTATTTCGGACGCTTCACCACGGTGCAGGTTGGCTGGGGTCAGCAGCAGATCCCCATTGAATTCATCCTTTACAGGATCAACGCCGACGGCAAGATCGAGAAAGCTGGCAACATTAAGCCACAGCGCGATATCCAACGTACCGGGGATTTGTCGGCCATCAACGGGTTTTCGCTCAACGGTGATCTGTCCTTCGACGTCCTCGGAAACCTGCACATCCTAGCCGGCCACGCGTACGGCGCGGATATTTGGACGGTGAGTCGAGAGCGGTTGGATACCCTCAACGGCGGAACAATCCGAAGCGACACGATCGTAGAGAACCGCCGGCCCGATGGAGCCCAGGGGGCAGTCGGCGCGGCGTTCGACACGAATGGCTGGGTATGGATTGCCACAGCATCACAGCACTTTACATTCAATCCCACCACCAATGAGATGAACCTTTTGGTTGCAAATCTGAATCAGACTAGTTCCGAGACGGATCTCGCCTCCTGTCAGATTCCTCCCACGCTCAGTGTCAAGAAGGTTCTTTCGGGTCCACGTTTCGCCAACGAACAGTTCATGCTCTCCGTGGATTACCGGACCAACGGCTCGTTCTCCGAGTACACTGCCCCGGTGACCACGGCAGGCTCGGGAAGCGAGATCACTGGTGGCGTGACGACCGTCGTCGTGGCAGGAGCGACATACAGGATCAGCGAGTCCGTGGTCGATGAAACCGAGCAGGTCAACGCCGACATGTACGAGTCCACGCTGAGTTGTGTGGATCAAAATGGCACGCAATATGCCCAAGGCGACGGGACAATCACCATCCCGTCGAGCGTGTTCGTGACGAACGACCAAGGGCTAACCGAGCAGGTCGTGGCCAATATGAGCTGTACCCTCACCAACACCCCGCGGCAGGGAAGCGTCTCATGGTCGAAGGTGGACGATTCGACGCAGGCCCAGCTGGTGCCGGGAAGTCAGTGGCGGCTCAACGGGCCGTTTGACACCAACCTCGACATCGCGGACTGCGTGGCAGAAGACGCCGGGCAGTGTCCGGGCCCGGATAAGGATCCCTCAGCCGGCAAGTTCATGGTCGACAAGATTAACTTTGGCACCTATACGCTCTCCGAGACGAAGGCGCCCACTGGCTACGAGGCCATGGCGGATCCCGTGTCGGTCGTTGTTAGTAAAGATGTGCCCGACGTACACGTAGGAAGTCTTGTCAACACGAGGATCCCTGGTGAGGTGACATGGCAGAAGGTAGATAACCTGACGCCCGCCAACCGGCTCGCTGGCTCAGTGTGGACTTTGACCGGTCCGCTTGGCGAGGACGGCGCTCAGTTGAGCGTCGAGATCACCGACTGCGTGGCGGATACGGATGCGAAATGCGCCGGACCGGATAAGGATCATTCCGCGGGCGGCTTCCGCATCGGTGATCTTGCCTGGGGCGACTATGTCTTGAGTGAAAAGCAAGCTCCAGCGGGCTACAGCCTAGACGAGGCGGATCACGCGTTCATGATCAAGGCTGACCAGCTCGCCTATAACTTCGATCAGCCGTTTGTCAATCTACCCAGGGAAGCTCCAACATTACCGCTCACGGGCGGCTTGAGCCGCGACCACTACGCGCTGGCCGGCGTTGGCATCTTCGGCACCGGACTGGCCGTCGCCGGGGCCCTCGGTTTCAAGCGCCGGAGGAGGTGGCACCACCAACCTTAAGCACAATGCCCCCAACCTCAGACATCACACAGGAAATCCTGAAAGGAACTCTAGAAATATGAAGGTACACCTCGCACGGGTCGCCGCTGGTATCAGCGCGGTCGCCCTCAGCCTTGCCGGTATAGTCGCCGGTGCTGGTCTTGCCCAAGCTGATATCGGTCCCGATCAGCCGAACCATCCCACCTCCGGCTCCCTCGTCATCCACAAAGCCATCGGTGCTGAGGGTGCCGCGTCTGACGGTACGGAACAGAAGAACATCAAGGGCAAACCGGTCAAGGATGCCACTTTCACCATTTGGCAGCTCGGTAAGATGGACGCCGGTCAGTGCAAGGCCTTGGATCTGACAACTGCCGATGCCTGGAAGAGCGTGCCGACGGGCACCGCGCCCAAGACGATCGACGACGTCAAGACCGATTTCTGTCTTGTCGCCGAGAATGGCACCGCCCAGACGACGAACGATAACGGCGAGACTACATTCGCCAACCTTGCCCTCGGTTTGTACTATGTTCAGGAAACCGGGGCCCCAGCGAACATCGTGTCCAAGACGGCTCCGTTCTATGTTTCTATCCCGCTTCCGCACAAGGATCTCGGCTGGCTCTACACGGTTCACGCCTACCCGAAGAACCAGGAAGCCGACAAGCCGTCGAAGACGATTAACACCGACGATGCCCAGGCCGGTGTGACGGTCGGGAGCATTGTTGAATGGACCATCACTCAGACCGTCCCGGCTCTGAATACCGGAGAGACCTACACCTCCGCCTCGATCTGGGATAACCTGACCGATGGTCTTGAATACGTTGAGACGAAAGAGGTGACTTACGACGGCCAGCCGCTCACGTTGACCGATGACTACACGTTCAACCAGCAGGGTCAGAACCTTACCTGGGCTCTGACTGAGAAGGCTCGCAACACCCTTCAGGCTAACAAGACCATCACGGTCAAGTTCACCACGAAGGTCACGAAGGTGACCCAGACGGGTGATATCGATAACCCTGGCTCGGAGGGGCCGGACAAGCCCGGCTACGGCTCGGAGTTTAACGGGAACAAGCTTCCGGGCGGCAAGACTCCGCACACCTACTGGGGACAGCTCTCGATCCTCAAGACCGACGATTCCACCCCTGCGAAGAACCTCAAAGGTGCCGAGTTCCAAGTCTTCAACAACTATGCAAATGGCGCCTGCCCGGCCCTGCCGAGCGACGGTTCCCAGGTTGCCACAGGTACGTCGGATGAGAACGGCGTCGTTCAGTGGCAGAATGTGACGCCTACCAGCCCGCTTGGTCTGTGGGTTGCGAACTCGCCCGACGGTCCGCTTCAGAGCCCGACCAAGACCTACTGCCTCTACGAGACGAAGGTTCCGGCTGGTCACACCCCCGGTGCCGACTTCGCGAACGGCGCCGGCAAGGCCGTGGTCATCACACCGGGTACCGGCAACGTTCAGGCGTTGACCGTCGTCAACCCCAAGAAGGATGGCCCGGATCTTCCGCTCACAGGTGCTCAAGGCACCCTACTGCTGACCGTTATCGGCCTCGGCCTCGCTGGCGGAGGTGCGGCACTGGCCATCACCTCTCGTCGTAAGCGCAACGGGTGAGTTCCGCTTCTGACATCGGCTCGGGTGGCGAGTAATCGCCACCCGAGCTGTTTGTGAGCTAAGGCCGATATGATCGCACGCTACCGCCACGCCGCTCGTTTCCCTCGTCACCTTCGCGTTCGCTCCCGAGTCAGCACTCGGGCTACGGACTCTACGGCGCCTAGACCCGCGTGGAAACTCTCCTGGACCTCCGTTATCGCTAGTATCATGCTTCTCGCCGGCGCCGCCGTGTACCTCTACCCCCAGACGGCGGCGTGGTTCTCGCAACGCGAGCAGGCTCGCGTCATCGAGAAGGCGCAGGGCGTCGTCGCCGAGAATGAAGCCAAGCGCCCCAATCCGTACGTCGTCGAGCTGGAGCGGGCTCGCGAGTATAACGACGCACTTGCCTCCGGCGTGACCCTCGAGGCGAATGCGAACGTACCGAAGGGATCCGGCGCGCTTCCCGATGGTCTCGACTACAGCTCGTTGCTGGCCGACGAAGAGGGTGTCATGGGGCGACTGTACTACTCGACACTTGATATTGACCTGCCCATTTACCACGGCACCTCGGAGGAGACCCTGCTCAAGGGTATCGGCCACCTCGAGGGGACCTCGCTGCCCGTGGGCGGCATCGGCCAGCGCTCTGTGCTCACCGCGCATCGTGGCCTGCCCGAATCGACACTCTTCACGAACCTCGATCAGGCGCGGGTGGGTGACATCTTCACGATCGCCGTGCTGGACCAGGTGATCAGCTACCGCGTAGTCGATACTAGAGTTATTGAGCCAAGCGAGTCCGAAGTGCTCTTCGCCGATCCCGAGCGCGACCTCGTCACCCTCATCACCTGCACGCCGTTGGGAATCAACACGCACCGTATCGTGGTGACGGGCGAACGCATCATTCCGACCCCGGCGGGCGAGGTGGCCCAGGCCGAGCAGCCCTCCGAGCTGCCACACTTCCCCTGGTGGGCCGTCATTTTCGGGGCTGTTTTTCTCCTCGTGACAATGTACGTGTGGCGAAGTGGCTACGTTCACCCTCGCCGGTCAGAATCCGACAAGACGGTGCTCGCAGACGCGTCCACCTCGGCCACTCACTTCGAGGGCGAATAGATCGCAAATCTCGCAGCCGCGTTTAACGTTCGGAGGGATCCGAGCTCCAAAAGCTCGTTGAGCCAGTGATGAATGCTTTCCCATCCACGACGTTTCCGGGGTGCAACTTGTGATCGGCGGGAAAGGCGAGCGCACACTCAAAGCCGCAGTCCGCAACGGCGCGTTGCCAGGGGAGCCCTGTCAGCGCGTTCGTCACCACCTCGACCTCCTTGATGACGGAGGTGAACATCGCCACCGGGCTGACGTCTGCAGGTTCTGCCTCACCGGAGTAGAGCGCGAAAAGCCACGGACTCACGATCGAAGAGGGCCCCATCCGTAGCCCGTCCTCGGTAAGCGGCTCAGTATTGTGTTCCCACTCGTCGACGGAATCGTACACCTTCAAATCGACGGCGATCGCACCGAGCTGATAGTCCTCGACGCGCACGGGCTCACCCACATTCTCCAGCGCGTACCACGGATACATATGGGGGTCGTCCACAAAGGCGAGGAACCGAGTAAACAGCTCGCCGTCAGCGTCGAGAAGGTCGACGTGTGCGATTCCGGGCAAAACCTGCCACACGTCGACAGTGTGGCCGCCGGCTCCGAGAACTGCGAATGTCTCCGTTGAGTAGCGATCCGCGATGTCGATGAGTCCGACGCGCCACCCCGACGGGTCTTCGTAAGCGGAGATGTGGGCGTTGTGCGAGGGAAGCTCGATTGACATCAGCGGCGCATTCTCGAGCGCTGCGACCGTTGCGCCCCAATCGCCGTGAAGCCCCATTGCATGCAGGTATGTTTCGGCCATGTGGCAATCATGCCACACGAGGACCGCCCACGTGCGAGGGATGGAGCTCTAAGATCCTTTCGGTGCGTGTTCAGTGAGCTCTGTTCTCTTTCGAGCTAGTCGTGGTCAGTCAGATTGACGCCGGGAAAAATGACGTGTTGCGCATGTGGGTAGAGTTTGCCGCCGCAGGAGAATCCGCCCGGGATGTCGTTCGTCTTGCTGGTCACAAAAGAATCGCCGACCTTAATGGTGACGTCTCCGATCACGATGGCGTTGGCGTCGTTTGCGGAAACCGGTTCGGAAAAGACGATGAGCGTGTCCTCTTCGATAATGGGGCAAGCGTTGCCCTGGGCGACGTCGATCCGTGTCAGGGTGTTGAGTTTTGCAACCAGAGGTCCTTCGGTCTCGGGCGGGAGGGTGGGCACAGTGAGTGCGTCGGAATTGGTGCACGCGGTCAACATCGCCGCACAGACGGTGAGGAGAAGAAACGGCTTGTGTCGCATATTAGCCCCCTAGAGCATGAGCCTCGCCGCATAGGTGGGGGCAATACTGCGCCAGTACGACGTTGGTAGTCCCACTTGCGTTATATGCAGGAATTCCTGAGGTACAGCGCCAACCGCCTGCGTAAAGTGCGCCGCCGCCACGGAAAGGTGAAGGCATGGCGTTGTTTTCAACCGCTGCACTAACGTTTGCCGAGACGAGATGGACGGGGACTGGGGTGTCCGGAAGAGCGAAGTCCTCCGCAGAGGAGATTCCGACTTCGAGGCTGTCTGTCCAAGGGTCGTAGTCAATACTGCCGGAGAGGTTTTGATGAAGAAGTGCCTGTTGCACGGCTTCCATAGACCCATCTATCTCTTCGGACGTGAAGCGGGAAACTCGTAACTGCACTTGACCTTCTGGCTGAGCCAAAGACAGCGAGTTCTCAATGTAGTCCTGAACCTTGGCGGACTCAGATGCACGTCCTGGTGTTGTTAAGGAACCGCGCAGATAATCCGCGGGAAGAGCCAAGACCTGGCTGTCTCGTTCGGGGCTATAAAAGTAGTAACCGCTCAAATATGGATCTATTTCGGAGAGCGCATCGAATGCGGACGATGGCAAAACCGCCGATAGGCCAGCGTGGCCATCGATCCCGAGCACGCTTGCTGTGTGTTGCTGACTGTCCTGCTCCCACTTTTCAAGGATGGAGTCGGATGCTAGTTCATCCGAGTTTGCGGTGTGAATGGGCGCGGCCAACACGCTTGCGCCGAATGCGATGCAAGCGGTGGCTATGAGGGCTAAAGCACGCATTCTCCCCTCCTCGTTGAGATGGAAATCACTTATTGGTCAACGTATCATCTTGCGGTGAGGCGATCAATAGGGTATACGAACACTCCGGGCGGGCTCTGTTTTGGCGGTTTTACAACCGTGGGCGTGGCAACTCATGAGATTCTCGCCGAAAAGGGGCGCTTAGCAATTGAGGGTGTGTTTTGGGTTGGAATCGCCGGTCTCGAGTAGGCAGTCTCACGTTGGGAGCAGATGTCCGACGCAAGTCATGAATCTGGGGCATACCAGGCCCGTATAGCGATCGGTAGCCGGTATATTCAAGTGAAGTGTCGGAACCGCCAGCGCGCCGTCAGCCGACGCCGAAGTCCGACGGCGCCACGCCGGGCCTCCCCGCGGCATTTAGTCGGCGTCCGAGCGGCGCGTCAGATCGGCCTCCAAGGGCTTGACTGCCGGTGCGCGGGTCACGATCTTGTGCCCGGCCCACAGAGCCAGGAAGAGCGGCAGGCCAATGTAGCTGGACAAGAGGGCCGCGAACTCCGTCTCGCCCAGGAGCGCCTCCGTGTTTTGGCCGACGATCACCACCAGTGTCATTGCTAGCGCGAGGAGCGGACCAAAGGGGAAGAACGACGCACGGAAGGGC
>JALEWQ010000119.1 GCA_022783305.1 Trueperella sp. | reverse complement strand
AACCTGAGCCCGACGGGCCAGCCTACATCGACAACGCCATCAACACCCAAGCCCCCTGGGACGACGGCCTGACCATCCACCAAGGCTGGGCAGGACACTAACGACACGCCCGGATAAGACACATTTTTTGTCTATTAACCCATCACATGCATGATGCGACTAAACTTCACAGTTTAACGGGCCGGCTCGTCAGGGCGAGCCCGGCAGATCCGCGCCGGGGAACGCGTCGGCCGACTCAACACGCAAAAGGCTCCGAGCCGAAGCTCGGAGCCAATCTGTACCCCGTACCGGATTTGAACCGGTGTTACCGCCGTGAGAGGGCGACGTCCTAGGCCGCTAGACGAACGGGGCCTGATCCCTTGCGGGTGAACCAGCGAGCGAACTCGCGGTTTCGCTGGGGTACCAGGACTCGAACCTAGACTAAATGAACCAGAATCACTCGTGCTGCCAATTACACCATACCCCATGGCGCTACTCCTCAGGAGTGCAACGAATAGATATATTACGCAGGCGCATGCCTCCACGCAAATTTCCGGACGTGAAGGGAATCACGCCGGCTGTCGACTATACTGACCCCAACGTTTCTGTCACGGAAGGAGACGTATGAGAATCCGCCGCGGGCCACGCACGCTCCCCTGGGGCCCCTCGCGAGTCAAGGTCTACCCCGGTCACCTTGGCCGCGCAGTCGCCCGCAGACTCATCTATAACGCGCGCTTCTTGCCTGATGATCCCGGCGCGCGTCCCGCCTGGGCGCGGGGGCTACCCGAGGTGCCCTTCGTCGAGGCGATACCCACCGCCAACTCCTCACTGCTCACTCGATTCGTTGGCGATGTGGCCGACGACGACCTCCCACAGATCCCGACCGCGGCCTCGTCACTGCCGGAGGTCACCGCTTTCATCCGCGCCTACCACGCCGCCGCGATCGCCTGGTTGACGGCCGCCGACGCGGCCGGCGCGATCACGCCCGCCGATGTTCAATGCGCGATCAGCGACGCCACGGTCGGTTACGCCTTCGGCGATTTCGAACTGATCTGCGTCGATTCGCTTGCCACACCCGTACAGCGCGCGACCACTGACGCGCTCTTGGCCCGCTTTCTCAAGACCGTTCCGTGGGGCGCCCACCCCGTCGCCTACGTGGCCGCCGAGCCCGGCAGGGCTCGGCGCAACATTCGCGCCGGCGAACCCAGCCTCAGCGACTACCAGTGGGAGATTGCCTCCCAATCTCCACGCGAGATGTGGATCGCCTACGACCCCGTCAACCCCGAGATCTTCGTCCCCAACCCCGAGGTCGCTATCGTCTCCACGTGTGAGGTCTACGGCGACGACGCCGGGGATTTCGAGGTCAACCACCGCGCCGCCCTCATCCGCGAGGACCTGCGCGTCTACGAGATCACTAGCACCGACGACGCCGCCGCGCTCATCTCGCGCTACCCCATCCGGCTCGCGGGAGACCCGCAGCTCTACGACAAATGGGCGGGTCTCGAGGCTCCAATTGACTACGTCATCGATTGGGAGGCCCTCGCCCGCGACTGGGATGGAGTGCGCCTGGGAGTACCAGCCGCGCTCGAGGTCGGCTACGTGCCGTTGCGCATCCGCGCCGCAGCCGGCGAGGGCACGGGCATGATCACGGGCTGGACGCCGGGATCGACACTGTATGTGCGCGACCCCGTAGCCAGGTAGAAGGTAGCCAGGTAGAAGGCAGGGCGACCCGGCGAGCCGCCCTGCCTCGGAGAGCCTAAAGCGTGCCGCGGAAGCGGCGCAGGCGCGCGAGCGTCTCGTCCTTTCCGAGGATCGCCATCGAGTCGACCACGGGCAATGACACGTTCGTGCCCGTCACGGCCACGAAGAGCGGCTGGAAGGCCAGGCGCGGCTTGAGCTCGAGGGCGGCGACCACGTGCTCGTCGACGCCGGCCTTGATGGCGTCGACGTCCCAAGACTCGGGCGAGATCTGTTCGAAGGCTGCGATAGCGGCGTCGAGCGCGGCGGGTGCCGAGTCGCGAAGCTTGGCTACGGCCTTCTCGTTGTACTCGATCTCGCCCGCGCTGATAAAGAGGAAGCCCATGAGCGCAGGCGCCTCGCCGAGGAGCTGGATACGGGTCTGGACGAGCGGGGTGGCGGCGTCGAGGAGACGACGTTCTTCGACGTCGGCGGCCGCGTAGGATTCGGCGTCGATGATGCCATCGCGCTTCAAGAACGGCACAAGACGGTCGCGCAAATCGCTCACCTCGAGCATGCGGATGTGCTCGGCGTTGATGGCCACGCACTTCTTGTCGTCGAAGCGGGCGGGGTTGGGGTTGACGTCGGCCACGTCGAAGGCCTGTGCCATCTCCTCACGGCTGAAGAGGTCGCGGTCCGCGGCGATCGACCATCCGAGCAGGCCCAGGTAGTTGAGCAGGCCCTCGGGGAGCATGCCGCGGTCGCGGTGCAGGAGGAGGTTGGCTTCGGGGTCGCGCTTGGAAAGCTTCTTGTTGCCCTCCCCCATGACGTAGGGAAGGTGGCCAAACAACGGGGTCTCCTTCGCCACGCCGATGGCCTTGAGTGCGTCGTACAGCACGATCTGGCGCGGGGTGGACGAGAGCAGATCCTCACCGCGAAGCACGTGGGTGATTTCCATGAGTGCATCGTCTACCGGGTTGGTCAGCGTGTAGAGCGGCTGACCGTTGCCGCGCATGATGACGTAGTCGGGCACCGAGCCGGCCTTGAACGTGATCTCGCCGCGCACGAGGTCCGTGAAGGTCACGTCCTCGTCCGGCATGCGGATGCGCAGCACCGGTGCGCGGCCTTCGGCGCGGAAGGCCTCCTTCTGTGCCTCGGTCAGGTCGCGGTCGAAGCCGTCATAGCCGAGCTTCGGGTCGCGGCCAGCCGCGCGGTGACGGGCCTCAACCTCCTCCGGGGTGGAGAAGGACTCGTAGGCGTATCCCGCCTCCAGCAGCTTCGCCGCCACGTCCTTGTAAATGTCCATGCGCTCGCTTTGCCGGTAGGGGGCGTGCGGGCCGCCGACCCCGATGCCCTCGTCCCAGTCCAAACCGAGCCAGGTCAGGGAGTCGATGATCTGGTTAAAGGATTCCTGGGAATCGCGCTGGGCGTCCGTGTCCTCGATACGGAACACGAAGGTGCCGCCGGTGTGGCGGGCGTAGGCCCAGTTGAACAGGCAGGTGCGCACCATGCCGACGTGCGGCATGCCGGTGGGAGACGGACAGAAGCGGACGCGGACGGATGAATGTGAAGTGCTCATAGTGTCTTAAGGCTACTCTGGATAGAGTAGAAACATGAATTTCGATCAGATCACCATCGACCAGCTACGCGCCGCCGGCTCCCTCAAGTGGAGCGCCCACCCGGATCAGATCGGCATGTTCGTCGCTGAGATGGACCTTGGAATCGCGCCCGCTGTCCGCGACGTCCTCACCCGCTTCGCGGGCCTGCCCGGCATCGGCTACCGCTCGGCCGCCGATTCGCGAGCGCTGGCGGAGGCCACCGCCGCGTGGATCTCCTCCATCTGTGACTTCTCGCCCTCTCCCGACGCCGTCCACGCCGTTCCGGACGTGGTCTCCTCGGCCCGCTTCGTCATCGACGCGCTCACGACGCCGGGCTCGCCCGTCATCTTGCCCACCCCGGCCTACATGAGCTTCGTCGAGCTGGTTCCGACGATGGGTCGGCCGCTCATCGAGGTTCCGTCGGTGCGGGTGGGCGGCCAGCTCCAGCTGGACCTTGACGGGATCCGTGCCGGTTTTGAGGCCGGCGCTCGAATGCTTATCCTCGTCAATCCTTCCAACCCCACCGGGCGCGTGTATTCGCGCGCCGAGTTGCAGGCACTTGCCGCGGTGGTGGGCGACTTCCCGGAGGCCGTCGTCTTTTCCGACGACATCCACTCTCCCTTCGTCCTCGACGGCGAGTACGTCCCCTACGCCTCCATCTCGGAGCAGACCGCGGCCCACACCGTCATGGCGATCGCCGCCTCCAAGGGGTGGAATATCCCTGGGCTCAAGTGCGCCCAGCTGGTGGTGCCGAGCCCCGCGCTGGCCAAACGCCTGGAGCCGTCGCTGGGGTGGGCGAAGAGCATGACCTCCACCATCGGTTCGGCCGCCGCAGTGGCCGCCTACAGCGACGGTCGGGAGTGGATGGCCGACGTCGTCGACTATGTGCGTGGCAACCGTGACCTTTTCGCCGCCGCCGTTGAGCGCTGGCCCGGCGTGACCATGGAGCACATGGAGGGTACCTACATCGCCTGGCTCGACTTCGCCGGCGCCATCGAGGCCGGCGTGGTCGGCGAGCCGGTCGCCGAGTGGTTGGGCGCGAACGCCGGCGTCGCCATGACGCCCGGCGCGTCCTGCGGGGCCGGATATGCCGCGCATGCCCGCGCCATCCTCGCCACGCCGCGCCCGGTCCTGCGTCAGGCGATCGAACAGATCGACCGGGCGCTCGGGCTGTAGCCGTGGCTGGCCGCCCACCAGCTAGGGCGCACCGGCCCGAGTAGATGCGACGGTGGGCCGCAGGAGGCGACGCTAGAGTTGACGAGCGTTGCCTCCTGCGGCTTTTACAGTGCGATCGTTATCCTTCGCTGCGACAACGCCTCACAAGAAGCGCTCCGAGCGCCGTCACCGCCGCGCCGAGGGCTCCGAGGCCGACGACGCCGGCGCCCGCGTGGGCCAGGCTCTTGTCGCTCTTGCCGACCTTGGCCGGGGCCGAGACGGCAACTGGCTTGCTTTCTCCGTTGGCGCCGCCCTTGGGAGCTTGCATGTCGGTCTTCTGCTCCTTGGAACCGGCCTTCTGCTCCGGGGTGGAGGTCACGGCCGTGTTCTTCTGAGGCGCCGGCGCCTCCTCCGGCTTGCCTTCGGGCTTTTCGGTGTTGCCAGCCTCAGGTGCCTCCGGCTGACCGGGCTGCGCGCCTGGCGCGGGCGTGTCGACGTCGTCGGCCGGGATGGCCCAGCCCCGATAGACGACGTTGTTCTTCACAACAAAGTAGTCGGCGTGGTAGCCGCGGATGCCAAGAGGCGAGAGCACGCGCAGGGTGTAGCGGCCGTTCGGGAGGTCTCCATCGGGTAGCGTGACGGACCCGCCGATCGCGCCCTTTGCGTCGACGGTCAGCTCGCCCTTGGCGATCTCATTCCCGTCTGGCCCAAGCACCGAGGCGGGCAGCGCACCCGGCTTATCGAAGCCGGAAGCGTTCGGCTCCATCGCCGTCGGCCCGACCTTGACCGTCCGCCCTTCCACGGCCACGATCTCAAACGCCGAACGCGGGTCGTCGGTCAGCGTACCGCGGTAGGTGGTGGCCCGCTTGGAGGCCTCGCCCTGGGCCACAATCGCGAAGCTCGCGGCACCGGCGCTCCGCTGCGGCAGCCACTGATCGAGCGTGACGTGGCCGGCGTCGTCGGCGGTGGTGCGGGTGATCTCGAAGGCCTCTTTATCGTCGAAGGACACGCGCACGACGACGGTCTCGCCCGGCTCGTACGGCCCGGCCTTGATCGGTAGCGCGTTGGCCGGGGCGTGGGTGGTGAGCATGACCCATTCGCCGGGGTTAGGGACGAGGCCGTAGAGCGGGTCGCCGGAGTAGCTGACCCACATGTTCGAGCTCGTAAGCTCGACGTCCTTGGTGACCTTCCCCAGTTCCTTTCCGTCGCGCATGGTGACGCACCTCGCGGTGAGCGTATACGTTCCGGCGGGCCACGTGGAGGCGTTGGTGGTCTCCTTGCGCGACTGTCCCCGGACTTTGAATGTCTCACTGCCGCGCGAGAGGGAAACCTTCACCGTCTTCTTGTTTTGGACCGAGCAGCCATCGACCTTCCAGCTGAGGGTTCGGCCGTGCTGGGTTTCGGCGAAGGCAAGCTCGGCGATGACCGGAGTGTCGGATGCCTTCTCCCCCGGCTTGGGCGCGTCCTGCTTCGGCTCGGCCGGTTTCGACGAGCCCGGAGCAAGCCACTTGCTCAAGTCATCGTTGGATGGGGCCTTGACCTCCGGCTCGGCCGGTTTCGACGAGCCCGGCGCAAGCCAGCTACTCAGGTCCGAATGACCTGCTTCGGGAGCGGCCGGTTCCTTCGACTCGGCCTTGCTCGGCTCCGGATCTTTTTCCTCCGGCGCCTTAGGCGTCGAGGGCCGTGGGGCCGGCGCGAGCCAGCTGCTCAAATCGTCCCCATCTGGGGCCTTGACCTCCGGCTCGGCCGGTTTCGAGGAACCCGGAGCGAGCCAACTGCTCAGGTCCGAATCAAACGGGGATGTCTCGGCCGCTGTGGCCGTGGCGGGCGTGGCGATTGCCCCGATGAGGAGGGCCGCGGACGCCGCCGAAGCGATCTTTCGTCGCATGCGTTTCCTTTCGTCGTGTAATTGCATAGGTTAGGCTACCCTAACCCGATTGCAATTGGCGCCGACGATGTCATCCCCAGGTATCAGATTCAGCCTTGCATTGCCCAAATACACCCGCGACTACCGGAACCGCCCACATAGCCGGTTGCCACTGACCGCCGGCTCCGCCGCCAATTCACTCCGTGACGGGGTTGCGCAAGTCTCCGATCCCCTCCACCGAGCACACGACCTCCGCGCCCGGTCCCGCCGGAATCGACGGGAAGGCCGCGCCTGTGAGGATGATGTCACCCGGCAGGAGCGTGAACATCGACGAGGCGAGCGCAACAAGCTCCGGGACGGAACGAGCCAGGTCGGCCGTCGTGCCCCTACCCTTGACCTCGCCGTCCACCGACAGCGTGATCTCCAGGTTCGAG
>JALEWQ010000075.1 GCA_022783305.1 Trueperella sp. | reverse complement strand
ATCGACTCGCGTGAGAAGCTGATCGCGTGCCGGATGAGCGAGGAGGAGATCCGCCAGGACATCGACGCCGATTCCCTAGGCTACCTCAGCATTGAGGACGCGCGGCGGATGGCCGAACCGGCGAAGATCGGCGGCTTTTGCACCGCGTGCTTCGACGGCAACTATCCGACGAAGGTGAGCGACCCGGAGGTTAGCCGGTACAAGCGCACGATTAGGACGGGCGTGCTGAAGGACGAGGAGACCACGACGATGTTGCAGGTGAAGGAGGTTCGCCCGTGAGGAGCGATTCCCATTCCGATTCCTACGCGGCGGCCGGCGTCGACATCACGGCCGGCTACCGTGCCGTGGAGCTTATGGCCCGCCACGTGGAGCGTACCCGCACGCCGGGCGTCGTCTCTGGGCTGGGTGGCTTCGGCGGTCTGTTCGCCCCGCAGGTGGCGGACATGGAGCGTCCCATCCTCGTCTCGGGCACGGACGGGGTGGGCACGAAGTTGAAGCTCGCCTTCGCGCTCGACCGCCACGACACTGTGGGAATCGACTGCGTGGCGATGTGCGTCAACGACATCGTGTGCTCGGGGGCCCGCCCGCTGTTCTTCCTCGATTACATCGCGTGCGGTAAGAACGTGCCGGAGCGGATCGAGCGGATTGTGGCGGGCATCGCCGAGGGTTGTCTCCAGGCGGGCGCAGCGCTGATCGGTGGGGAGACGGCCGAGATGCCGGGCTTCTATCCCGAGGACGAGTACGACCTGGCCGGATTCGCGGTAGGTATTGTCGATGAAGCCAACATGCTCAAGGACGGGGCCCGGGCGGGCGACGTCGTCGTTGGGCTCGCGTCCTCGGGCGTGCATTCCAACGGGTTCTCGCTGGTGCGCCGGGTGTTCGACATGACCCCGGAGGCACTCGGGCGCGAGTACCCGGAGTTGGGCCGGACCCTGGGCGAGGCGCTCATCGAGCCGACGAAGATCTACGTCAAGCCGATTCTGGCGCTTGCCGAGGAGGTTCAGGTCAAGGCGGTCAGCCACATCACTGGCGGCGGTCTGTACGAGAACTTGCCGCGTGCCCTGCCCGAGGGGCTTGGCATGCGGATCGACAAGGCCGCGATCGCGCGCCCCGCGGTTTTCGACCTCATCGCCCGCCAGGGCGCCGTCCCCGAGCGCGACATGTTCAACACGTTCAATATGGGCCTCGGCATGGCCGTAGTGGTCGGTCCCGACGACGTCGACCAAACCCTCGCCACCCTGGCCGCCGCGGGAGAGCCGGGCGCCGTGATCGGCGAGGTCACCGGCTCGGAGGGCATCGAGCTGTGAGGGTGGCGGTGCTGTGCTCGGGTGGGGGGACCAACCTCCAGGCGCTCCTTGACGCCGCGGCTGCCGGCCGTCTCCCGCACGCACAGCTCGCCCTCGTGGGCGCGGACCGGGACTGCCACGCGCTCGAGCGTGCCAAGAAGGCCGGGGTCCCCGCCCTGCGAATCGCGAAGACGGATCTGGCCGCGGTGCTCGAGGAGGCGCGGATCGACGTCGTCGTGCTCGCCGGCTACCTCGCCATCGTGCCGGCCGAGGTCACCCGCGCGTACGCCGGCCGCATGATCAACATTCACCCGTCGCTGCTGCCGGCCTACGGCGGGCCGGGCATGTACGGGCTGCGCGTCCATCAGGCCGTGCTGGCCGCGGGCGAGAGCGTCACGGGCGCGACGGTTCACCTGGTCACCGACGAGGTCGACGGCGGGCCGATCCTGAGCCAGGCCGAGGTGAAGGTCGAGCCGGGCGACACGCCGGAGACGTTGCAGGCGCGGGTGATGGAGCAGGCTGAGTGGCGCTTGCTGCCGCGTGCACTGGCGGATTTAACGCAGAAGCTGGAAGAAGGGGCTACGCGATGAAGGTGATGGTCATTGGCTCGGGTGGGCGTGAGCACGCGCTCGTCCGCAAGCTCGCGCAAAGCCCGCGGGTGGGCCAGATCGTGGTGGCGCCGGGAAACGCCGGCATCGCCCGGGAGGATGGCCGGGGCGCCGCCGTTGCGTGTGTGCCCATCGGCGCGCTCGCCATCGACGAACTCGTCGCCTACGCCGCCTCGAACGCGGTGGACTTCGTCGTCGTCACCCCCGATGACCCACTGGTCGCCGGCGCGGTGGACGCCTTCACCGCCGCCGGGATCCCCGCCTTCGGCCCGAACGCGGCCGCCGCCCAGATAGAGGGCTCGAAGTCGTTCGCGAAGGCGTTCATGGCCCGCCACGGCATACCGACCGCCGGTTACGCTGTCTACGACGACGAAGCGGCGGCTCTCGCCCACGTCGCCGACTGCGCCCTGCCCGTCGTCGTCAAGGCCGACGGCCTGGCGCTGGGGAAAGGCGTGACGGTCGCGCTCACGCGCGAGGAGGCCGAGCGCGCCGTGCGCGAGGCGATGGCGGGGCGCTTCGGCGAGTCCGGCAAGCGCCTGGTCATCGAAGAGTTTCTCTCCGGCCCCGAGGTCACCGTGCTGGCCTTCACGGACGGCAGGACGATCCGGCCGATGGTTTCGGCCATGGACCACAAGCGCCTTCTCGACGGGGACAGCGGCCCAAACACAGGCGGCATGGGCGTCATCGCCCCCAGCCCGCTTTACACCCCCGAGGTCGCGAAGCGCTGTGAGCGTGAGATCCTCCGCCCCACCGTGGACGGCCTGGCCGAGGAAGGACTGGTGTTTACCGGCTGCCTCTACTTCGGCCTTATCCTCACCGAGGACGGCCCGAAGGTCATTGAGTACAACTGCCGCTTCGGCGACCCCGAAACCCAGGTGGTTCTCCCGCTGCTCGAATCTGATCTGCTCGATATTCTTGAGGCCACCACAAACGGGACGCTGGCCGACGTCGCTGTCGACTTCTCCACCGACTGCGCCGCCTGCGTGGTCATGTCCGCCGAGGGATATCCCGCCTCGCCGCGGCGCGGCGACCCGATCGCGTTGCCCACCGAGCTCCGGGACCACGTGGTGATGGCGGGCGTGGCGGACGAGGACGGCCGGCTCGTGACCAACGGCGGGCGCGTGCTTGGCGTCCTCGGCCGGGCTGCCACCCTCGATGGCGCCCTCGACATTGCCTACGCCCGCCTCGGGCGCATCTCCTTCCCCGGAGCCCACTACCGCACCGACATCGCCCACCAATTCCGTCACCCGTAAAGGAAGATCATGCACCGCATCTACGTCGAAAAGAAGCCCAGCGAGCGCCTCGAGGCTGCGGCCCTGGCCTGCGAACTGCGCGACGTTCTCGGCCTTGACGTCGCCAGCGTGCGCGTCCTTGGCCGTTACGACGTGGACGGGCTGACCGACGACGAGTTCGCCGCAGTGGTCCCCACGATCCTGTCCGAGCCGCCCGTGGACGTGACCTTCTCCTCGCTTGACGACGCCGCCCTGGCCGGCCACGTCTTCGCCGTCGAGCCACTGCCGGGCCAGTTCGATCAGCGCGCCGACTCGGCCGCCCAGTGCATCCAGATCCAGCTTTCGGGACAGCGCCCAACTGTCCGCGCAGCGAAGGTCTACGCCATCGAGGCGGACGCTGCCGCGCTCGCGGCGATCAAGGGCTATGTCATCAACCCGGTCGAGGCGCGGGAGGGGGACCTTGCCCGGCCCGAGAGCCTGGCGGCGGACGTGGCCGAGCCGGCCGACGTCGTGAACGTTCAGCTGGTGGGGGCAAGCGACGAACAGCTCGCCGCCCTGCGCGCCGAGCTCGGGCTGGCCATGAGCGAGGCGGACCTGGCGATGCTGCGCGACTACTTCGCCGCCGAGGGCCGCCAGCCCACGATGACAGAGGTCAAGGTGGTCGACACCTACTGGTCGGACCACTGCCGGCACACCACGTTTAACACCGTCCTCGATGAGGTGAGCTTTGCGGACCCGCAGGTCCGCCAATCCTACCGAACCTACCTGGAGGCCCGCACCGAGGTGGGTCGAACCAAGCCCGTCACCCTCATGGACATGGGAACGATCGGCGCGAAGGTGTTGCGCTCCCGCGGCAAGCTCGCCCACGTGGAGGAGTCGGAGGAGATCAACGCGTGTACGATCCGCCGCGACGTCGTCGTGGACGGGAAGAGCGAGCCCTGGCTCGTCCTGTTCAAAAACGAAACCCATAACCACCCCACAGAAATCGAGCCCTTCGGCGGGGCGGCCACCTGCATCGGCGGGGCGATCCGCGACCCGCTCTCCGGGCGCGGCTACGTCCACGGCGCGATGCGCCTGAGCGGCTCCGGCGACCCGCGCACGCCCCTGTCGCAGACCCTCGAGGGCAAGCTGCCTCAGCGCACCATCGCCCAGCGCGCGGCCGCGGGGTATTCCTCCTACGGCAACCAGATCGGGCTTGCCACCGGCATCGTGGACGAGATCTACCATCCCGGCTTCGTCGCCAAGCACATGGAACTCGGCGCGGTCGTCGCCGCCGTGCCCGCGAGCCAGGTGCGCCGGGAGGCGCCGGCGGCGGGCGACGTCGTCGTGCTCGTGGGGGGCGCCACCGGGCGCGACGGCATCGGCGGGGCCACTGGTTCGTCGAAGACGCACACCGCCGAGTCGCTGACTACGGCCGGCGCCGAGGTGCAGAAGGGCAACGCGCCAGAGGAACGCAAGCTTCAGCGACTCTTTTCCAACCCCGCGGCCTCGCGCCTGATCAAACGCTGCAACGACTTCGGTGCGGGTGGCGTGGCTGTGGCCGTGGGCGAACTCACCGACGGACTCGACATCAATCTGGACGCCGTGCCCAAGAAGTACGCGGGGCTGGACGGCACCGAGATCGCGATCTCCGAGAGCCAGGAGCGCATGGCGGTGGTGGTCGAGGCCGCCGACGCCGAAACGTTCGTCGAGCTTGCCGCCGGCGAGAACCTGCAGGCGACCATCATCGCCACCGTCACCGACTCCGAGCGGCTGCGCATGTTCTGGCGTGGGGTCGCGATCGTCGACATCGCCCGCTCCTTCCTCGACACGAACGGTGCCGAGCAGCGCGTTCGGGCCGAGGTCGCCGCGGCGGGTGACTGGCGCGCCACCCAGTTGGGAGGCTCCGGCTCGTTTGCCGAGCGCTTAGCGGATGTGGCCGGCGACCTCAACGTCGCCTCCAAGAAGGGGCTCGCTGACCGTTTCGATTCCACCGTGGGCGCCGGTACCGTGCTCATGCCTTTTGGAGGCACCCGCCAGGCCACCCCGATCCAGGCGATGGCGCACCGGCTACCGGCCTTTGCCGATACCGACGCCGTCACTGTGATGGCCTGGGGATACAACCCGTACCTGAGCGAGGCAAGCCCCTTCCACGGCGCCTACCTCGCGGTGGTCGAGTCGGTGGCAAAGCTGGTGGCAACCGGCGCCAGCGCCGACGACGTCTACCTTTCCTTCCAGGAGTACTTCGAGGGCTTGGGCCAGGATCCCGCTCGCTGGGGTAAGCCCGTGGCCGCCCTGCTCGGCGCGCTCGAGGCCCAGATCGGGCTCGGCGCCGGGGCGATCGGTGGCAAGGACTCGATGTCCGGCTCCTTCCAAGACCTCTCCGTGCCGCCCACGCTCGTCTCCTTCGCGCTCGCCGTGGAAGAAGCTGGAAACATGGTGCCCAACCAGTTCAAGGCCGCCGGGAACAGGGTGAGCGTGCTACGCCCCCGCGTGGCGGAGGGCGGCGCGCTCGCGGGTCTGCCCGAGCCGGACTCGCTGCTCGAGGTGTTTAACCAGGTCACCGAGCTGCTACGCAGCGGCGCCGTGGTCAGCGCCTACACGCCCGGCCGCGGCGGCATCGCCGAGGCCGTGATGAAGATGGCCGCAGGCGAGGGGCTCGGCTTCGACGTTGAAAGCGCCGACCTTGACTCGCTCTTCGACTACGCCTACGGCTCCTTCGTGCTCGAGTGGGCAGGCGGCGCCGCGGGGGCCGGCGCGGACGGCGTCGTGGGCGAGGCGCTCGGCACGGTGGCGCGCGAGGGCTTCTCCTTCGGCGGCCAGCGCGTGGCGAGCTCGGAGATCTTCGCGCTGAACGAGTCCGTGCTC
This sequence comes from Trueperella sp., assembly GCA_022783305.1. Classification (GTDB taxonomy): domain Bacteria; phylum Actinomycetota; class Actinomycetes; order Actinomycetales; family Actinomycetaceae; genus Trueperella; species Trueperella abortisuis. The sequence goes on along the minus strand of JALEWQ010000075.1, from coordinate 15,944 downwards.
GACGACGTCTACCCCCGCCACGTCGACCAGCCCGGCGAGGTGCCGGCCAACGTGGCCGCCCAGCCGCGGACCGTCGGCCGGGCGGCGCCCGCGCGGGCCACGGCCCCCGGCCGGGCCGGCGTGCGAGCCCTCATCCCGGTGTTCCCCGGCACGAACTGCGAGTACGACACCGCGCGGGCCGTCGAGGCCGCGGGCGGGCTGGCGAACGTGTTCGTGGTGAAGAACCGCGACGAGGAGGACATCGCGCGCTCGGTGGAGGGCTTCGCCGCCGCGCTTGCCGATTCCCAAATGCTTGTGATCCCCGGTGGCTTCTCCGGCGGCGACGAGCCGGATGGCTCGGCCAAGTTCATCACCTCGTTCCTGCGCAACGAGGCTCTGGTGGAGGGCGTGGGCGCCCTGTTGGATCGCGACGGCCTCATCCTCGGCATCTGCAACGGCTTCCAGGCGCTGGTCAAGCTCGGGCTGGTGCCCTACGGCAAGATTGTTGAGCCGCGCCCCGAGGCGCCCACGCTCACCTTCAACCGGATCGGCCGCCACCAGTCGGGCATTGTGCGGGTGCGGGTGGAAAACACCTCCAGCCCATGGCTGGCCGGGGTCAAGCCGGGGGAGGTCTATTCCGTGCCGATCTCGCACGGAGAGGGCCGCTTCCAGGCGTCGGATGGCGACCTGCAAGCGATGATCGCGGGCGGGCAGATCGCCACGCGCTACGTTGACCTTGCGGGCGAGCCCACCATGGACATCGCCGCCAACCCCAACGGCTCGGTGGCCGCGATCGAGGGCATCATCTCGCCCGACGGGCACGTGTTTGGCAAGATGGGCCACGCAGAGCGCATAGGAAAGAACCTCTACCGCAACGTGCCGGGACGCTACGATATGCGGCTCTTCGAGTCGGCGGTGGCCTACCTCGGTTAAGCATTGGGTGGGCGGCGAGGCGTCCGGTCGGCGTCGTGACCGCGGCCGGACTGCGATGGAGCGGAGGATTCCGGGGCCATCTGCGCGCACGCGAACCCGGCGCCACAGGCCTCCGGTGGACGCCAACGGCTGTGCCTTGGCACCCGGCGGCGCTAGGAGGCGCGGCTAGCTAGCGGCTCCTAGCGCCATTCTACTTTCGCGCTTTTCGGTTGCGTTTCTTGGGTACGACGACCTCGGGCATCTCGCGTTGCATAAAGCGGTCAAATTGAGGAACAGTGAACGCGGCGTAGCCGTGTGAAGGTGTGTAAAGCAAGCCCATATTGATGAGCTCCGACCGAGTCGGACCCAGACTTTGTGAGCCACGATGTATAACGTTAGCCACCGCGCTAGCCTTTTGGGGGTCAGGTCCAAGTTCTGCCATAGCGCGCAAATAGGCGGCTTGGAGAGGTGTAGCGCGGTCCAAGCGAACGCGGAAGAATGACTCATCCAATCTTGATTCGAAAAGCGGGATCGCATTGTCGACATCGTGGCGGCGAAACGGGGAGCTTGGGGCGGTTCTCCAAACGGCGGAACCCAGCTCCTGAATGAAATAGGGGTATCCCTCGGTTACAGCGATAGCGCGTTGCAGAGCGTCTTCCTCCCAAGCGACACCCTCTTGACGTGCAGGATCAGCGAAAGCTTTGCTTGCATCGGCTTCGTTAAGTGAGTCAATTTTCGGAAAAGTGAACAGGCGCTCCGAATACGATTTTGCATCTCCGGCCAACTCTGCGATCTGTGGTAGGCCGGCACCCACCAAAGCGATTGGCAGGGCGCGTTGAACGGTCTTATGGATGGCCATGATGAGGGATTCAAGCTGGTTGCGATCGAGGAACTGAATCTCGTCGATCAATAAGACCACTCCGCGCTTGTGCGCTTGGGCCGCCTCCCCGACGCTCACGAGAAGCTCGGTCAGGTCGTATTCGAGTACTTGCGAATCGGCCAGACCAGCAAAATCGGTGATATTGAGGCTTGCGCTGATTGCGCCATCAGGATCGAAACTCATCGAGAATGAGCTGAGAACCCGCGCCGCTTTCTCAAGCCGTTCATCCCATCTTGCTCGGGAGGAAATGCGCAACAGTGCGGTACGAAGCTTCATAGCGATCTGCTGACGGAAGCGTCCCTCGTCGTGCTTCGATGCTTCGAACTCGACTGTGACCCAGCCCGAACGCTCGGCGCGCTCACGAAACTCATTGAGCAAGACTGTCTTGCCCACGCCTCGTAGCCCAGTGATAATCATGGACCGTGCCGGTCGGCCCTTCATGCTCCTGGCCAACAGCACTTCGAACTGATCCAGCTCATCCTCACGGCCGGCCAGAACGGTCGGCTTTGCGCCTGCATTGGGGGTGTACGGATCGTCGATGTATTTCATGACGTCCGCACTAGCAGTTTTATCGATTTATTGGCGGTTTATCTAAGGCAGATAAAATGCCAATAAATCGATAAAACTCGGCGCATGATTGAGATCCCCGCGTGCTCGCCCACGATCAACATTGCCGTCAGTGCTATGGTTCAGTGATCTACCTCGGTTAAGCATTGAGCGTGCGGCGAGGCGTCCGGTCGGCGTCGTGACCGCGGCCGGACTGCGACGGAGCGGAGGACTCCGGGGTCATCTGCGCGCACGCGAACCCGGCGCCACAGGCCTCCGGTGGACGCCAACGGCTGTGCCTTGGCACCCGGCGGCGCTAGGAGGCGCGGCTACGGCGTCGTTCCCTCGTCAAACGGTTACGCTCCTCTTCCGAGAGCCCGCCCCACACGCCGTAGGGTTCGTTGTGGGACAGCGCGTACTCGCGGCACTCGTCCAGAACGGGACATGTTTGGCAGATTCGCTTGGCACGCTCGATTCGACGGCGACGCGGCCCGCCGCGCTCGCCTTCGGGATGGAAGAAGAATTCCGGATCCATCGTGTTGCACGATCCGAGAGCCTGCCAGTCCCAATAGTCGACCAGTGCGCCCTGCACGTCCTTGATGCGAGCTACCACGTTCACTTCCTTCAGCTAGCCTTCACCGCCAAAACCGATGTTGTAACGGTCGGCGAGAATCCACCATCGAGGTTACCCCACAAGTCCATTTTTTGGAATAGTCCAAGTTCAGCGTTGAGAAAATATCCGCACCTTGGACCGTGGCGAACGCGGCATGAACCCCCGGTGTAATTGTGCTTGCCAGCCACATATGATGGATCCGTGAGTATTGATCCTTTCGCACTTGTTGGTTTGACCTACGACGACGTCCTCCTTCTTCCGAACGCGACGGACGTTGTGCCCTCCGAGGTGGACACCACTTCACGCTTGACCCGCAACATCTCCGTACACGTACCGCTGCTGAGCGCGGCGATGGACACCGTGACGGAGGCGCGCATGGCGATCGCGATGGCCCGCCAGGGCGGCATCGGAATCCTGCACCGCAACCTGTCCATCCCGGACCAGGCCCAGCAGGTTCGCGTGGTTAAGCGTTCCGAGTCGGGCATGATTTCAGATCCGGTAACAATCGGTCCGGACGCCACGATCGACGAGCTCGACGCCCTGTGCGGCCAGTACAAGATCTCCGGCCTGCCGGTGGTGGACGAGGATAAGAAGCTGGTCGGTATCATCACTAACCGCGACCTGCGCTTCATCCCGCAGGAGCAATGGGCCACGATGCGCGTGTCCGAGGCGATGACCCGGATGCCGCTCATCACCGGTAGCGAGGGGATTGTGAGGGAGGAGGCCGCCCGCTTGCTCCGCGAGAATAAGGTGGAAAAGCTACCCCTTATCGACGACGACGGGCGCCTCACCGGCCTTATCACCGTCAAGGATTTCACCAAGTCGGAGAAGTACCCCTATTCGACGAAAGACGAGCACGGCCGCCTGCGCGTGGGCGCCGCCGTCGGCTACTGGGGTGACGCGTGGGAGCGCGCGGAGGCGCTGGCGGAGGCCGGCGTCGACGTGCTGGTGGTGGACACCGCGAACGGGGAGGCCAAGTTGGCCCTCGACATGATTCGTCGGATCAAGTCCGATTCGCGCTTCGACGGCGTGGACGTGATCGGTGGCAACGTGGCGACCACGGAGGGTGCGCAGGCCCTCATCGACGCCGGCGTGGACGCCGTCAAGGTGGGCGTGGGTCCGGGCTCGATCTGCACCACTCGTGTGGTGGCCGGGGTGGGCGTACCGCAGGTGACGGCGGTTCACCTGGCCTCCCTCGCGTGCGATCCGGCGGATGTGCCGCTCATCGCCGACGGCGGTCTGCAGTACTCGGGCGACATCGGCAAGGCGCTCGCGGCCGGGGCGTCGACAGTGATGCTCGGCTCGCTGCTGGCCGGATGCGAAGAATCGCCGGGCGAGCTCGTGTTCGTCAACGGCAAGCAGTACAAGTCATACCGCGGCATGGGATCGCTTGGCGCGATGAGTTCGCGCGGGCGCGTGTCCTACTCCAAGGATCGCTACTTCCAGGCTGACGTTTCCTCGGACGACAAGATCGTCCCCGAGGGCATCGAAGGCCAGGTGCCCTTCCGCGGCCCACTCGGCTCGGTGATCTACCAGTTGGTCGGCGGCCTTCACCAGACGATGTTCTACACGGGCGCGCGTACGATCCAGGAGCTGAAGGAGAAGGGGCGCTTCGTGCGGATCACCGCCGCGGGCCTGCGCGAGTCCCACCCGCATGACATCCAGATGACGGCCGAGGCGCCGAACTATAGCTCGCACAACTAGAGCGATTCGGGCGGCGGCCGCCGGCCGCCGCCCGCCGGTAGCTATGTGGCCACTGGCCAGCCGCGCGGCTCGGACCTCGCCGCTGGCCGGTTGCGGGTGATGAAGTCCATGAACTCGTGGTAGGCCACCCGCTGGTCGTTCATCACCACGTCGATCGGTGCCTCGGCCAGGGCGGGGTACTTGGCCAGGATCTTGTCTAGCACCCGCAGTGTCATGAGGACGTCGCCTTCGGCGTCGTGGAAGGTTTCGGGCGCTACGCCATAGTATTCGGCGAGGTTTTCCAGGCGGCGCTTGCCTTTTCGGTAGCGATCCACGTGCCGGTCGAGGAAGTACGGATCGATCACGGGGCGGACCTCTCCGCCGAGGCGCTCAGCGAGGGTGGGCAGGCCATGGCGGGCGAGTTCGGATTCGAGCAACGTGAAGTCATAGGAAGCGTTGTAGGCCACGACGGGGTTGCCGGCGGCCATGTGCCGGGCGAGCATATCCGCCACCTCGGACAGCACCTCGACCGCCGGGCGCCCCTCGGCCTGCGCGCGCTCGGTGGTGATGCCGTGGATTGCCGCCGCACTCTGCGGGATCGGTACCCCGGGATCGGCGAGCCAGGTGTAGCGTTCTTCGCGCCCGCCGCCCTGGATGACGATTGCGGCGGTGACCAGGCGATCCTTCATCACGTCAACGCCCGTGGTTTCCGTGTCAAAACCTGCACGGGGGAGGGTGGTCCACATATCAGCTCCTTCTGTCTACCCCCAGTCTAAACGGCGCCTCCGACAACTCCAGAACCGCCCGGGCGCCGCAGGGTCCGTGCGCGCGTGCCTCGCGCGATGGTCTAGGCTAGAGGGGTGAGTGAAACGGAAATTGGGCGCGGCAAGCGCGCACGTGTTGGCTATTCCTTCGACGACATCTCGATTGTCCCCTCCCGCCGCACCCGCGACGCCGCCGACGTCTCGATCACCTGGCAGCTGGACGCGGCACTACTCGAGATCCCCATCATGGCGGCACCGATGGACTCCGTGACCTCGCCCGAGACTGCGATCCGCATCGGCGAGCTGGGCGGCGTGGGCGTGCTGGATTTGGAAGGGATCTGGACCCGTTACGAGGACCCAGAGCCGATCCTCGAGCGGATCGCGAACGAACCCGCCGAGACGGCGACCGCTCTCCTTCAGGAGGTCTACCGCGAGCCGATCAAGGACGAGCTGATCGTGGAGCGCCTGGCACAAATCCGCAACGCGGGCCAAATCGTGGCGGGCGCGCTCTCCCCGCAACGCACCCAGGAGTTTTGGCGCACCGTGACGGGGGCCGGTGTGGATCTCTTCGTTATCCGAGGCACCACCGTCTCGGCCGAACACGTTTCCTCCAACCGGGAGCCGCTTAACCTCAAGCGCTTTATCTACGAGCTCGACGTTCCGGTGATCGTGGGAGGCGCGGCCTCCTACACCGCCGCCCTCCACCTCATGCGCACCGGGGCAGCCGGCGTGCTCGCCGGCTTTGGTGGCGGGGCCACCACCGCCAACCGGCGCACGGTGGGTGTTGCCGTTCCGATGGCGACGACGGTCGCGGACGTGGCAGCCGCGCGTCGTGAATATATGGACGAGACGGGCGGGCGCTACGTCCACGTCATCGCCGACGGTCAGATCTCCACCTCGGGCGACCTTGTCAAGGCAATCGCGTGCGGCGCCGACGGCGTCATGCTCGGCACGGCGCTGGCGAGGGCGAGTGAGGCCCCCGGCCGGGGTTATCACTGGGGTGCCGAGGTCTACCACCGTTCGCTCCCGCGTGGGGAGCGGGTCCACGTGGGCACGCGGGCGCCGTTGGAGCGGATCATCCGCGGGCCGTCGTCGTCGGCTGATGGGCTGACGAACTTCACCGGGGCGTTGCGCCACGCGATGGCGATGACCGGATACCTCGACCTCAAGGAGTTCCAACGGGTGCAGGTTTCCGTGGGGCAGATTTCCTAAGGTGATCCTAAGCTAGAAGCGCAAGGCCGTGACCGGGCCCGTCAATAGTGGGAAGATGGCCGTGTTCGCTTGAGTTCCAAAGGAGTGACCATGAAGTACCGCATTGAGCACGACACGATGGGCGAAGTGAAGGTGCCTGCCGACGCCCTCTATCGTGCCCAAACACAGAGGGCCGTTGAGAACTTCCCGATTTCGGGTAAGACGCTCACGCCCGCGCATATCCACGCCCTGGCCCAGATCAAGCGCGCGGCGGCTATCGCCAACAACGAGCTCGGCGTGCTCGACGACGCGCGCAAGGACGCCATTGTGAAGGCGGCCGACGCCGTCATCGCCGGCGAGTATGACGACCAGTTCCCGATCGACGTCTTCCAGACCGGCTCGGGTACCAGCTCGAACATGAACACCAATGAGGTGCTCTCCACGCTAGCCTCGAGCGAGGGCCTCGAGGTCCATCCCAATGACCACGTCAACGCCTCGCAGTCCTCCAACGACGTCTTTCCCTCCTCGATTCACATCGCCGCGCTCGCTGCGATCCGCCACGATTTGTTGCCCAAGCTCACCGTCCTCGCCGAGGCCCTCGAGGCGAAGGCGGAGCAGTGGAAGGATGTCGTCAAGTCTGGACGCACCCATCTCATGGATGCCACCCCGATTACTCTCGGCCAGGAGTTCTCCGGTTACGCCCAGCAGGTGCGCTACGGCATCGCGCGTGTGCAGGCCACGGAGGGCCGCCTTGCGCAGTTACCGCTCGGCGGCACGGCAGTCGGCACCGGCATCAACACCCCGGCCGGCTTCTCGGCTCGCGTGATCGAGCTGATCTCGGAGCACATGGATCTGCCGTTTGTGGAGGCCGAGAACCATTTCGAGGCGCAGGCTGCGCAGGATTCCCTCGTGGAGACTTCGGGCGCGCTGCGAAACGTTGCCATCTCCCTGGTCAAGATCGCCAACGACCTGCGTTGGATGGGTTCCGGCCCGCGCGCCGGGATCGGCGAGATCCATCTGCCCGACCTGCAACCGGGGTCATCCATCATGCCGGGCAAGGTCAATCCTGTGATCCCGGAGGCGACTGTGCAGGTGGCCGCCCAGGTCATCGGCAACGACGCCGCCATCGCGTTTGCCGGCGCGCAGGGCAACTTTGATCTGCTCGTCATGTTGCCGGTGATGGCACAGAACCTGCTTGAGTCGATTAACATCCTTGGGAACGTTTCCGAGGTGCTGGCCAAGCGCACGATCGATGGGCTCGTGGCCAACGAGGCCCGCTGCCTCGAGCTGGCCGAGTCCTCACCGTCGATCGTCACCCCGCTCAACCGCCATATCGGCTATGAGAACGCGGCGAAGATCGCCAAGCACTCGGTGAAGGAAAACATCACTGTCAAGCAAGCGGCGATTGACCTCGGTTTCGTCGAGCGCGGCGAGATCGACGAAGCGACGCTCAACGCGGCCCTTGACGTAGCCACGATGGTGGGCGAGCACTGATCCGCCGAGGCGAACGCGTTCCGCGCTGAACGGGTCATCCCTAGGTCTGAGCCCCCTCTCGTCCATGAGTGACGGGAGGGGGTATTCTTTTGGGCATACTAGTCACTGAGTGAATAGAGGGGATATGAGCACCCAGTACGCGCTCCTCGGCCTCATCGCCACGGAACCCACCTACGGATACGAGCTCAAGAAGCTGTATGACTCCCTGTTCGGGGGCGACAAGCCGATCCTGCCCGGTCAGCTCTACGCCGTCCTCGGCCGGCTCGCCCGCGACGCCGCGATCGAGAAGGTCGAGGACACGGGCACCTCTGGCGGGCCCGAGCGCACCCGCTATGCCGTCACCGAGCTCGGCACCGAGCGCCTGCTTGCCTGGCTCGACCAGCCCGATCAGCCCGCGCCCACCCTCCAAGCAACCCTTTACATGAAGGTCGTGCTTGCCCTCATGATTCACGGCGACGCGGCGCCCTTCCTGCGCGCCCAAAAGGCGGCACACATCGCCCGCATGCGAGAGCTCATCGCCCGGCGTCGGGAAACAAACCTCGCCGAGCGCATTCTGCTCGACAACGCCATCTTCCACATCGAAGCCGACATCCGCTGGATGGACATGACCGCCAGCCGACTCACCCATCTGAAGGAGGAACTATGGACCGCGATGTGATCCTTGAGGGGCGCGCTCTGACGAAGAGCTTCGGGCCCACCCAGGCCATGCGAGGGATCGACCTTGACGTCCAGCGAGGAGAGGTGCTGGCCATCATGGGGCCATCCGGGTCAGGCAAATCCACGCTCCTGCACACGCTGGCCGCGATCGAGGCGCCCGATCAGGGAACGGTCACGCTGAACGGCTCCCGCATCGACACCCTTCCCGACGCCCAACGCACCATACTGCGCCGCACAAAGTTCGGCTTCGTCTTTCAGTTCGGCCAGCTCGTGCCCGAGCTGAACGCGCTGGAGAACGTCATGGTCCCGCTCATGCTGGGCGGCGTGCACAAGAACGAGGCAGAAACCCAGGCCCGGACGTGGCTGGCGCGGGTCGGGCTGACCGACCGGGCGGACTCGCTACCCGGCCAGCTCTCCGGCGGTGAAGCCCAACGCGTGGCGATCGCCCGCGCGCTCATCACCAAGCCCGAGGTGCTGTTCGCCGACGAGCCGACCGGCGCCCTCGACTCCTTCGCCTCCGAGCAGGTGATGGAGATGATCGTGGGCCTCGCACGCGCCGAGGGGCTGACCGTCGTCATGGTGACCCACGAGCCGATGATCGCCGCATACGCGGACCGCGAGGTCGTGGTACGCGACGGCAGGATCGAGGGCCAATGAAACTCGCCGCGCAACTGTTTAAGGCCAGCGCCGCTCGGAGCCGGGGCCGCCTCGCCCTCCTTACCGGGGCTGTCGCGTTCGGCCTGCTCGTCCTCTTTCTCTTTTCCGCCTACCACCACGCGCTTTTCGACAACTCCTACACCGCCTGGGTGCAGGGGCACGACAGGGCTCGTCAGGCCTCCTGGTCGGGTGAAACGCTCCCCGCCGGCGATTCCGACCCCCTGTGGATGCAGCTCTCGCTAGCGAGCGCCTACGCCCTCGGCGACCATGCGACGGCGGTCATGTATGTCGCCACCGACGGCGGTCAGCCCGAGTTGCCGGCGGACCTGCCGCGTTGGCCGGAGCCGGGGGAGTTCTGGGTCTCGCCCGCGGTGGAGGAGTTCATGGAATCCACTCCCTACGATGTGGGGGCTCGGTTTGGAAGCACGAAGCTCGGGGTGCTACCCGAATCGATGGTGGCAGGCCCCGACCAGCGGGTGGTCATCATGGGGATGCGCAAGGCCGATATCCCCGACCCCGTGCCGGTCTACTCCTTCAACGACCCGGCGGTTGACATCAGCACCCAGGTGGTCGGCGCAGTCATCTACCTCGGGGTCACCATCGTTCTCTTTCCCGTCCTCATCCTCATTTCTATCGCCGCCAAACTCGGCAGCGTCCAGCGCGAGCAACGCTACGCGGCGCTACGGCTGGTGGGAGCCACGAACCGGCAGATCCTCACCATCGTCACCTTCGAATCCCTCGTTGCGGCCGTTGGTGGCTTCGCCATCGGGACGGCCGCCTACTTCGCCGCACGTCCGGCCCTATTCGAGCTTTCCTTCGGAGGCGGGCGGCAGTGGCCCTCGCGCATCACCGTCACCCCGCTGCAATGGGTGGTGGTGGCGCTCGCGACCATCGCCCTCATCTTCCTTTCAAACGCGTGGGGGGTGCGCGCACTACGGTTCTCGCCCCTCGGCGTGGCACGCCGCCAGAAACCTGAGAGGCGACCCAGTGTGGCGCGGTTAGTGCCCCTGCTTGCCGGAATCGGTGTCTTCATTTATGTCTATCTCAGCGTCGACGAAAACCGGGGTGACGGATCCACCGTCTACCAGATTCTGGCCGCCGTGCTCGCCACGATGATCGGCCTGGTGCTGGCCGGGCCATGGTTCACCTATGCCCTTGGCGGGCTTATCCGCCGCCTCACACAGTCGGCCGACCTCTTTATCGGCTCGTCCTACGTCCGCGCCCACGCCGCCGCCGTCTCACGCTCGGTGGTCGGGGTGGTGCTCGCCCTCTTCGCGGGCAGCTTCTTCCTCACCGCCGTCTCCGATGTGCCCGCGGACTTCTTCGACCAGCGTTCCGACAGCTTCGCGCCGGGCACGGTGAGGGTCGAAGGCGCCGATCAGGAGGAGATAGCCCAGATCGAAGGCGCCCCCTGGGCAAGCGACGTGCGCACGTATCCCCAGCTGGCTGGCGTCTATATGGTCATGCCCTGCGCCGACGCCTCCCGCTACCTCGACAATGTGAGCTGCGAAGGCGGCGTCGTGGCCGTCAACCCCTACGCTCCCGTCAGGCAGGGCGACTACTACGGTGCCGATGTCGCCGAGATCGCGCAGGAGCTAAGCGAAAACCAGGGCGCATACATCCAGTACGACGAGGATGGCCAGCCCATCGCCGACACTGTCGCACTCGTCCAGCTGCGCGAGCAGGGCGACGTGGAGGCGCTGCGCAACATCGTGGCACCCCGAGCGGATTCGGTGACGATCGGCGAGGGCGGTGCAACCACGGACACGACGATCCGGATGCTCACCCTCCTGACCTACGTCGGCATCGCGGTGACGCTCGTCGTTTCGGTGATCTCGCTCGTCGTCTCCACGTACGCCGGGCTGCTCGAACGACGCCGCTCGCTACTGAGCCTTCGCCTGTCGGGGATGACGTTGCGCCAGCTGGGGGTCATGGTGCTCGTGGAGTCCTTCGTGCCACTCGTCGTCATGGCAACCCTGGCCACCGCCGCCGGCATCGGTGCGGGCTTCGTGCTCATGCACGCCGTGTCTTACACGCTCAGCGCGCGTTTCACCGGCATGTACGTGGCAGTCCTCATCGGGGCGCTCATAGCGGCCGGCTTCGCGATCGGCGCGATTTTGCCCTCGATCGGGAAGATGACGCGGCTATCGGTGAATCGGACCGAATAGGGGTGGAGCGGCGTTGTTGCCTAGTGGGCCTTGACCTGGCCCTGGGAAAAGATCGTCGCGCCCGTGCCAAAGCTATCGCCGAGGAGTTCGGGGACGGTCACGAGCACGTAGCCTTGCGCCTCCAGCTTCGTGATGATGTCGGGGACAGCGGCCACCGAGGTGGGGTGGATGTCGTGCATGAGGATGATCGCGCCGGGGTGCGCTGCGCGCGTGGCCTCGGAAATGACGGACGGCGTGGACAGCGACTCCCAATCCCTGGTATCCACCGACCACAGCACCTCGGCTAGGCCGAGCGAATCGGCGACGGCGTCGACAGTAGCGTTGCGGGCGCCGTAGGGCGGCCGGATCATGTTGGTGTGGATGCCGATGGCGTTGAGCGCGTCGACGGGGGAACCCATCTCCTCGCGCATCCCCGCCTCGGAGAGCTTGGTCAGGACGGGATGGCTCCAACTGTGGGTGCCGATCGCGTGGCCCTCCGCCGCGGCGCGCTGGACGCTCGCCGCCCCGTCCTTAATCTTGTAGCCCACAAGGAAGAACGTGGCGGGCACACCGGCGGCCTTGAGCGAATCCAGGAGCTGGTCCGTGTAGGGGCCGGGACCGTCGTCGAAGGTCAGTGCCGCGCACTTGGCCTGCGCGCAGTCAACGCGCCCGTCGGCAAGCTTGGGTGCGGCGTCCCGGTTCGCGTTGGGGCCGGGGGCGAGGGGAGCGCCGCCGGGGCCGGCCCGCCCTGCGCCGAGGGCGGGGCGCGGACCCCACGTGTTCGGCGGGGCGAACTCCGGATCGTTGTCCACGCTGTATCCAGAGGTGGGCGCCTTGGAAAAATCGAGCGGCGCCGCCCCGGAGGAAGGCACGGAAGAAGTGCACCCGGTCAGCGCGAGTGCAAACGCTAGGACCCAACTGCCACGGCGATACCTCATGTGAATAAGCCTATTCCCACATATTTACTCCGCGGCCCACCCGTAGGGGGACGGGTGGGCCGCGAAAATGCGCTACTTGTCGGCGTACCGATACACGTTGGTCTCGCGCGCCTCGAATCCGCACCGGCGGTAGAGGCGGTTGGCGGCCTCGCGCGAGGGGCGCGAGGTCAAATCCACGCTCTTGGCTCCTCGCGTGGTGGCGAGGTCGCAGGCGGCCTCTACGAGGGCGCGGCCAACGCCCTTGCCGCGCGCCGCGTCGTCCACCACCACGTCCTCGATCCAGGCACGGGTTCCGGTCGGGATGGTGAAGGTGACCAGGGTGAGTATGCCGAGGATCTCGCCCTCGTCCTTGTACACCATCAGGTCGATGGACGGCTGGGCGAGCAGCTCGCCGATCTGCTCGATGTCCATGGGGCTCGCGCTGGAGGAAAGTTGGGGGATAAGGCGGGCGAAAGCGGCCTCAAGCTGCGGGGTTGCCGAGGTGGCAAGTTCAACTGACATAGGTTCTTCTTCCTTCGGAATGGAATTGGCGCGCGGGGCGACGGCGGCTAGAGCTGCGCGATGCAGCCACCATCGCCCCGCGAACGAAACCAGATTAAATGATCTCCATGCACTGGCGCGCGATCGACAGCTCCTCGTTGGTGGGAACCACGCAGATGGTCAAAGAGGAATCCGGGGCGGAGATCACGCGGGCCTCCTTCGAGCGCACGGCGTTCTTCTCCAGATCCAGTTTGACGCCGAACGGGGCGAGGCGGGCACAGACGTCGGCGCGCAGGTCGACGTCGTTCTCCCCGGCACCCGCGGTGAACGTGATCACATCCACGCCGCCCATGACGGCGGTGTAGGCGCCGATGTAGTGCAGCAGGCGGTGGACGTAAACCTCGAGGGCTTCCTTAGCGTTGGGGTCGCCGCTCTCGGCGAGGGAGCGCACCTGGCGCATGTCGTTGTCGCCGGCCAGGCCCTTGAGCCCGGACTGCTTGTTGAACAGGTTGTCGATCTCGTCGGTGCTCATTCCGGCCTCGCGAGAGAGATGGAAGACAGCCGCCGGGTCGATGTCGCCGGTGCGGGTACCCATGACGAGACCCTCGAGCGGGGTCAGACCCATGGACGTGTCCACCGCCTTTCCGTTGACAACCGCCGACGCCGAGGCGCCGTTGCCCAAGTGGAGCACGATCTGCTTGAGGTCGTCGCGTCCGAGCATCTTGGAGACCTCGCCCGAGACGAACTGGTGAGAGGTGCCGTGCGCGCCGTAGCGGCGGATCTGGTACTTCTCGGCCACGTCACGCTTGAGTGCGTAGGTGGCGGACTCGTTGGGCAGGGACTGGAAGAACGCGGTGTCGAACACGGCGATGTTGGGCACGTCGAACATCTCGCGCGCCACCCGGATGCCCTTGAGATGGGCGGGGTTGTGGAGCGGTCCGAGAGGGATGAGGTCCTCGATGATCTTCTCGACCTCGTCGGTGATGAGCGCAGCCTTGTCGAAGTACTTTCCGCCCTGAACCACGCGGTGCCCGACGGCGCGGATCCCGGCCTCGGCCAGTGAAGGGCCGTGGGAGTTAAACATATCGATGACGAGCGAGAGACCAACGGCGTGATCCTCGATCGGCTGATCGAGCTCGAAGGTCTCCTCGCCAACCTCATGCTCGAGGTGGGAGGTGGTTTCGCCAATACGTTCCACGAGCCCCTTGGCGAGGGTATCACCGGAGTCGGGGTCGATCAGCTGGTACTTGATCGACGACGATCCTGAGTTGATTACCAGTACAGTCACGGATTCTCCTTATTAATTTTCGTGCTAGTTCTGCGCCTGGATGGCGGTGATGGCAACCGTGTTGACGATATCCTCCACGAGCGCGCCGCGGGAAAGATCGTTGACCGGCTTGTTCAGACCCTGCAGGACCGGGCCAACGGCCACGGCACCCGAGGAGCGCTGGACCGCCTTGTAGCCGATGTTGCCGGCGTTGAGGTTCGGGAAGACGAACACGGTGGCCTGGCCCGCGACGGGCGAGCCGGGTAGCTTCGTGGCGGCGACGCGGGCGTCGACAGCGGCGTCGTACTGGATCGGACCCTCGATGGGCAGGTCGGGGCGCTGCTCCTTGGCGATGCGGGTGGCCTCCACGACGGCGTCGACGTCCGGGCCCTTACCGGAGGTGCCAGTGGAGTAGGAGAGCATGGCCACGCGCGGCTCGACGCCGAACTGGAGAGCCGTTTCGGCGGATGAGATGGCGATGCCCGCAAGCTGCTCGGGGGTGGGGTTGGTGGTCACGGCGCAGTCGCCGTAGACGTAGACCCGGTCCTCCATGAGCATGAGGAAGCAGGAGGAGACCAGCGCCGCACCCGGCTTGGTCTTGATGATCTGAAAGGAGGGGACGATCGTGTTTGCGGTGGTGTTGATCGCACCGGAGACCATGCCGTCGGCGTCGCCCATGTGAACCATCATCGTGCCGAAATAGGAAAGGTCCTTCAGCGTCTCCACCGCCTTGTCGTATGTGACGCCCTTCTTTTCCCGCAGGCGGGCGAACTCGGTGGCGTACTTCGCGATGAGGTCGGGGTCGGAGGGGGAGACCACGTCGGCGGCATCGAGGTTGAGACCGAGTTGCGCGGCGCGCGCGAGCACGTCCTCACGTTCGCCGAGCAGGGTGATGTCGGCCACCTCGCGGCGGATGAGCTCGTCGGCGGCGCGCAGGATGCGGTCGTCGGCGGACTCGGGCAACACGATGCGCTTGCGCTGGGCGCGGGCGCGGGAGATGAGGGAGGCGGTGAAGCTGAGCGGGGTGACAACGTCGGAGCCGTGTTCCATCGACGCGCGCACGATCTGCCTGTCGCCATCCGTGAGCTCGACGGCCTCGCCGTCGTAGAGATAGATGATCGGCACGTGTGCGCCTTCGGGGCTCTGCTCCTCCTCGACGCGCCGTTCGGCGGAGGTGACGGCGACGGCCGAGATCGGCGCGTTCTCTCCCTGGATCTCCAACGAGACGAGGTGAGACAGGCTGACCACCTGCTCGGGGGTGCGCAGCGCGCCCGAGACAACCACGAATACCGAGGTGGCAAGGTTGGCGGCGGCGCGGCCGGTGCGGGCGAGCACACCCGGGTTGACCGGGTCGCCATCGAGGAGGCCAAGAATGAGGACGGCGTCGAAGTTCTGGGCGTAGTCGGTGTAGCGCTTGACGAGGTCCGTCATCGCCGCATCTTCGTTGCGCACGTATGCCTGGCGGGTGGTACCCCACGCGATGTCGAGGTCCTCCTCGCGCCCCGCGAGCTTGAGGAGGTCAACGAACTCGCCGTCGGTTTCAATCGGGCCGTTGGTGAAGGCACGGAAGAGGCCGAGCTTGGGGTAGTCCTGGGTCAGCTGTTCGATGACCGCGCGGGCGACGGGGCGGGTGCCGGAGTTACCCTCTGCTGCGGTGAAGTAGACGCTCTTGGTCATGTCATCCTCTCTTATAATCCTGTTGCACGGCCGAGCCGTGCTCCTATCGTCCCACGTTT
>JALEWQ010000133.1 GCA_022783305.1 Trueperella sp. | reverse complement strand
CCGCGCGCGAGCTCGCGCACCTGGTCTGGCAGGGGCCGCCCCACACCGATCTGCGCCAGAGCTGCGGCGTCCATCGAGGTCAGAACGGTGACGGCCAGGATCTTCGTGGCCGCCCCAGCCCGGTCGAGGCCCTCGCGGGCTGCGGCGACCATGTCCGCCCCGCCCGAGCCATGCACGGTGAGCAGATCCGCGCCAAGCTCGCCGAGCACGGCGCTTGCCTCGCGGACCTGGTGGGGGATGTCGTGTAGTTTCAGATCGAGGAAGACGCGAAAGCCGCGCGCCTTTAGCTCCGCGACGATGCGCGGCCCGGCCGCGTAGAACGCGGTCATGCCCACCTTCAGCCACGTCCCGCGCGGGAGCGCATCCGCGAGCGCCAGCGCCTCGCGCTCGGGTAGGTCCAGCGCGACGATGATGCGCTCGGCGCCAGCCACTCGACCGTTGGTTTCGCTCACTTCGCTACCTCCCCCTCGCGGTAGGTGAACTCGCCGCGAAGCAGGGTCCCCCACACGTTGCCGTGAAGCACGCGGCCCCAGAACCCTGAGTTGGCGGACTTGGAGGCGAGGTGTTCGCGGTCCACGGGCGTGGTGCCGGCGGGGTCGAAGACGCACAGGTTAGCCTCTGCCCCGGCTTCGACTTTTTGGGGCGCGAGGCGCAAGATCTGACGCGGGCGGGCCGCCATCAGCTCGACCACGCGGTCCCACCCGATGCGTCCCGGCTCGACCAGCCCGGTGAACACCGCCGGCAGCGAGGTTTCCAGGCCGATCATCCCGAACGGCGCGTTCTCGAATTCGAGGTCTTTTTCGTGTGCGGCGTGCGGGGCATGATCGGTGGAGATGACGTCGATCGTCCCGTCCACTACGGCGTCGGCGAGCGCCTCTGCGTCGCCGCGGGCGCGAAGCGGCGGGTTGACCTTGAGGTAGGTCTCGTATTCGGTGGTGATGTCGTCCTCCGTGAGGAACAGATGGTGCGGCGTTGCCTCGGCGGTCACGTCGAGCCCCGCGCCTTTCGCCTCCCGCACGGCCGCCACGCCGGCCGCCGTCGAGATGTGGGCCACGTGCATGCGCCCGCCGGTGAGCTTCACCAGTTCCACGTCGCGCAGGATCTGCGCCACCTCGCCCTGTGCGGGCCATCCGGCAAGCCCCAGTCGCGTTGAGACCACGCCCTCGTTGACGACGCCGGAGCCCACCAGCGCGTTGTCCTGGGAGTGGGTGATGATCGGCCGGTCCCAAACCTTGGCATAGTCGAGCGCGAGCCGCATCAGCCCGCCGTGTTGGATGCCGTGCCCGTCGTCGGAGAAGGCAACCGCGCCGGCCTCAGCCATCTCGCCCATCTCGGCGAGTTCTTCACCCGCGAGCCCCTTGGTCACGGCGCCGATCGGGTAAATGTCGACGAGCCCGACCTCCGCGCCGCGCTCGATCTGCCGCTCGATGAGCTTGGCGTTGTCGATCACCGGGTTCGTGTTGGCCATCGTCGCCACCCCGGTGAACCCGCCGCGCGCCGCGGCACGCGAACCGGTGAGGATGTCCTCCTTGTGCTCCTGTCCGGGCTCGCGGAAGTGAACGTGCATGTCGAACAGGCCCGGCAGCACCACTTTCCCGTGCAGGCCCACCCGTTCGGCGTCGGACCAGTCGCCCACGACGCCGTCGTTCCCGGCCGCGCCAGAAGCGCGGGCCGCGCCGCCCGCGGGAAGCACCGCGACGATTCGGGCGTCGCGGACATAGATGTCGGCGACGGCGTCCAGACCGACCTGGGGGTCGACGACCCGCGCGCCTTCCAAGATCTTAAGCATTGACCAGCTCCTTGTCGGCAATAGGGGTCAGATCCTCGGCGCAGTTGGCGAGGAGAAGTTCCATGACAGCCATCCGCACGGCCACGCCCGAGTTGACCTGGTTGAGCACGCGGGCGGGGATGGAGTCGGCGACTTCCTGCGTGATCTCCACCCCTCGGTTCATCGGGCCAGGGTGCATGATGACGGTGTGCGGGGCGAGGGCCGCCAGCCGCCGCGAGTTCATGCCCCAGAAGCGGGCGTACTCGCGCAGCGAGGGCAGTAGGTGAAGATTGCCGAGCCGCTCGAGCTGGATGCGCAGGAGATAGACGACGTCGGCGCCGTCGATGGCCTCCTCCACGCTGGAGGCGACCTCCACGCCGAGCACGTCGGGTCGGGTGGGCAGGAAGGCGGGCGGCCCGGCCACCACCACGCTCGCCCCGAGCCGGCTCAGCACCGGGCCGAGCGACCCGACCACGCGCGAGTGCGCGACGTCGCCGACGATCGCCACGCGCAGGCCGGCGATGCGGCCGAAGTTGGCGCGCATGGTATGTAGGTCGAGCAGGGCCTGGGTGGGGTGCTCGTGCTTGCCGTCGCCGGCGTTGATGACGGATCCGCGGATGTTGCGCCGCACGATCTGCGGGCTGCCGGCGGCGCGTGCCCGGATGATCACCATGTCGGTATCCATCGCGTCGAGGGTCTGGGCGGTGTCGACGAGCGACTCGCCCTTGGCGATCGAGGAGGCCGATCCGGAGATGTTGATGACATCCGCGCCCAGGCGCTTGCCCGCGATCTCGAAGGAGGTGCGGGTGCGGGTGGAGGGTTCGAGGAAGAGGTTGACCACCGTCTGCCCGCGAAGGGTGCCGTGCTTCTTGGCGTCCGGGCCGGCGGCGTTCGCGGCGGCGTGAAGGTCGGCGCGATCGAGGATCGTTTCAATGTCGTCGATGGACAGGTCGTCCATCGTCATGAGGTGGCGGGTGGATAGGATACTCATCGGGAAACCTCCACAACCTC
This sequence comes from Trueperella sp., assembly GCA_022783305.1. Lineage (GTDB taxonomy): Bacteria > Actinomycetota > Actinomycetes > Actinomycetales > Actinomycetaceae > Trueperella > Trueperella abortisuis. The sequence goes on along the minus strand of JALEWQ010000133.1, from coordinate 9,983 downwards.
AACCGAGGTCTTGTTGTCAGTGGGTTCGATGTTGACCACGACCTTGTCGGCCGCGTGCGTAGGCACGTTCTTGCCCACGAAGTCTGCGCGGATGGGAAGCTCGCGGTGACCGCGGTCCACGAGCACGGCCAGCCAGATCCGCGAGGGGCGCCCGCTGGAGAGCAGGGCGTCCATCGCCGCGCGTGCGGTGCGGCCGGTGTAGAGCACGTCGTCCACGAGCACGGCTTTCTTCCCCGTCAGGTCCGGGATCACGACGTCGCCCCCGCGGTATGCGCCTGCCTCTCCGCTCGCGTCGTCGGTGGCCGGGCGCGCGTCGTCGCGAAAAGCGGTGATGTCGAGGTGGATGACCGGGACCGACACGCCCTCGATCGTCTTGATCATGGCGGCGAGATGGCGGGCGAGGGTGTCGCCGCGGTTGATGATGCCGACCAGCACGAGGTCGTCGGTACCGCGGGTAGATTCGAGGATTTCGTGGGCGATGCGGGTCAGTGAACGGCCGATCGCCGGAGCGTCGAGCATGGTCGTCATGGATTCTCCTTCCCTGGGTAGCGGAAAGAGACGCGCCGTGCCGCGCTTCGCGGGCGATGCCGCGTCAGCCCGTGCCGTGCTCCTGGCAGTAAAAAAGCCCCGCCAGAAGGCAGGGCAGAAGCGAGGCGTCTTGCCGGTTCTCTGACCGCCTTAAAGACCACCCACAGCCTAGTCGGCAGCCCACCCCGTGTCGAGTCCGCGCCCCGTGACGCAGCCGACATCTGGAGCGCGCCTGTCGGCGCGGGCCGGGCGACGTTGGCGGCGCGGGCGGAGGCTACAGCCTGCGCTCGCGAGCGCCCGCCACGATGTCAGAGATGGCGCGCAGGCGGCGTAGCGAGACGGTGCCGTCGGCCTGGAAGCGCGCGAGCTGCCAGGGCGGGGCGAGGGAGAGGTAGGTGTTGACCACCACGTCGGGGCTCTCCTTCATGTCCGTGCCCAGCCAGGCCACGAGCACCGCGATGAGGTTGTAGACCTGCTGGGCGGTGGCCATGGCTGTCCACAGGTCCGAGACGGTTTCCTCCTTGAGGTGCGACTTGAACTCGTCCACGTAGGAGTCGAAGGTGAGGGTGAGACGGCGGGTGATGTGGCCGACCACCACCGGCTGAGTCGGCGTGAACAGCGCGCTGAGGAATCCGCGGTGCTCGCGCAGCTCGGTGAGCATGCGAACGTAGGTTTCCCGCCAACGCAGGAGGTAGTTCTCGTTGGGGCTGGCCACGGCGTCGATAAGATCGTCGAGGTAGGGCTGCAGGACGTCGACCACCATGTCGGCGATGAACTGCGCGGGGCAGTCCCCGTGCTGGTAGAAGGTGGTGCGCGAGACCCCGGCCTCGCGGGTCAGCTCGGCGACCGTGATCGCGTCGGCTGGCTTGGCAGGCACAAGCCGACGCGCGGCCTCGCGCAGCTGCCCACGCACGCGAACGTAGCGCGGGTCGTTGTTCATCTCCATCGCGCCTCCCTGTGGGGATTATACCGACGTCGCCTCACCCGCCCGGCCGTTCCACGCCGCCCGTGACGCTGTTGCGACACTCGCGGGCGGCGCGCCCCCGCCTGATCAGGAGGACGGCGCGTACCTATCAGCCGAACAGCTTCGACAGGAGGGAGCCGCCCTCCTTCGCGTGGCCCTGGCAGCGTTCCGATTCGGGAACGCCGGCGAGTGCCTGTTCAATGTGGTTGCCACAGCCGGCCCAGGTGGGCTTGCCGCACTTGGGGCAGGTAACGCGCTGGCACATGGTTCTTCCTTTCTTCCCGGGCCTTCACCCCGGGATTGCCTAGGCTCTTCCCACTTGAGAGTGTAGTGAGGTGCGGTGGGGGCGTGGGCCCGCCCCCGACACTTCACTTGAACATACCGGCTACCGGTCGCTATATGGGCCTGGTGAGCCTCAGATTCATGATTTATGTCAGCCTTCGTCAGCCACCCACGCACAACCGGGGACGTACAGCGAGGCATTACGAAACTTAACTCTCACGTAACGCGAAGGCGCCTTTAACAAGGCGCGTCGCTTTTTCACCCGCCTCGGGACCTTCGTCTAACGAACACCCGTCGTTTAAGCCAAATACTGGCAATAACGGCCGGAGATTCCGGCTATCTATGTTCATTAGGGGCGACGATGACTCAGACTCTCTCACCCGGCACGGCCGCGCAGCCGCACGGCCCCTCACGCCGCACGTTCCTCAAGTGGTCCGGCGTCGCCGCGGGAGTGGCCGGCCTCGCGGCCACCACCAGCCTCGGCACTCCCAAGCCCGCCACCGCATCCACCGAAGGCATCGCCGACGCCGACCGCACCGTCTGGTCGGCATGCACCGTCAACTGCGGCTCGCGCTGCCCGCTGCGCCTGCAGGTCAAAGACGGCACCGTGGTCCGCGTCCTGCCGGACAACACCGGAAGCAACGAGCTCGGCAACCAGCAGGTGCGCGCGTGCGTGCGCGGGCGCTCTATCCGCCAGCGCATCTACAACCCCGACCGCCTCAAGAGGCCGATGAAGCGCAAGGAGGGCACCAAGCGCGGCGAGGAACAGTGGGAGGAAATCTCCTGGGATCAGGCTCTCACCGAGATCGCGGAGAAAATGAAGGACATCAAGGCCCGCTACGGCAACGAGGCCTTCTACATCCAGTACGGCACCGGCACTCTCGGCGCCGTCATGTCCTGCTCCTGGCCGCCGAACAACACGCCGATGGCCCGCCTGCTTAACGCGTTTGGCGGCTATCTCGACCACTACTCGGACTACTCGACCACCGCAATCACGCAGGCTTACCCGTATTTCTACGGCACGTGGGTCGACTCCAATTCCTTCGACGATGTGGCCAACTCCAAGCTGCAGGTCATGTTCGGCAACAACCCGATCGAGACCCGCATGTCGGGCGGCGGGCACACGTTCGTCACCCAAAACATCAAGCGCGAGCACGGCGTGCGCACGATCGTCATCGACCCGCGTTTCTCGGAGACCTCCGTGGCACTCGGGGACGAGTGGGTGCCCATCCGACCCGGCACCGACGCCGCGCTGATCGCCGGCATGATCTACGTGATGGTTGAGGAAAATCTGCATGACCAGGCCTTCCTCGACAAGTATTGCCTCGGCTTCGACGAGGACCACATGCCCGAGGGAGCCCCGAAGAATGCCTCCTACCGCGCCTACCTTGAGGGCAAGGGCGCCGACGGCGTCGCGAAGACCCCCGAGTGGGCCGCGGATATCTGCGGCGTTCCGGCGCCCGACATCCGGCGTCTTGCCCGCGAGATCGCAAACGCCAAGCCGTGCGCCATCACCCAGGGTTGGGGCCCGCAGCGCCACGCAAACGGCGAGAACGCCGCGCGCGCAATCTTCCTCCTCGCCTGCGTGACCGGCAACCCCGGCATCCCGGGCGGCGGCACGGGGGCGCGTGAGGGCGCGCGGGGCCTCGCGGTCGGCTCGTCGTTCTACTCAGAGTTCGTCAACCCCTCCAACAAGATCATCTCCTGCTTCTCCTGGCTCGACGCGATCGACCACGGCCCGCAGATGAACACGTTCAACGCGGGCGTGGGCGTCAAGCCAGCGCCGGGGGTGCGCGATCTGAAGATCCCGGTCGATGAGAACATGCAACCGGAGAACACCTCGCTCGAGGTGCCGATCAAGGCGGTCTTCCAGTACGCGAGCAACTCCCTCGTCAACCAGACGGGAGACAACAACGAATCGGTGCGCATCCTCGAGGACGACTCGAAGTGCGAGCTGATCGTCACCACTGACATCATGTACACCGTCTCGGCCCGCTACTCGGACTACGTGCTTCCCGGCACGTCGACCTCGGAGGAGTTCGACTACCACGCCGGCGCCAACGGCGGACCCATGGCCTACGGAATCGTCTCCCAGCAGGCGATCGAGCCGATGTACGAGACGAAGTCGATCTTCGACATCTGCACCGCGCTCGCCGCCAAGCTTGGCCTCGAGCAGGAGTTCACGGGCGGCAAGAGCCGCGAGGAGTGGTTGCGCCAGGCCATCGACGAATCCCGCCAGGCCGATCCGAATCTGCCCACGTGGGACGAGTGGAAGGAGATGGGAATCTACCGGCGCAACGACGGCCCCGTCGTCACCATGGCGGACTTCCGCGAGGATCCGCAGGCCAACCCGGTGCCGACGCCGTCGGGCAAGATCGAGATCTACTCGCAGCGATTGGCCAATCTCGCCAAGGCGTGGGAGTTCGGCGTCTTCCGCCCAGCCCTGACCGGCGACGTCATCACCCCGCTTCCCGAGTTCGTCGCCACCTGGGAGGATGCGCTCGAGGCGCGCGAGAACGCCGACTACCCGTTGCAGGTGATCGGTCACCACTTCAAGGGCCGCACGCATTCCAGTTACGGCAACCTCAACCTCCTCAAGGAGGCACACACCCAGACCGCGTGGCTCAACCCCGCCGACGCCGAGGCGCGCGGGATCGCCAACGACGACGCCGTCTACGTCTTTAACGACCGCGGCACGGTTCAGCTCCGTGCTCGCGTGACGCCGAGGATTATCCCCGGCACGGTGTCGATCCCGCAGGGCGCGTGGTACAAGCCGTTGCCCTCGGCTGACTTCTCGCTGCCCAAGGGTGCGAACGGGGAGCGGCCGGTCGACGTCGGCGGATCGGTCAACACCCTCACCTCCCTTCACCCCACCCCGATCGCGAAGGGGCTGCCCAGCCACACCGTGCTGGCGCAGGTCGCCAAGGCGGAGAAGGGCGCGTTGGAGAAGATCGAGGCGGCCTACTACAAGCCCTATAGCGCGGATGCCGCGGGCGTTAGCAAGGAGGACTAGTCATGAGCGAAAACCTCACCCAGGCGGGAGCCAACTACGGATTCTTCTTTGATCAGGAGCTGTGCACGGGCTGTAAGGCCTGCCAGATCGCCTGCAAGGACAAGCACGACCTGCCGATCGGCGTGAACTGGCGCCGGGTGGTGGAGTACGCGGGCGGAACGTGGACGGCGCAGGGCAACACCCTGACGCAGAACGTGTTCACCTACTACACCTCGATCGCGTGCAACCATTGCGAGGACGCGATCTGCATGCAGGTGTGCCCCACCACCGCGATGAGCAGGCGCGAGGACGGCACCGTCTACGTCGATTCTTCTAAGTGCGTGGGTTGCCGCTACTGCGAGTGGGCCTGCGCGTACGGCGCTCCCCAGTTCAACGCGGAAGAGGGGCACATGTCCAAGTGCGACCTGTGCTACGACTACCGCACCACCGGGCAGGATCCGGCGTGCGTGGCGGCTTGCCCGTCGCGTGCGCTCGGGTGGGGACCCGTCGACGAGCTGCGCGCACAGTTCGGCACGAACGACGCCGTCGCCCCGCTCCCCGATCCTTCCATCACCAAGCCGCGCCTGGTCATCCACCCGCATAAGGATGCCCAGCCGTGGAACTCCGCCAACGGCGAGATCCTCAATCCCAAGGAGATCTGATGAACCTCCACGAACTACCCATGATTATCTTCACCGTGGTGGCCCAGCTGTGCGTGGGGATGTTCCTCATGCTCGGCGTGATCCAACTGTGGCTGGCTACCCGCGCCGATAACCGTACGGCTGACCGGCTCACCACCCCGATCCTTTACGTCATCGGCCCGGTGCTGGTTTTCGGCCTCGTCGCCTCCATGTTCCACATGAATGACGTCACCCACACCCTCAACGTCTTTCGCCATGTCGGATCGTCGTGGCTGAGCCGGGAGATCGTGTTCGGCGTCGGCTTTGCGGGGCTGGGCTTCGTGTTCGCCGCGATGCAGTGGTTCAAGATCGCCGCGTTCCGCGTGCGTCAGGCGGTGGCGGCGCTGGCCGCGCTGTTCGGTATCGCGCTCATTGTATCCATGTCGATGATCTACGCGAGCCTGCCGACCGTGCCCGCGTGGAACACGTGGGTGGTCCCGTTCCAGTTTTTCATGACGGCGATCGTGCTGGGGAGCGCCGGGGTGACGATGTCGCTTGTGCTCATGACGCTCGTGCGCCAGCGGCCCGCCAAGGTCGCCCCCGTTAAGGTGCCGGTGCGCAATTCCGCCGACCCCAACGCCGGCAAGACCTGGAAGGATGCCCTCGGTTTGACCGCCAACAAGCGCGAGATCAACGCCCCGGCCACCGCCGACGAGTGGCGTTGGACCGTGTCGATCATTCGGCTGTGCGCCGCGCTGGCCGCGCTGGCCGCCGTCGGCGTTCTCATTTCCTACATCGCTCACCTGCAAAACCTTGCGATGAACCCCGAGCCGGCCGCGGCTGTCTCCGCCGCCGTGTTCACGGGCGCGTTCTTCTGGGTCAGGCTCATCCTGGTGGGGGTGGGCGCCGTCGCGGTCGGTTTCGTCGCTTACAAGATGGCCGACGACGACGCTCTGGCCCGTCCCGTCCCGCTCGCGGCTTGGGTGACTGCCGGGTTCGTGGTGCTGCTGGTCGCGGAGCTCATGGGGCGCTCGCTCCACTATGATTCCCAGCAGCTGATCGGAATTGGCTGAGGCTGAACGAATGGTGCCCCCGGCGAAAGCCGGGGGCACCGCGCGCTCGAAAAGTGTCGGAGGGCGCCCGTAGGATGGAAGCATGAAGAAGCCACAGGCTACGGCCACAGATTTTTCGGATCCTTACCTGCACTTGGAGGACATCGACGCCTCGCTGGAGTGGGTGGGTGACCAGTCCGAGCGCACACTTGCCGCGTTCGGCGGCGGGATGTTTAGCGAATACCGCGATGAGGTCGCGGCCATCCTGTCGGCCACGGATAAGCTGGACACCGGCACCAAGCGCGGGGAGTGGATTTACAACTTCTATACGGATGGCGACCACCCGCGTGGCCTGTGGCGCCGCGCGCGGTTCGCGCAGTACGTGGCCAGGGCGCAGGCTGACGTCGAGTGGGAGGTGCTGCTTGACGTCGGTAAGCTCGGCGAGCAGGAGGGCGAATCGTGGGTGTTCCGCGGCGCCTCCCTCCTCTACCCCAGCTACGACCTGGCGCTTGTCACGCTGTCGAAGGGCGGGTCGGATGCGAACGTCGTTCGGGAGTTTGACGTGGAAGGGCGGTGCTTCGTTGTGGGAGGGTTCGTCAAGCCGGAGTCGAAGGGCTCGATGAGCTGGGTGGACCGCGATACGGTGGTGATCGGCGCGGACTTCGGGCCGGGCACGCTCACCGACTCGGGTTACCCTGCCAGCGCCCGGCTGTGGCGGCGCGGGGAGGATCTTGCCAGCGCTCCCGTTATCATCGCGGGCGATCGGGCGGACGTGCTCTCTGGCGCGTACTTCGACCACACTCCGGGCCACGAGCGCCTGGTGGCCTACCGGGCCACAGATTTTCGCACGACGATCAACTACGTCGTTGACCGCGACGCCGTCGTAGCAGGTCGCGGCGGTAGCACGGCTGGTGCGGAGGACGGCGGGGAGTTGCCGGCGGCGCTGAGGGAGGTCCGCCTCCCGCGCTCGGCGGAGGTTGGGCTGGTGCGGGACTGGGCGATCCTGACCCTGCGTCATGATTGGGCGCTCGGCGAGCGTGTAATCCCGGCGGGTGCGCTGGTGGCGGTACCGGCCGCGGCGGCGATCGCGGGCCCAGATGCGGCCGATGTTCAGGTGCTCTACTCCCCCACGGGCTCCACCTCCTTCCTTGCGGTGACCGCCACGGCCTCCGGGCTCGTGATGACAGTGTTGGATAACGTCAAGACCCGCATTTTCTTTTGCGCCGATCCAGCAGGCGGGCAGCGTTGGGAGATCGCCGAGGTCACCCCGGAGGCTGCCGAGTTCGCCACGGTGGATATCGCGGCGGTGGATGCGTTGGAGTCCGACGACGTGTGGATGACGATCTCGGATTTCCTTACCCCCACCACGCTATATATGGGACACGTCGGGCCGGGCGAGCTGGCGGCGCGCAAGCTGCGCTCGGCGCCCGCGCGCTTCGACGCCGCGGGGCTTCAGATCCGCCAGCTGTGGGCCGAGTCGAAGGACGGCACTGCGATCCCCTACTTCGTGATCGGGCCGGAGGGCGCGCTGTCGGGCGATCAGCCCACCCGCACGTTGCTTGACGGCTATGGCGGGTTCGAGGTCGCGCGCCTGCCCGCCTACCTCGGCGCCTATGGCAAGCTGTGGTTGGAGCGGGGCGGCGTTTACGTCGTCGCCAATATCCGCGGCGGGGGCGAATTCGGGCCGGCGTGGCACCAGGCGGCGCTCAAGGAACACCGTAACAAGGCCTACGAGGACTTCGCCGCGGTGGCGGCGGACCTGGTGACACGCGGGATCACCACCGTTGCGCAGCTTGCGGCGATCGGCGGCTCGAACGGCGGGCTGCTCATGGGCAACATGTACACCACGTATCCGCAGCTCTTCGGGGCCATCGTGTGCCGCGTGCCGCTGCTGGACATGAAGCGCTATTCGCACCTGCTCGCGGGGGCGTCGTGGGTGGGCGAGTACGGCGATCCGGACACGGCGGACTGGTCCTACATGGAGCGCTACTCGGCCTACCACAACGTCGGCAACGGCCCCCACCCGCCGATCCTGCTCACCACCTCCACGCGGGACGATCGGGTACACCCCGGCCACGCCCGCAAGTTCCACGCCCTGCTCACGGACATGGGCCTCGAATCGTGGCTGTACGAAAACACCGAGGGCGGCCACGCCGGCGCGGCTGACATCGAGCAGGTCGCGCTCATGACGGCCCTGATCTTCTCTTTCCTCGACCACAAGCTCGCCAAGTAGAGCGGAAAGGCCACCGTGCTCAACGAAGATCGTATCGACGCCCTCGCGGCCGCTTTCCTCACCCTCGGGCGCCTGCACCTCGACGCCCCGGATGAGGACACGCTCGCCCAGTTGCGCCAGTTGTACACCCAGTGGCCGCTTGCCAGTTCGGACTCGGCCCACACCTCGGCCGGCCTGCGCGAGTGGGCCGACTCTTTCGGCGCGGGCGAGAGCACCGATCTGCTTCGCGCGGATATCAACGCCCTCTACGGCCGCACCGCCACCGCGCTCGTCGCCCCTTTCGAGTCGGTTCACCGCGGCAAGGACGGGCTGGTCTTCGACGAGGAGACCCTGCAGGTGCGTGCCGCCTACCGCCAGCTCGACTTGCAGGCCCCCTACCTCCACAAGGAGCCAGATGACCACGTGGGGCTCGAGTTCGACTTCGTCGCGCAGGGGCTCGCTCGCACGCTCAGTGCGCTCGACGTCGGCGCGTTGACGGACACCCGCCGCTACCTCGACGTCGTCGAAAGGTTCTATCGCGAGCATCTGGCGCTGTGGGCGCCGCAGATGCTGTCCGCCGCACGCGAGCACGCCGCCACGGCCTTCTACCGCGGGGTGGCCGCGCTCTCGCTCGGGGCGCTGGATGAGCTCGGCGCGCAGTTTGAGCAGGAGAAGCAACTGTGAACGACGCGACCCGACTTCTTGTCATGACCGGCCTCGGCGTTGCCGTGATGGTCGCGACCACTCTTGGACTGCAACGCTGGGCGGGTCTGCGGGTGGGGATCCAGCCGCTGACTGCGGCCCTGCGCGCGATAGTCCAGCTGGCGGCACTCGCACTCATTTTGCAAGGCATATTCCAGTACCCCTGGACAGCCGGGGTCATGCTGGCCGTGATGATGACAGTCGCCTCGCTCACTGCGGGCAAACGGCTCAAAGAACTGCCCTATGGGCGGCGTGCCGCAGTCGCGGGCATTGTCACGGCGGCCCTGACGGTCGTCACGGCGATCTTCGCGATGCGGATGATGGAGCTGACGGTCTCGAATTTCATCGCCATCGGCGGCATCATCACCGGCAATTCGATGTCAGCGGCGACGCTGTCCGGGCGGCGATTCCTTGCCAGCTCCCAGGCGCAGCGTGGCGAGGTGGAGGGCTGGTTCGCCCTTGGGGCACGCCCACCCCAGGCTTTTTCCCGGGTCAGTAAGACGGCGATCGAGGAGATGCTTCTTCCCACGATCGACAAGACGAAGTCCACCGGCCTTGTCACGATGCCGGGTGCGTTCGTCGGCGCGTTGATCGGCGGGGCCTCCCCGGTGGAGGCCGCCCGGTTCCAGCT